>VGAF01000077.1 GCA_016870855.1 Actinomycetota bacterium | reverse complement strand
AAGATGCCGGACGCTGTCCTCTACAGCGTCCCAGTCCATCTCCTGAGTGAGTGCCCTGAAAGCGCCGCCCAGTATTTGTGTTCCGATCTGAGACCACGCAATAAATCCTGTAAGTTCAAGCAATTTGAATTCGAAAGCTCTCCTTCCTTGGCCCCGCACCCCGAGCTTTCCGAGATCATCAAACTGTTTAGGGTGACAATCCTGGATAATTTGCCAGTATCTAATGGCGATAGTGGCTTTATCTTCGAGAGAGGTGTCTGCAAATGCGCCATGAGAAAACATCTTTTCGATGTATTGAGCAACACTATGGAGTGCGAAGAGGTGTTCGGGTCCGACCTTAACTCGAGCGATCATTCCCACAAACGGGCTATCATCACGTGTTGCTAGAGTCCATGCAACTCTCACAAAATCGGAGTCGACTTTCGAACCGATTCCCTCTAAATCAGGGTTGTCTAGTTTGTTGTATAGACTTAGTGATTTAGGAACACCCTGCTGAGTGTCATTAACTATTACGAACTCCGCTTTCTCTGCCTGAAGATCTAGATTATCAATTAACAAAAAGTCGACGTCTTTCTCTACACCATCTGTCTCATATAAGGAAACGTAACCACCGAGACGATGCTGCCCATCAATAATTGCAGCCGGCTTGTTAACAATTAGGCGCCCAATTTCGGTGTCACCTTGGCTCGGCTCAAACACCCAACCACCCCGGCCACTGAGAATAACCGGCGGAACGAGGCTATGGGGATGGGTTCTTAAAAAGTCACGAAACTTGTTCATCCGTGGCATGGAGCCGGGTCTTTGATAGCCGTCTTCAAGAAGCTCCACCAACTTTGTCTTCGGGGACAGTTCAACCACAGGGACAAAGGTTACATTTCGAGCATATGACGAGCGGATACTTCCGAAAAAATATACCCTTCCGTCACGTTCCTTTTTTATAACTTTTTCGATTGCTATTTTCATCTTCATCCTCAAATCGAAATTTAGATCTTCCTTAGCTCGTAGGGGGAGGTCTTTTCTTCCCCTGTCTTCCTAAGATCGAATCTTAGCCCAACAAAAGTTTGATGAGTGTTTAATAAGTCTTGCAGTTGTTTCGCTAGTGAGCGGGCGGAAATAGGCAGCAAATAATCCAAACCCGACCTCTCCACCCGAACATGTAAAACGGGCACATACCCCCAGTCCGAGTATCTGACATAAGGCCCAGCGATGACCTCGAGCCTCGTGTCCGCAGTGCCAACCTTTATATTGCCAAGGCTCTCGAGTGATTGCGGCAGCATAGTCATACAAGCCAACTCGTTAAGGTAGTGTAGATTCTGTTGGCTAAGTTTTTCCCTCTTGACTGTATGGCGTTGAGCGTCCAAGTCCTATTCTCTATTCCGTACTGGACGAGCGGTGCGAGGTGGTTAACAAAGTTTGCGCTCTCCGCTAGCTGTGGTAGGGACGGTGGAATCTTTTCGATTCCCAAACTGCGCAACAAATCGTCACTAGTTACGTGACCACCACCAACTCCCCGATTGGTCAGAGACCAATAGAAAAATAACTTCAATGGCCAAGAAGCTCGCCCGATGGCAGGGTTTTCATCGGGCGATAGAAAAGTTAAGTTTCCAATCCTATGTATTGTGGTTTGATCCAACTCGTAAATATCTTTGTCGACAAGATGGTCGAGTGTTGGATCTAGATCGGGTGTCTGGACTGCAATGTGCTCAATTGTTCTATTGGAAGGACGAAGCCATCCATCGGTGCTTAAGTAAGACGAGCAGCCGGCGGGACCGTCTTTAAGCATGCCGCCTTTTCCGAGATCTAAGTCCGGCTGCGTGTCGTGATGCGCTACAAGAAGAGAAAACCTAGTAACGGCTTTCTTTGATTTATATATTGGGTTCACGATAAATGCTGCTACCCAGCTCTCAAGATCAAAAGGCTTCGTAAGAGAGTTCATTGATATATCGTTCAGAGCTCGGCGAAACACCCTGTTCAAGAAGGCTGATGTCTGGTTGTGTCTTCCGTCCTTAAAAGTAATATTTTCCAGATCAGTAAAAAGCGACTTGTATACGGCATCCGGAAATCGAGCTTGACCTAGGCCAGTCCAAAGGGTGAAAAAAGCCGCACAAGACTTCGTCGCATGCACAAAATCCGTTCTCGCCGAAGCCGCGCTCTCTGAGAGGGGATCTAGGTAGGCTAGCTTTGAATAAAAAACCGATATCACCCTGTGCGCATACGCGTGATTTGCGGCGTTGAGGTATAGCATCACTAGGACGACAAGGTCAGCGTCGTGAAATGGTAAGCCTAGTTGAATAAGGTGAGAGCGCATCTGATCAACATCGCTGTTGTTGCGCGTGAAATAGACCCTGTAGGCTAAATCGTGCTTCATGAGGTCCAAGAACTCGAGGCATTCACTGTTGTTCGATTCGTCGATAACTCTCTTCAGGAAGCCTCGCTGAGCACTAAAAATCTTCGTTATGGAGGTGTTCCCCTCATAGGTGCGGGCGATATCGCAGATTAATTCAGCGGTTCTTGTATTCTTTTTCTCTGGGTCGTTTGTAATAGTGGATAGTAAATTTTCGATAGCTGTGATTTTCGGCTGCACTTGAACCGCATAGGCACCAATAAACTTTTGTACTAAGTCTGGCTTTATTACCTCAATCGTTGTCAACGGCACACCAGTGCCGTTAATAGATTGAAACATGTCATAGGCTAAAGCAGAATCTTCCGGTTTTAGCGTTACGACATATGTGCGCTCCATCAAGACATCACAAGTTAAAGAAAAATAAATGCCGCGAAGTAGAGTCCTGCGATCTTGCGAACTGAGCTCATTAACATACGGCTCATAGAGAGCACAATAGTCAAGACCCCCGTATAGCAACTCGAGCCTCTCTAGCGTTCTCCGAAGTACGCCAGCATCCTCTTGAGAGATTAGAAACTTAAAGTTTGGGTTGCTGAGGTAGTTAAGGAATGACTCCCCTACTTCGCGGACCTTCGAATTCTTTGCGAGTCGATCCGCAAAGATAGATTTTGTCTCAACGTTTTCTATTCGGGATTGCAGAAAAATTGCAATATCAGACTGATAAAAATCACCTGGATTACCTTTGAGGGTCCACTGATCTATCGCCTTTAGGCTCGCAGCGTCGATTGACCGTATGATTAAGGGTTTCTCCGGGGGGGATGCTCTGGGACTCGTTGCGCTAAAACGCTGCCATCCCCTTAGATTTTCTGATTTTCGGATGAGGTCATTTGAAACCCTCTCTTTAAGGTCATTTTCTCCGGGAATTGACGAGAGATCATTTAAGGTGTTAGCAATGCTGTCTTGCAGCACTGCCGCAAGGATTGATAAGGTCGTTAATCTTTGCTGCCCATCTATAACTGTGTATATCGTATTTGAAATAAATTCACTATCCGTTACGACTCCAATCGTTGCTTCTTGCTTCAATAAAATTAGCGTTCCGAGAAAAAAATTATGGGACTTTGGTTCCCCTAATTTAATTTTTACTGAATCTTCTATATCCTCCAGCATCTTCATCGCTGGGTGCTTGGTCCAACTAAACTCTCGCTGGAAGTTCGGTATGTAAAGGCCGCAGTTCTGAGTGAATAAATCCTCTAGCGTTATATAGTTTATCTGCATATTTTAATGTTTCGTCTTCGGATAATTTAACCGTATTAGGTTGTTGAAATATCGAACTTGCTCCATTTGTGCAAGTATTTTTTCTCTTGAGAGGGGCCTTTCTTTGCCGTCGCTCTTTGGGGGTCTTCCTAGATGACAATTCATCACTTAGTTCCGTTGCAAGCAACGCCATTACTGCGCCGTTAAATTCTTCATAGAGGGCTCTCTGGTGGTGCTCGGCAGACGCTACGAGATTACAAGGGAGGCAAGTACATCTAGGTTCCGACTAGCCTAGCATGGCAAGTGAGATTGGCTGGGTCAAGTGAAAGCATGATGGCACAGGCCCCAGCTGCTAAGGTTGGGCTGCGCATGAAGGTGTTTAAGGACATAGCCTCGCGTTGAATGTTTGTGATCAAAGGCCTGTCGGTGTTAGCGAAAGTTCAAAGGGCGGGGTGGAGAGGGATGGGGTGAGTCCTCCTATGGGCTGCTTTCTGGATCTGCAGGCCCGTAAAGTGCTCTCGTTATGGTTGTTGTTCAGACTTGACAAGCACGGCGCGGCGCAAAAGTTGGCTCACTATGAGGTTGCTGCATCTTGAAGCGCCCTTAATGGATTGCTACCCTCCAGTTTTAGATGCGAGAAAGGCCCAATTGAAAGGTTCAACAATGACCGGTGCGCCGAAATTGGGCTCTTGATCATGTTCGTGGGAAGCGTCGTCAGCCAATCATGAAGCTTCCGACTAAACCGCCGTTGAACAATTTGTTTCGAAGAGCGTCTATCGAGGGAGACTTGGAAGCAATAATCGCTCTCGTGGAAAGGGGGGTGGATTTCCAGGCCGTCGATGCTAGTGGGCGGACACCGCTAATGTTGGCTGCGACATACGGTCACATTGAACTCTGCAGTTACCTCTTGAAGCTTGGCGCAGATCCGAATGCAGTGGACCTGCATGGAAGCGCTTCTAAGGATTTTGCGCTCAGAGCCGGAAACGCTGAGATTGTGAAACTGCTGTCAGATTTCAGCAAGGCGGCGGCCAAGTCACACGTTAAGCCCGAAGGTTGCTTGGGATCCGTTTCGGTATCCCTCACGTCTACCATTGCGTCGGAGTTGAATAGTCCCAGTGCTGGGGTGTCCGCTGGAGAGGCCTCGAATAGAGCGATCCATAAGCAACATTTATGCAGAGGCAAGCCAGCCGCTCGGCGTAATGTAACGCCCAGTGAAGAGGGGCTAACTGCCGCCGATATAGCTTTAAGGAAGGCGATTGCTAAGCTCCGCGGAGAATCAACCGGGTCGACGGGTAGGAAAGATTCGAAGCCCCTTGAAGTCAAGAAGCAATTAGGAGATCACGAAGATCAGGGCATGTCGGACGCTCTCAGAGAGCGCGAAGATCCTCCTGAAGCCAGCGTTGATGTCCATGGTCAATCTAGCGAAGTTTTGCGCAGCAGTTACTTTTACTCACTGGAACACGACCTCATTTGTCGTTTGGGCGAGGAGAATTTCAAGGCTGCTGTCTATAGCGCCTGGGACAGTGGTGTTCTCGACGTTCAAGCGATCGAAGACTGCCTCGGAGGTACTACTTGTGAAATCGGTGAGGATCAAATTGAGCAATTTCTGTCGACTTGCAACGACTTTGGAATTGTTATCAGCAGCGGAAGTTCTCTTTTGTCCGGCGACAGCGAAGATATCTATGCGAGATTGATCGGATGGCAGCGATGCAAAGCTACACCATTCGATGACTTTTACGATTATATCTTCGACTTAGTCGACAGTGAGTTTGGTCGCACCACTGACCCCGTTCGTATGTACATGCGTGAGATGGGCTCGGTTGAGTTGCTCACCCGCGAGGGTGAGATTGCAATTGCCAAGCGAATTGAGGCGGGCCTTCGAGAGATGGTCTTGGCCATTTCATCCTGCCCCACGACCATTAATGAAGTGCTG
>VGAF01000076.1 GCA_016870855.1 Actinomycetota bacterium | reverse complement strand
TTGTGCGCTTAGCAATCTCGCCGGCGATCTCTCGCGTCATTCCAAAGGTGCCAGTTGGAATTCCGCCACCAATTGCTTTACCAATCGTCAAGATATCTGGCTTTAAACCCAAATCCTTAGTCATTCCACCAGGACCCACCGAAATCGTATGGGTCTCATCAATAATCCAAACCGCGCCATATTTCTTAGCTAATTCACCGACCGCAAACAAATAACCATCCTCCGGCGCCACAATCCCGACATTTGTCATAGCCGGCTCCATCAATATCGCTGCCACATCACCAGGCTTTAGCGCGCTCTCCATCCCCGCTAAATCATTAAATTCAATAACCCGGGTCGTTTCATCAAGAGGAACCGGCGCTCCAATATTTCCCTCGCGCGAAACCGTCTTACCCAAACTATCTAAAGTCGCAAAAGTCTCATCAACCGAGCCGTGATAACAACGATCAATCACAATCACTTTTGATTTTCCGGTTATCAACCTTGCATATCTAATCGCATGTCGATTCGCATCCGTTGCCGAAACAGTAAATTGCCATAGCGGCAGACCAAACCTCTTTGCTAACTCCTTTGAAACCGTCACCGCATCATCCGTTGGCAACATCGCCGTCATTCCCCGCGATAGCTGCTCTTCAATCGCCCTCACAGTCACCGCCGGTGAGTGCCCGGTCATCGAGCCGGTATCGCCCAAACAGAGATCGATATATTCGTTGCCATCAACATCAACAAAGTGTGCGCCCTTGGCGCTCGCGACAAATAACGGATATGCCCCTGGCCACTTTGCCATCCAAGACATCGGAACGCCGCCTGGCATAACATCTTTTGCCGCGTTAAAGCGCTCTCGACTCTTTGGGGTGCGCGCTAAAAACCGCGCCTCTTCTTTCTTATGAAGCTCCTTAAGGCGATCCCGATTAATCACGCCCTTACTTTATTGCTTGTATCCCTTTGGGCAAATCGGATTCTTTGCTGAAACTTTAACTCTCTTGTTACCTTTTTTGCAGATTACCTACTTCTTACTTTTTTTACAAATCAAATTCTGGCCATCATCCATTGCTGCTTAGCCGACTTTCTTACACTTCTTTCCCGCATCAGCATCCGAGGCGCTCGCCATCGATGTCACAATTGAAATCGTTTAAAGAAATGAAATTACCATCGCTATTTTTCTCATGCCTAATCCTATATTTCATGAAAGATAAATAGTGCTTCTAAATAAGAATCACCGGATATTCCCAGGTTCTGTGCATCTGGCGGCGCTGTCTGTGGTTCAACACAGACACCTTCTGGGTCTTGATCATAAACAACCCAACATGGCGCATCGCTCTCAATCTTTATTGAAATTGCATCTTCCCAGTAAACAGTTGGTACTCCACGAACTTCCGTAAATGCATCATCCCAAGGACCTGGCGTCGGCGTGATCAACTTTCCATTGGGAACATAATCACTTCCCCGCTCATACATCTTCCCTGCCGAAAATTCGATCTCGGCTTGCCCACCTCGAGCTAATTCGCGCGGAAACCATGGATGAAACCCAATCCAAAAAGGCAGATCAAGATCGCCACTTTCATATTCCAAAGACCACCTAAGCGCGTTATCTAAGATCTCAAATCTCTGTTCTAACCGCGCACCTTGATACGGCTCTGGAAAATCTATTCTGAAATAACCGCTTCCTAATTCCTGCCAAGCATGGGTCAAAGTAAATCCATGTATTGCATGTGGCGGCGCTAAGTTAGTTGGCAATTGATAGCTCTTCCCTGAAGAATCCTTAACAATCCCATTTTTAATTCGCCCCGCCCAAGGCGCCATCGCATACCACCCCCAAGTCATCACCTGGCCATGAAAAGGAAGCACGCACTCGTACCCCCGATACTGCAACGAAGAGACCCGCGCTCCTTGATCGATATCAATCTCCAGTGAAATCTCATCCCCATCAATCGCTTGCCCCAGGCTCACTATTTCAACTCCTCTAGTTTTGGTGGTTTCGCTCCAGGCCTCGTGCAAGTAATTGCCGCAGCCTTTGCAGCTCTACTTAAAACAAACTGCAACCTGTCGCCTATAAGTTCTTCGCAACTAAGCATTCCTTCAACAATCACGGCTCCCACCGTATCTCCAGCGCCAATAGTGTCGACTACTTCAACTTCTACCCCCGGCACATCAACTCTCTTACCCGGAGTAATTCCACTTAATCCCCGCGCACCTCGCGTCAAAACCACTAATTCAGCTCCTAAATTAATCAGCTCATCGGTCGAATAACCGAGCCACTTTAAATCTTCTTCCGATAACTTAATTACCGAGGCTAACTTAGCCCACCTCTCAAATGCCCTTCGATACTTACCTCTATCCGATAAAACACTCGGCCTTACATTCGGATCAAATAGAATAGGCGCCGAAAATCTACTTGCCCATGTCCATAACTCGCTCGCCCCAGGCTCAACGATCGTCGCCAAAGTTCCAATATGAAGTACTTCGGGCTCACCCTTTGGTAACCAACTACCAAAATCAAATGTGGCGGTGTTCTCTAGTGAAAACGTGTAATTTGCAGAGCCCGATTCGCCATACTCAACTACGGCAAGGGCTGTTGGTAACGCCGAGCGATTAACTAAACTAAGTTCAACTCCATAAGAGGCAAGCTCTTCATCAATTAATTTTCCATACTTATCACTTGAAATGCCGCCGATAAAAGCGACGCTTATACCAAGATTTGATAACGCCTTAACTGTATTCGCCGGGCGTCCGCCAACAACAGGCAGTTTCTCCTCCCCGTTTGGCAGAAGATCAATCAGTGCTTCGCCGGCAACCCAGACCCGCGCTTTTTGCAATTACGCGCCTTTCTTGCAGGCCTCATTCTTCATCATATTCTCTAGCCCCGTAATCGAAGCCTGAAGTTCATTTATAGTCTTTTCGCCATCAGCTCCAGCAAGCTTGGCAATATCCTTAAAACCTTCATATTGCGATTTAGCACTTTTCAAAAGTGCATTTGCCGTGAAGCAATCACGTAGCGTCCAGGTCAATCGCGTTGGCGCCACGTAAGGATTCTTACCGCATCGATAAACCATCGCACCAACCTTCTTAGTCGCATTTACCTTGGTGCACTGCACGCCATTCTTTATCGTCGATGCCTGCGCGGTAGGAATAACAACTGCCGAGGTCCCGAAAACCGCTACTACGCTAATCGCCAGGATTCTAAACTTCATTATTCCCCCAATAATTGATTTTAAAGTCTACTCGCAATACCCAATTTCCTAGCCAACCGAATCGGGTGAGTCGCCGCGGAGTCCCCATTATTTCCACAGAAAGCGAAAAGGAGCCGGATCCCTCTCGAGACCCGGCCCCTTCGGTTAGAAGGTTAAGAAAGATTACCTTCTATTGGCCTTCCTCAACTGCTTTTGTAGAAGAGCGATCTGATCGTTGATTGAAGCAATCAACTTCACGATTGCAGAAAGTACTTCAGCGTTCGATACAGCACCGTCAGTAACGGTGTAACCAGTTGTTGCAGATTTGGTTACTGCGCCGTCCAAGGTAACTACAGCATTGAAAGTACCTGCTGTGGTCATTTGTGCCTTAAGAGTTCTCTTACCGGCTGTGAAGACTTCAGTTCCAGCGATAGTTTGAACTAGAGAACCGCCACCAATTGATACTGAACCGGCTGCGATAACTGTGTTATCAGACACTGGATTACCTGAAGTATCCTTGGCGTCAATTGTCAAAGTTGCAATTTCGCCAACCTTGTATGAAGCCTTGTCTGTTGAAACTGTATAAGTTCCAAGTCCACCGTTACAAGCAACTGTCACAGGCGCAGTAAGTGTTGCTAGTGATATTGCGTTTGTGTGAGCAATTGTAACTGTGGTGGTTGCAGAACTTGTTAGGCAAGTAAATCCGAATATACCGTCAGTTCCAGCGCCAATTAATGCTTCCACCGCATTATCCATGGCACCGGCAGCTGCAGCTTGAACAGATCTCGATGGTGATCTAATTGATGAACCAGTTGAGACAACTCCAGTCGCCGAGAGAGCGGCAAATGCAGCTCCGCCTCCTGGCACCTTATTACCGTCTGAATCACGGTATGAGTAAATGGCGTAAGCAGTTGCATCATTACCAGCAATGGATGTTCCATTTCGACCAGAACCTACCGACTCAATCTTGATTGACTTAGCCTCACCATAGAAAGTAAGGGTCTTGGTAGTAACAGGATTACCGTTGTGGGTAATGGTGACAACAGTTGTAGAAGTGGTTAGAGATGAAGCTGGATCAATTCTTAATTGATCAGTTCCATCTGGTGTAACTGTCGCTGTTGACAAAGTACCAGCAGCAGTTGCTGCTCCAGCATTGCCCCAAGCAACCGTGGCACCATTGGTTGCTGATGCAACATATGTGCCAGATGCTAAAGCTTGTGAATACGCATTCTTACCAATTACTTGAATAAATAATGGGTTGCCAGCGGTGACGCCAGTGGTGGCGGCATCAACGCTTGTGGTGATTACACCAGCGGTCGCAGATGTTGTGATAGCTACCGGGGAATCGCTAGCAGAAAACGCCGCTGAGGCATCTGTTGCTGTAAGGGAAATTATCCAAGTGCCTATAAGTGTTCCATTTGTTGGCAGGGCAGTGGTGAGACTTGCACCTTTATAAGCACTAAATGTCACGCTTGTCGCAGAGGCGTTTGGGGTGACAACGCCCGCGATAATTGGATTTTGTCCATTATTTCTTAATGCGACCGTCGCGCTACCATTGAAGGTCAGTGTAGGAAGGAAATTTCCGTTGTCTGCTGCTGCTGCAACGTCTTCATCGACTTTAGCCCCGTTGGAGTAAGAGAGGGTTGTGGCTGTGACAGCTGTAACCGTCGCAGCAGCGTTATCTGCTTTAGCGTCTTGGGCATCAACATTGATGATGTCGCCGACCAAGATTCCATGAGCAGCTGCCGTTGCTAGTGTTACAGTGTCATTAGCTCCAGCATTGGTGAAAGTAACAGTAGCAATATTAATTTTAGCTTGATTAACCGAGCTTAAGGTTCCATTTGTTGCAACGATCGCAACTCTATCTGTTATCGCGCCACCTTTCATGTTGAAAACTAGCTGTGACGTACGTGTCGCTACGCCTGTACCGACCGCTCCAGACAGTAATCCGACTCCAATGCCCTGAGCTACTTGTGAGGCGCCATCAGAAGAAGTAACTGCTAAAAATCCTTTCGACTTATCCAACGCAGTATCTCCACCTAGAGCTGTAACGGTCGGGCCGACAGTCTCAGCATTGGTTGTTGCAAGAAATAGTGAATTGGCCGTGACGTCGGCTGCAGCAGCATTTGCCACCGGAGTAGCAATCACTGACAACAATCCAGCGCCCAGGGCAGATACCGCAACAAGCGCGAGACGCTTGCGTAGTGTCTTCATAGACATTTTTATCCTTTCATAGGTTCAGATCGGGGCGATCCTGACCTGAATCAAACCACGACTGTGAGTATACAGCCGTTGAGGGAGCCGGATCCCTCTCGAGACCCGGCCCCTTCGGTTAGAAGGTTAAGAAAGATTACCTTCTATTGGCCTTCCTCAACTGCTTTTGTAGAAGAGCGATCTGATCGTTGATTGAAGCAATCAACTTC
>VGAF01000075.1 GCA_016870855.1 Actinomycetota bacterium | reverse complement strand
TCGATAGGTTTCCCTATACACGCTTTCCAAGCGTGCGCACTCGGCCGCTATGCGAATCCTCCCGGGCTTGCTTCACAAAAAGTAGCGCATGAAGCGAGGGGAGAACTGTATCGGTGCTACAAACTATGATTCACCGCAGATCCTCCGTGCGGCATTACCGTGCCGAACTCCCCCAGGGCTGGAAGGCAGCAAGGGTAGGTCCGCTCTAATGGGTGTGCGGGGGATCCTTGTAGTAGCGCTCGTAAAGTAAGGAGGCCGATATGTCGCTAGCTCTCTATCGAAAATATCGCCCTTCGATTTTTAAAGATGTAATCGGACAAGAACATATAACCGTTCCACTCTCTAACGCCCTTGAATCAGGGCGAATTCATCACGCATATCTATTCTCTGGTCCTCGCGGTTGCGGAAAGACTTCTAGCGCACGGATCATGGCGCGCTCACTTAATTGCGCTAAAGGCCCTACTCCAAATCCTTGCGGTGAATGCCAATCCTGTAAGGATTTAGTCGCAAATGGCCCCGGTTCAATCGATGTAATTGAACTTGATGCAGCTACACATGGATTAGTTGATGATGCCCGCGATCTTCGCGATAAAGCATTCTTTGCACCGGTAAGTTCTAAGTACAAGATTTACATTATTGATGAGGCTCACCAACTTGGACCTGGAGCTGCGAACGCGCTTCTAAAAGTTGTCGAAGAACCGCCTCCCCATGTTCTATTTATTTTTGCTACAACCGAACCCGATAAATTAATCGCAACAATCCGCTCGCGCACCCATCACTACCCATTCCGACTTGTTCCACCCGGTGTTTTGCAAAATCACCTACAGGGCGTTTGTGATGCCGAAGGTGTGAAGGTAGAGAAAGGCGTATTACCGCTCGTAGTCCGTGCGTCGGGTGGATCGGTGCGCGATGCCCTTTCAGTTCTTGGCCAACTACTTGCTGGCGCCGGTAAAGATGGCGTCACTTACGAGATTGCTGTCCAACTACTTGGATTTACTGATGGAGCGCTTCTTGATGATGCGATTGATGCGATTGCGGCGCGAGATTTAGGTGCGCTTCTAAAGACAATCGATCGATTGATTGAGTCAGGACATGATCCGCGCCGTTTTGCCCAGGATCTCCTTGAGCGACTCCGTGACTTAGTTATTGCTAATGCGGTTGATGATGGTTTGAAGATGATTCTGCGTAACTACCCAGATGACCAACTTGAGCGGATGCGCGCCCAATCGGCACGGATGGGTGGAGCAAACTTGAGCAGGGCTGCGGCGATTGTGGCTGAAGGTTTAAATCAGATGCGTGGCGCTACTGCCCCAAGGTTGATTCTTGAATTGATCGTAAGTCGAATCGTGATTACTGGTGGCGATGGAAGTGACCAAGGCTCGGTAGCTCGAATTGAAAGGTTAGAGCGCCAACTAAGTATGGAACCAATGCCCACTAGGAGCGCGCCATCTAAGCCTGTTAAGGAAGCGCCAAAAGCTGCCCCAGTAAAAGAAGTAAAAGAGAAGCCGGCACCTTCGAGTTCTCCAAAGCCGAACGCTCAAAGCGCTGGAAATTTAGATGTGAACGCACTTCGCCGGATGTGGCCGGAGGTAATTGAGAGCGTAAAGAAGAAGCGTCGCCTCACCTGGTCACTTCTTTCTGCGAGCGCCCAAATTCTCTCGGTTGATGATAACCATATAACTATCGGAATTGTGAATGCGGGAGCGCGAGATTCATTTATCCGCTCCGAGAGCGAACCAATTCTCTCGGATGCTTTCGTTGAAGTAACTGGAATGCGGAGGAAGATTGAGGTAGTCGTAGATCCATCAGTCGATCCATACTCGTCCGCAAATATGGGTAAGCGGACCGATGAGGATCCAAGCGATGCTAATCAACTCGCAGGCACAGAATTGATTATGAAAGAACTTGGAGCCCAAGTCATCGCTGAGAGCGAGAAGTAATGTACGAAGGCATAATCCAAGAGCTGATTGATGAGTTGGGGAAGTTGCCTGGAATCGGACCGAAGAGCGCCCAACGGATTGCATTTCATATCGTCCAATCAGAACGAGTTGATGTAAATCGTCTCGTTGATGTACTGCGAATCGTTAAAGAGAAAGTTCGTTTCTGTGCAAAGTGTTTCAATGTTGCCGAAGAGGAAGAGTGCAAGATTTGCCGTGATCCGCGCCGCGATAACTCGACGATCTGTGTAGTTGAAGAGAGTAAAGATGTAGTGGCGATCGAACGGACCCGGGAATTCCGCGGGGAGTATCACGTCCTTGGTGGCGCGATAAGTCCGATTGATGGCATCGGCCCAGAACAGCTCCGGATTCGGGAACTACTTACTCGCCTCTCGGATTCGAATATCACCGAGGTCATCATCGCTACCGATCCGAATCTTGAAGGTGAAGCGACGGCGACCTACCTAGCGCGGACCATCAAACCTCTGGGCATAAAAATCTCTCGCCTTGCCTCGGGACTGCCCGTTGGCGGGGATCTTGAGTACGCCGATGAAGTTACGCTCGGCCGGGCCTTTGAAGGGCGGCGCTCGCTAGAGTTGTAAAGTCTTATTATTTGAGACGATAATTGTTTCAATATTTGAGATTAACCTTCTTTACCCATAAAAACCTGCCACCCTACCGCCATGGGTCTGATCGTCCAGAAATACGGCGGCTCCTCGGTATCTGATGCCGAGGCGATGAAGCGGGTCGCCAGCCGGATCGTTGCCACCAAGAAAGCCGGCCACCAGGTCGTGGTTGTGGTCTCTGCAATGGGCGATACCACCGATGAATTGATTGATCTTGCTAACCAGATCACGCCGCTTCCCGCAGGGCGCGAACTCGACATGCTCCTCACCGCTGGCGAGCGGATTTCGATGGCGCTTCTTGCGATGGCGATTAAGAACCTTGGTTTTGAAGCGCTCTCATTTACCGGATCACAAGCAGGAGTTATTACTGATAGCAAACATGGACGAGCGCGCATCATCGATGTAACGCCAGGGCGAATCCAAGAAGCGCTAAAGCAAGATGCGATTGCCATCGTTGCGGGCTTCCAAGGAATCTCGCAAGATACAAAAGATGTCACAACTTTGGGTCGTGGTGGTTCGGATACAACTGCAGTTGCACTTGCGGCTGCCTTAGAAGCAGATGTCTGTGAGATCTACACCGATGTTGATGGAGTCTTTAGCGCTGATCCAAGAATCGTTCCAGCTGCAAGAAAATTAAAGAGCGTTACTTATGAAGAGATGTTAGAGCTCGCTGCATCAGGTGCGAAAGTTCTTCACCTCCGCTGTGTGGAATATGCACGTCGCTTTGATCTACCGATTCACGTCCGTTCATCATTTTCAAATCTAGAAGGAACATGGGTGGTCTCAGACCAACCAGAAGGAGGCAACATGGAGCAAGCAATCATCTCGGGTATCGCTCATGATAAGAGCGAAGCGAAGATCACCATTGTTGGTGTCCCCGATAGAGCTGGCGTTGCCGCGCGAATCTTCCAATCCATCGCCGATTCGGATATCAACATCGACATGATCGTCCAGAATGTATCGGCCGCTGCAACAGGGCTAACAGATATCTCATTCACCCTCCCAAGAACAGAGGGTTCAAAAGCGACTGCAATCGTCCAGAAACTCCAAGGCGAGATTGGATTCCAATCAATTCAATATGACGACCAGATCGGCAAACTCTCATTGATTGGCGCTGGTATGCGCTCACATCCTGGAGTAACAGCTACCTTCTTCGCCGCCATGGCTGATGCCGGGGTAAATATCGAGATGATCTCAACCTCGGAAATCCGTATCTCCATCGTATGTCGCCAAGCCGATGTAGATCGCGCTGTTAAAGCCGCACACACTGCTTTTGAACTAGATGCCGACCAAGTCGAAGCGGTTGTTTACGGTGGTACTGGTCGATGAGTAGAAAACCTTCTTTAGCTGTAGTCGGTGCAACTGGCGCTGTTGGAACAGTAATGCTAGATATCTTGAGCAATCGTCCAGATGTTTGGGGCGAGATTAGATTGATCGCATCTGCACGAAGCGCAGGAAAGAAATTGAAATGTCGTGGCGAAGAGCTAACTGTTGTTGCCCTAACACCAGAAGCATTTGATGGCATCGATGTTGCGATGTTTGATGTACCAGATGAAATTTCCGCCGAGTGGGCACCGATCGCAGCCGCACGTGGCGCAGTCTGTGTTGATAACTCCGGCGCTTTTCGGATGGATCCGGAGGTCCCGCTAGTTGTTCCAGAAGTAAATCCAGATGATGTGAAACGCCGTCCGAAAGAAATCATCTCTAATCCAAATTGCACCACTCTCTCGATGATCGTTGCAATGGGTGCGCTTCATAAGAAATATGAATTGAAGGAGCTAGTCGTCTCCTCTTATCAGGCTGCATCTGGTGCGGGTCAATCCGGTTTAGATACTTTGCACGCTCAAATTAAGGAAGTCGCGGGAACTGATGTTGGCGATAAGCCCGGTGATATCCGCACTGTAATTAAAGAGAACGGTCCATTTCCAGCACCGCTTGCACTTAACGTCATTCCTTGGGCGGGATCGTTAAAGAACGATGGTTACACATCGGAAGAGTTAAAGGTTCGTAACGAGTCGCGAAAGATCCTTGGGTTAAGTGATCTAAAGGTCTCTGCGACCTGTGTGCGGGTGCCGGTTCTAACTACTCATTCGCTAGCGGTTCACGCTGTTTTTGCGAAAGAAGTTAGCCGCCAAGAAGCCCAAGAGATTCTCGCTAACGCTGCTGGCGTGAAATTGGTAGATGATCCTGAGAACTACAAGTTCCCAACCCCTGCTGATGTAGTCGGCACAGACCCAACTTGGGTCGGTCGAGTCCGCAAATCACTTGATAATCCAAATGCGATTGATCTCTTTGTCTGTGGCGACAACTTACGTAAGGGCGCGGCGCTAAATACTGCCCAGATTGCGGAATTAGTTGCTACTGAATTTGCTGCAAGGTAATAAGCGAGGCCTCGCTAGGACATAAGAAGCGAATCGGTGCGAATCGGCTGTAACCCATTCCTGCTGAGACATGAAGATAGGGCTCGCTACCGAACTTTGTTAAGCCGCGCGAGCGCCAATTCGGTAAATCGCAATTCGTAGTTAGTGAGCGAGTTCCACCAAACCAAGGAATTCGTACCTGTCCACCATGTGTATGCCCAGCAAAGAGAAGATCTAACTTATCGGCTGCCATCGCATCAACAATTCTCTTGTAGGGTGCATGAGTTACTCCGATGGAGAGATCAACTTCCTTATCTCGTTTTCCAGCAACGAGTGAGTAATCATCTAATTGAAGGTGGGCATCATCGGTTCCGCGCGCCTCTATAGCGACTCCTCTGACTTCGATTCTTATTTTGGAGGAATTTAGATTTCGCCACCCACGTGCTTGTAACCTCACATCGAGATCTTCAGTATTCAGCTTCTCACCCAAGATCCGCGTTCCATCATCTCTCTTCAAGTAAGTGAGCGGATTTTTAAAGCGCGGTCCGTAGTAATCATTTGAACCAAAGACATAGAGCCCGGGTGTATCAAGTAAGGGTTCAAGGGCATAGAGCGCGGTGTTGATTGCATCTTTATGGCCAATAAAGTCTCCGGTACTTACCACTAAATCTGGCGTTAGATCTGCCCAAGACCGGATATCAGCTATTTCACGCTTTCTTCGCGGAGTTAAGTGAAGATCTGAAAAATGCAATACCCGAAGCTCCGGACTTCCCTTTGGAAGTATCGGAAGTTTTACCTCGCGTAGTTGAAAGGCCATAGGCGTGAGAAGATACCGCTATGTCTCTGAAAGAAAAACTACAGAACGATTTAACTTCTTCC
>VGAF01000074.1 GCA_016870855.1 Actinomycetota bacterium | reverse complement strand
AGCTCTTCTTACGGCGGCGTACTGCAACTAAACCGACGAGCAACGCTACTAATGCAAGCGCCAGGAGCGCTGGTGAATTCGTAGCGCTGGATTCCTCTTCAGCTACCGGAGCCAGATCTGTGGCTGGTGCGGCCAAGATATCCATATCAATTTCGGCGCCACACTCCTTTGCGGGATAACCGGCGATTCCGCAGATAAGTCCAGAGTCGGCAGCCCGAATATCCAAGACGGCTTCAAGTACATCAAGTCCGACTGATCCTTCTGGAACTATTACGCAATCTGAGAAGAATTCGCGTGGCGTCTCGCCGGCAGGTGCGATCTCGCCAACGCCGAAGTCAACAACAAGTCCAACGCGAACTTTGCCGGAAACTTGAGAAACCTCGCCGCAAAGTTCTGCAAAATTCGGATCCATCATTGGAGATGTGGCTGGAATATCCGCACCGCTGGCTGTGAAGGTCCAACCCTCGACATCGCCATCTTTTACTTCTACCGATGGCCCAGTCATTGCGGCGGTCCAGGAACTTGCGCCAGATGTTGCTTGGAAGTAGCCCCAATATCTGTACCCAGTATCAGCGGATGCGCTTGGAGCAGAAAGTGCTAAAAGAATTAAGAGAGAAAAGAACTTCTTGAACATGTGAACCTTTCAAATGAAAGAGAGCTCACGATGGCGAAAAAAAATCTCCGCCCCGCAAACCTCGACGGGTGGTCAATTGAGTATCGATGTATTGGTAATCCGACTTGCGTCAAAGACGTTCACGGTTGCGGGTCAGCGTCGGATTTGCACCGACTTCCCCAAGCACATCGACTATTTAGTTGTGGGCGAAATAAACCACCATTCGACCACTCAAGCAAGCAGGCGCTACGCTTCGAATCATGGAATATAGAAGACTTGGCAGCTCCGGCATGTATGTAAGCGAAATAACCTATGGAAACTGGATTACCCATGGCTCCCAGGTCGAACAAGACTCGGCAATAAAGTGTGTTCGGGCGGCTTTAGATAAAGGGATAACCACCTTTGATACCGCCGATGTATATGCGGGTACTCGAGCAGAAACTGTATTAGGTAAGGCGCTTAAGGGCGTGAAACGCGAGTCCTATGAACTTTTGACAAAGGTCTATTGGCCGACCGGTCCCGGCAAGAATGATCGAGGGTTATCGCGAAAGCACATTATTGAATCGGTTAATGCGTCACTAAAGCGCCTTCAAACCGATCACATAGATCTCTACCAGATGCATCGCTTTGACTTTGAGACGCCACTTGAAGAGAGCTTGAGCGCCTTTGATGATCTAATCCGACAAGGCAAAGTTTTCTACATCGGATTTTCGGAGTGGACCTCAGATCAAATTCAGGCTGCGCTGAAGATTCAAGATGCGCGCGGCTATACGCGGTTTATCTCCAGCCAGCCCGAGTACTCGATGCTCTGGCGCGTTATCGACAGCAAAGTTGTACCAACTTGCGAGGCAAATGGAATCGGCCAGATCGTATGGTCACCAATCGCGCAAGGCGCCCTAACTGGTAAATACCTACCGGGCAAGAAGCCACCAGCCGGTTCAAGAGCTACCGATAAAAAAGGTGGCGCGAATATGATCTCGCGCTGGATGCGCGATGAAGTTCTGATTGCGGTTCAAAACCTAAAACCGATCGCAGAAGCTAATGGACTAACACTGGCTCAACTTGCAGTTGCTTGGGTGCTTCAAAATCCAAATGTCTCAAGTGCCATCATCGGCGCAACGAAACCTGCTCAGATAAAGGAAAACGTTAAGGCCGCAGGCGTGAAACTTGATGGTGAGACGATGAAGGCAATAGATCGCGCGCTTGGTTCACTTCCAGAGAGCGATCCAAGCAAGACGGTATCTCCGAATCCGCGCGCTTGAATCTCTTCGTTGGATTTCAGCTAAATCTTGCTGCCGCGCTTTACCTTTGGTGATGGCGCTCGCAACTTTCTGATTTGGGTAGAGCGAAGCCAGCCATACATTCCTAGCCCCTTAGCGCTCTCTCCTGGATAGCGGCTTGCGACCTCGCGCTTAATTTTTCGACTTAAGAAAACTCCATCGAGAATCGAGAATGCAAGAACTGAATACATCAAAACGATAGCGGCAAGCTGGACCTGTAGCACTGGAACTACTGTCATAAAAAGTACGAGCACGATAACCGGGAGAAAATACTCTCCGATCGATCTACGAGCATCTACATAATCTCTTACAAATTTCCGGATCGGTCCGCGATCACGAAGTGGGAGAGCGTCTTCATCGCCACGCATATAGGCCTCACGTTGAGCGGCGCGCGATATCCGGGCCTGTTGTTTCTGTAACTTCTTAGCCTCTTTGGTGGCGGCTGGTGCGAGCCTTCGGAAAACCCGTTGCTCTTCTGCTTCCTTGCGCTTAGGCGTGGGTCGACCTTTTTTATCGGACATGAGCCTTAAGGTAGAGCGAGCATTCGCTCTAGCGCAACTTTTGCATCTCTCGCGATGCCATCGGCAACCTTTATCTGATTAACCACTTTTCCAGCGACAAGAGATTCCATCGCCCAGACAAGATGTGGCAGATCAATTCGATTCATTGTTGAGCAGTAACAGATCGTCTTATCTAGAAATAGGACCTTTTTATCGGGATTTGATGCAGCCAGCCGTTTGACGAGATTTAACTCAGTTCCAACCGCCCAGATTGATCCAGCAGGGGAGTCGGCTACAGTTTTGATAATCATCTCAGTACTTCCAACGACATCGGCGCTCTTCACCACATCGTGCTGGCACTCTGGATGAACCAATACCTTCACTCCAGGGACCTTTGCTCTTACCTCTTCTACATTCCCGAGTGAAAACCGGCCATGTACAGAGCAATGTCCACGCCAGAGAATTACTTTGGCGCCCTTAATTTCCGAATCGGACAATCCGCCCTGAGGTTTCCATGGATTCCAGAGCGCACAATCCTCAAGTTCTAGCCCTAACTTTAAGACTGCAGTATTTCTTCCTAGATGCTGGTCAGGTAAGAAGAAGACTTTCTCGCCTTGTTCAAACGCCCAACGCATCGCCCGCTCTGCATTTGAAGAGGTGCAGATTGCGCCACCATTTGCGCCGGTAAAAGCTTTAATAGCGGCTGATGAATTCATATAGGTAATTGGGATGGTTCCCTTACTTTGACCAAGTTTTTCAAGTGAGTGCCATGCCTCATCAACTTGATTAGCAGCAGCCATATCCGCCATGGAACATCCCGCTGCTAAGTCAGGAAGGATTACTTTCTGGGTAGAAGAGGTGAGGATGTCTGCGCTCTCTGCCATGAAGTGAACTCCACAGAAAATGATGTATTCAGCGCCGCGTCGATCGGCCGCAGCTTGCGCTAACTTAAATGAATCTCCAGTTATATCTGCAAATTGGATTACTTCATCACGTTGGTAGTGATGGCCCAAGACCATTGCTCTTTCACCCACGGCCTTGCGGGCTTTCTCAGCGCGCGCGACTAGATCGGGTGCGCTCGACGGCGGTAGTTGTCCAGTGCAGGAAACACCGCGCTCACTCATTAAATCTGAGCCCTTGCCGAGAAGTAGTAGTTCCCCGATGCCAGTGCCGCTCATTGCGACATTATCTCCCTATTGAGAGTAAAGTTCTCCCGGTAAGTCACGAGGAAAAATGGAGAGATAAATGAGCACAGAAACTGCGGGCGCTAAGACTGATGTGGGTATTGTCCTAACACCGGTCGCTGCTGAAAAAGTCGCTTCACTTTTGGCTCAAGAGGGTCGCGATGACCTACGTCTTCGCGTTGCAGTCCAACCTGGAGGTTGCTCTGGACTTCGCTACCAACTCTATTTTGATGATCGCTCTCTCGACGGGGATACCGTTGCTGAGTATGGAGCTGTAAGAGTTGTTACTGACAAGATGAGCACCCCATACCTAATGGGCGCAACAATCGATTTCGTGGACACAATCCAGAAGCAGGGTTTCACAATTGATAACCCGAACGCTCAAGGGTCCTGTGCTTGCGGAGATTCCTTTAACTAATAACTAATTCTCCCTAAAGCTCTCAATCTCTTCTTTTAATCCGCTAACTAGTTGATTTAGATCAGTGAGTGAATGGCTTCCTCTTAGGGTGATTCGTAAATGACCTGAATCGCCGAAACCCATAGCCTCTAAAACATGGCTCGGCGATAGAGCTCCTGCGCCACAGGCCGAGCCCGCATCAATCAAGATCTCGCGTTTTTCCAAGCCACGGAGAATCTCTTCTGCCACAACCCCTTTAGCAACGATCGCAAGGCTACGCGGATTTGTGCCGGATGAATCGCCAACAATCTCCACATCATGTAGCTCGCTCAAAATCTTGGCGCGAAGGGCGCTATTCAATTCCCTTAAATGGGCCAAAGCTTTCTCTTCATTTTTACAATGCTCTTCGAGCGCAATAGCGGTAAGAAGTAGTAATGGTTTTGAGTAAGCTCCAAATAGGCGACGCTTATCAATCGGCGGAATCGGGGAGCTCCAATTCGATTGAGGATTGATGGCAAGAATTGCCAAACCTTCTGGTCCGCCAAAGCTTCGTGGATCCCAGAGCGCAACTCCATATTCATTTGGTCGCTGGCTTGGAGAAATAGCTGCGGACATGTCGGCAATCGACATCGAATCCTTGGGAAGGGAGAGCCCTATCTCTTTCTGTATTACTCCGGTTTCGCGATTTCCAGCTTGCCAAAAAATCACAACTGATTGCTTCGCGGAGATGGATTCGCGGAGCGCCGATTCGTAGGGCAAGTGTCCAGATTTATCGGTAGGAAGAGTGATTGTGCGATTTCCGGCCAGGGCGAATTCGCTACCGAATGCGTGAACGACTTGTCTATCGGTTACTCCATGGATAAAGGTCCCCGAGAAGTTTTTGAGAGCGCCAGAAATAGCGGCCCAGTAAGCAAATCCAAGTTCACCAACAAATTCAAGGTTTTCTGCAGGTACTTTCAGATTGGCTGCAATGCTCTCGCGAGCCTCATGGAGAAGTTGGCGCAGTTGACCCGATCGATGATGAAGCTTCTGCGCTTCCAGGAAAGCGTCCCCAAATGCCTTTGGCAGCGCCGCCATTGCGCTCTTGGAGAGCCCATCGGTACTTTGAAAATCCAATGGCGTATTACCGCCGACGGATGATGTGCTGGCGCCATGCGCTGTGATGGGGGACACCCTTGGAACGCTACCGCCATCTCGGCTCGTGCGCGAGCGGCGACTATCCTTGACCCGTGCGTAATTTGGCATCCAGGGCAGGCTTTAAACACATCAGGGCTCTGATTGCTTTGGCATCTTTGACGCTCTTAAGTGGATGCTCATCTGAAGAGTTAACCGGAATTGGCTTCACCGAAAATACCTCTAGCGTTAATCAGGATTCATTTGGACTTTGGCAAGGCGCCTGGTTGGCCGCCGCCATTGTTGGCGCCTTTACCTTAATTCTCATCCTCTGGCCCGCAATGTTTCACCGGAAGAAAGATGAGAAGTTCCCACGACAGTTTCAATATAACGTTCCGGCAGAAATCGCATACACCGTAATTCCATTTGTAATAATTGCCGTTCTCTTTGGCTACACGGCTCGCGCCCAGAATGAAATTACTTCAGTATCGCCTGCGACTGCCACAAGTGTTCACGATGTAACCGTCAATGCATTCCAATGGTCATGGCAGTTCACCTACAAAGAGGCAGGTCCTGGAACAACTGTTACGGGAACTCCAGCTCAACCTCCAACTCTCTATTTACCCCAAGGCGAACCGGTTCGCTTTAAGATCACGGCCACGGATGTGGTTCATGGATTTTGGATTCCGGCATTTATGATCCAGATCCAGAACATCCCAGGAGTAGATAATCAGATCGAATTCACCGCTAATGAACTTGGGGAATTC
>VGAF01000073.1 GCA_016870855.1 Actinomycetota bacterium | reverse complement strand
ATTGCAAATACCGCATCTGAAGCTGCGAGTTTGGTATCTCTCTATGATGCATGTCCCGACAATGTCTTCGTCGTATCACCTGGAGTTGATCTTCGTACCTATAAAGTAAATGGCGGCAAGAAGAGCGCGCGTGAAAAGTTATCTATGGGACAAGATCAATTGATGCTGCTCTTTGTAGGAAGAATCCAGCCACATAAAGGACCTGAGGTTCTAATCCGCGCTGTTGCGGAGATGGTGCAACACACTCCGATGTTACGTAGCAAATTACGCGCGGTGATTATGGGTGGACCATCCGGAAATGGTTCGAGTGAACCGGAAAGATTAGAGGCGCTAGCCAAGTTTCTTGGCGTGAGCGATATCGTCCAATTCATCCCACCGGTTGCCCATGAAGAGTTATCCGATTGGTATCGCGCTGCAGATTTAGTCTGTGTGCCTTCTTATTCAGAATCATTTGGACTAGTTGCGCTAGAAGCCCAAGCATGCGGCACCCCAGTAGTTGCAACGGCTGTTGGTGGTCTTCGCGCTGCGGTGGCTGATGGAATTTCCGGTGTTCTAGTAGATGGTCATAATCCAAAGGCCTGGTCGGCAACGCTCATGCGTTTACTTATGGAGCCGCAAAGAAGAGTTGTTCTCTCTATGGAAGCGGTAAATCACGCATCGCACTTTGGTTGGGATGCAACCGCGCGCGGAATCTTGGATGTCTATGACCAGGTGCTCTCAAAAGGAGCTTCGGCAAAACTTAGCGTGGTCTGATGAGCACGAGAGCAATGGCCCTTGCAACTATCGAGGAGTTCCTTCATTCCCACGATATTGATAATGAACGGAGTGACTCATCATTTCTTCTCACTCTTCCCGGAGAGCGAAAGCTTGAGACGCACTGTGCGCTTGTAGTTGGCGATCACTCAGTAAGTATCAACGCCTTCATTATCCGAAAGCCAGATGAGAATGTTGAAGCAGTTCATGAGTGGCTATTGAAAAAGAATGCGACGATGTATTGCGTTGCTTTTGCGATTAACGAGTTGGGCGATATCTATCTTGTTGGAAGGTTGCCTTTCAATTCAATCACCGAGAAGGAGCTAGATCGAATGATTGGCGCGGTGTTGCAATACTCGGATTCATCATTTAATCCATTACTTGAACTGGGCTTCTCAAATGCGATTAGACGTGAGTGGGCCTGGCGGGTCTCACGAGGTGAATCACTCTCTAACCTCAAAGCCTTTGAGCATTTGGTTCAGTCATAGATAAGTAAATAGAATTAGGCCATGTTCAATCTAATCCTGCTTCGCCACGGCGAGAGCGAATGGAATGCCAAGAACCTCTTTACGGGCTGGGTTGATGTGAAACTTTCAGCAAAAGGTGAGGAAGAAGCAAAGCGGGGCGGAGAGCTTTTAAAGGAGCGCGGTTTACTCCCCGACCTTGTTCATACCTCGCTACTTCGCCGGGCGATTCAGACGGCGAACTTTGCCCTTGATGCATGTGATCGCCATTGGATTCCAGTTCGTCGTTCATGGCGGTTAAACGAACGCCATTACGGAGCCTTGCAAGGGAAAGATAAAGCCCAGACTCTTGCTACCTATGGTGAAGAACAATTCAAATTGTGGCGCCGGTCTTACGATGTTCCACCACCCACGATAAGCGATGATGATCCTTATGCACAGGCGCAAGATCCGCGCTATTTAGATCTAGGCAATGAAATGCCTAAATCGGAGTGCTTGAAGGATGTTGTAACCCGCATGCTTCCTTATTGGGAGAGCGCGATTGTTACGGATTTGAAAGCAGGAGCTACAGTTCTTGTGGCGGCGCATGGAAATTCGTTGCGGGCGCTCGTGAAACACCTAGATGGAATCTCCGATGGCGAGATTGCTGAGCTCAATATCCCAACCGGAATTCCGCTTCACTACGTTTTGGATGCGAATTTAAAGCCAACTAAAGCGGGCGAGTATCTAGACCAAGCGGCAGCTGCCGAAGCAATTAAAGCGGTAGCAAATCAGGGTAAGGAGTAGAAAAACTAGAAGTCGCTTAGGAACTTTCCAGTTACCTGGTAATAGACGCGACGGGCGACCGAGACGGCGTGGTCTGCGTAGCGCTCGTAATATCTTCCAATCAGCGTTACATCAATTGCAGTCTCAATTCCATGGGCCCAATCATCGCTAAGTAGAACTTGGAAGAGTTTTCGATGGAGTTGATCCATCGCATCATCATCTTTCTCGAGCTCTACAGCTTTCTCAACATCCTTAGATCCAATCACTTCAGCAGTTTTCTTTGCAATTGTTGAAGCGACCTTCCCCATCTCTTCGATGGTCAGAAGAAGCTCTGAGGGAATGGCGCCATTGGGATGGCGAAGTCGAGCAATCTTTGCAACGTGATGAGCCATATCGCCCATACGCTCCATATCCGCGGCCATACGAAGGGCGGTTGCTAAGGCACGCAAATCAGATGCAACTGGTTGTTGACGTGCGACGATGTCGATGATTCGTGCATCAAGTTCATGTTGGAAATCATCAATCTTGTCATCGGCATCAATAACCTCTTGGGCTTCCTCAAGGTTTGCCGTGAGGAGCGCATGCGTCGCTTTTGCGATTGCGCTATCGACCTGATTGCAGAGATCAACTAGGGAATTCGTGACGCCATCTAATTCATCTTGAAACGCGCTTCTCAACCAACTCATGAGGTAAACCTACCCTGAAGGGCGCCTTCCATAAGATATCGGAAGCGATAGCGAGTGAACGAGAGTTGACCTTGAGGTAAACAGTTGGTTGTGGCCGCCAAACCTTCGCGATTAAAGCCCCATAAAACACCCCAGGAATGGAAGGTGACGGGGAGATTTCCGTACCATGGCGATGTGAGTGGTGTATCGAATTGGTGGTCGAGGCGAGAAGTTGGAGATGAAACTAATTTCGGTTCTACTTCAGAAATACCTGAGATTCTTGAGACGGCGCTCTTAGCAAATGAAGATGAATCAATGATTCTCTCACCCGGTGAAACCGCAATCTTCCAGACATCCGGAATTGGCGCCCTTGGAGTTCTGCGTGATAACCGATTAGCAAGTGAAGAGCTACTTGCTTTGGTTCGTTTGGTACGCCGAAGCGGCGAATTGAAGATGGCAAACCTGGAGATTCCCCGTGGCCCTATTGGCGATGGCCGCAGAAACCTTCACGTAACTGCCGCTCCAATTGATAATGAAGGAAAAATTCTAGTTTTCATCAATGACGAGAGTGAACAGCAACGTATTGATGCAGTGCGAAGAGACTTTGTCGCAAATGTCTCCCACGAATTGAAAACTCCTATTGGCGCCTTGATGCTCTTGAGTGAGGCGGTACTTGGAGCAAAAGATGATCCAGAGGAAGTTCAAAAGTTCGCTCAAATAATGCAGTCAGAGTCACGCCGCTTATCGGAATTGGTGAAAGAGATAATCGATTTGTCTCGACTTCAAAGTCACGATCCCCTTGTGGCTGCCTATGAAGTGGATATTGATGAAGTGGTTAAAGAAGCGATTAATTTGAGTGAATCTGCGGCGGAAGCCCGACAGGTAACAATCATCCTCAATGAAAAATCAAATGGCGTGGTAATAGGCGATCGAGATCAATTAATTATGGCGGTACACAATCTGATTGAAAATGCAATTAATTATTCACCGGAAAAGACTAGAGTCACAGTTACCATATCGGATGCGGGCGAGTTAATCGAAGTTACGGTAGCTGACCAAGGAATCGGAATTGCAGAAACTGAACAAGAACGAATTTTTGAGCGGTTCTATCGAGTTGACCCGGCTCGTTCTCGAGAGACTGGTGGTACTGGCTTAGGACTATCAATAGTTAAACATGTCGCCCTTAATCATGGTGGCGAAATCGGCGTTTGGAGCAAGGAGGGAGTAGGAAGCACCTTTGCACTTCGACTACCGCGCGCT
Source organism: Actinomycetota bacterium (assembly GCA_016870855.1). Lineage (GTDB taxonomy): Bacteria > Actinomycetota > Actinomycetes > Nanopelagicales > Nanopelagicaceae > MAG-120802. Next base: position 2,007 of record VGAF01000073.1, on the reverse strand, counting down.
CCACAATCTGTAACTGACGAGGGAGGAATAGCGTGATTAAAGTTCTAGTTGTCGAGGATGAGTTATCATTCTCTGAAGCGCTCGAGTTCTTACTTGGTAAAGAGGGTTTTGGTGTGGTCACTGCCGCAGATGGCAAGGAAGCGTTGAGTAAATTCGATCAAGGTGGCATCGATTTAGTGCTGCTAGACCTAATGATTCCAGAGGTTTCAGGAACCGAAGTTTGTAAACACATTCGTTCTAAGTCGGATGTTCCAGTCATCATGTTGACTGCGAAAGATACTGAGGTAGACAAAGTAGTTGGCCTTGAGATTGGCGCTGATGATTATGTGACTAAGCCGTATTCGTCACGGGAGTTAATCGCAAGAATTAAAGCAGTTTTAAGGAGAAACTCTGGGATGGGCCAGACCGGTGAACCTGGCGTTCTCGCAGTTGGACCGGTACGTATGGATACCGAGCGCCATCAAGTTAACGTAAAAGGCACAGCCATCTCACTTCCATTAAAGGAGTTTGAACTTCTTGAGTTTTTGATGCGTAATGCTGGTCGCGTGTTGACGCGGATGCAACTTATTGATCGCGTTTGGGGTAGCGATTATGTTGGCGACACTAAGACACTAGATGTTCATATAAAGCGACTTCGGGCCAAGATTGAAGAAGATCCTGCTAATCCAAAATTTATCCAGACCGTACGCGGCCTCGGTTACAAGATGGAGCTGTAGATTCCTTCATTCTTGACCACAAGGGCGCTTAACTCAACCTTGCCCGTTTTGGCGAAATAGAAGACAACCGGAACTCGATTTCCCGAGATTTCATTAAGGGTTGCAACTTTCGCTTTTGCATTAGCGCTTTCGCCTTCAAAGTACATCGGCTTGTTCTTCTCTAGTACCACTTCAGATGAGTAATCCGCGGCCTGGCCATTGATGGTAACTCCAACTAATTGATCCGGTAGATCGTTGTAATTCACGATGAATGCGATGAGAGTTCCAGAACCATCAGGGAGCGCAACAACTGTCACATTACGGAGTCTTAAATCTTCAACATCGCGCTCTACGCCATCAGTGACTTGCTTGATTAAGCGGGTCTCGGCGCTTCCGCCGGCTGCGCAACTTGTCAATCCAAAAGATGTCAAGAGCAGCGCAAGAATTAATCCGGTCTTCTTAAGTAGTGGCGTTGAAATCACGGGTGAATAATGGCAGAAAACCATTGTTTTACGCCCACTGGGGCCGGTTTTTATCTGTGAGATAACTCTGATAAAATCAGCGCCTAGCGAAAGGCAAAAAATCTAAATGACATTCAAGGTCGGCGAAACCGTTGTTTATCCCCATCACGGAGCGGCTCTAATCGAAGCGATTGAGACCCGAACGATCAAAGGCGAAGAGAAAATCTACTTAGTACTGAAGGTCGCTGCTGGTGACCTTACGGTGCGAGTTCCCGCCGAGAATGTCGACCTAGTCGGCGTACGTGATGTCGTCGATTCAAGTGGTCTAGAGAGAGTTTTTGGAGTTCTACGCCAGCCTTATACGGAAGAACCAACAAACTGGTCCCGTCGCTACAAAGCAAATCTTGAGAAGCTCGCATCTGGTGATGTAATCAAGGTCGCTGAAGTTGTTCGCGATCTATTCCGTCGTGATCTTGATCGCGGTCTATCTGCTGGTGAGAAGCGGATGCTCGCTAAAGCCCGCGCAATTTTGATATCCGAACTTGCTCTCGCTGAGAACACAGATGAGACAAAGGCCGAATCAATCCTTGATAAGGTCTTAGCTTCGTAGTTTTGTGCGCTCACCCGTACTCAAAGTTGTTGTGGCAGTCACCCTGCCTATAGCGTTTGAGAAGTTACATAAGGATTCAATTCTTATCACCTCAGTTGGTCTTGCTAGAGCGTTTTGCTTAGAAACTTCGGTAAAAAGCCAGCTAGCTATTGCAATAAATGAAGAGGATTCCCATCGAGTAGCGCAATTCTCTTGCGAAGTCTTGACGTGTGACCCAAACTCCCCAAAGTCTTTGGCGGCG
>VGAF01000072.1 GCA_016870855.1 Actinomycetota bacterium | reverse complement strand
CACCCTTCAAATCTCTGGCTAACAATTCATGAGTCGATTGGCCATGCAACTGAGTTAGATCGCGCAATTGGATATGAAGCTAATTACGCCGGAACTTCCTTTGCTACCCCAGAAAAGCTTGGAAATCTTAAGTACGGCTCGAAGTTGATGAATGTAACTGGTGATCGTGTAACTGAGCATGGTTTAAGCACAGTTGGTTGGGATGATGAAGGTGTTGCAGCGCAACGTTGGGATATCGTCAAAGATGGCGTTCTCGTTGGTTACCAACTAGATCGTCGTATCGCAGCTCGCGTTAACCAAGAGCGGAGCAATGGTTGTGCTTTCGCGGATTCACCAGCTCACGTACCTATCCAGAGAATGCCTAACGTTTCTCTCCAGCCAAATCCAACGGGTCCAAGTCTAGATGAATTGATTTCCTCCGTTGAGGATGGCATCTACATCCTCGGTGATAAATCCTGGTCGATTGATATGCAGCGTTATAACTTCCAATTTACCGGCCAACAATTCCATCGCATCAAGAATGGAAAACTTGCCGGTCAACTCAAAGATGTCGCATATCAAGCCACAACCACTGATTTCTGGGGCGCCATGAAGGCTGTAGGTGGTCCTTCTACTTATGTTCTGGGCGGTGCATTTAATTGCGGTAAAGCTCAACCAGGCCAAGTCGCAGCCGTTAGCCATGGCTGTCCAGCCGCACTCTTCGACAAGATAAATATCCTCAACACAGTTGCGGAGGCCGGCAAATGATCGCTGCGCAAGATTTAATCGAAAAGGTACTCGCACGTGCAACAAGTGATGAGTGCATCGTCATTGTCAAAGATAAGACCCAAGCAAACTTACGTTGGGCAAGTAGCACTCTCACTACAAACGGTGTAATCCAAGAACGTAGCGTTACGGTCCTTGCTTTCGTTGCTATGGATGGATCGATGGCAGCCGGTGGCGTGACCCGAACAAACGTTGACGAGAAAGATATTGATGCGCTTCTATCTGAAGCTATTTCAGCGGCAAAGGCCGCCGGCCCAGCCGATGATTACGCCCCCCTAGCGAAAGACTTAACGCTCGGCGATTGGAGCGCTCCTCACAATCCAACCGGGCCGGATGTATTCAAGAAATTTGCCCCAGATCTCGGCGAGATGATGCAACGTTCGGTGGCCGACAAGATCGAACTCTTTGGTTATGCCGAACATACTCATTCAACAGTCTGGGTTGGTTCTAAAGGTGGTTTGAGACTTCGTAACGATTCTCCGATTGGCCGAGTTGAGATGACTGGAAAGTCTCATGAGCGTTCCCGCTCTACTTGGGAAGGAATTGAAACCCATGACTTTTCAAATGTCTCAGTTGCCGCAATTGATAAAGCAATCCGGCAACGCCTTGAGTGGCAGGCAAAGAAGATCGATCTTCCAGCTGGAAAATACGACACGATTTTTCCATCAGGCTCTATCGCAGATCTCTACACATACATGGTCTGGGTATCAACGGCGCGTGATGCATTTGAAGGCCAGAGCGTCTTCTCCAAAAAGGGTGGCGGAACTCGCGTCGGTGAAAAACTCGCAAATGTCCCGGTAAATCTCTATAGCGATCCTTCCAACAAACTGCTTCCAGGTTCGCCATTTATCTCCCACGCTGCCTCAAGCCCGCTTGGATCAATTTTCGATAACGGCCAGAAGAGCGTGCGTGTTGATTGGATGAAAGATGGAGTTCTTCAGAGCCTTATCCAAACGCGTGCTTCTTCGGAGTTAACCTCACTTCCATTTACACCAATGGGCGATAACTACTTTATGGAAGTTGCTGGCGCATCCGGGAACTTGGAGAGTTTGATCAAGAAGGTCGATAACGGATTATTGCTCACCACGCTTTGGTACATCCGCATGGTTGATCCCAATACGCTCCTTCTTACCGGACTAACTCGCGACGGCGTGTACTACGTTAAAGGTGGCGAAGTTCAAGGAGCGACAAACAACTTCCGCTGGAATGATTCACCGGTAAATGCGCTCTCAAGAATTAAAGCTTCTGGAGCAAGTGAGTGGACCCAGCCGCGCGAATGGGCGGAGTACGCAACTCATATGCATGTCCCTCCAATGGTGATCGGTGAGTTCAATATGTCAACAGTAAGTCCAGGTAATTAGCGACCGAAGACTAAGAATCTAAAGCGAGATTTACCAAACTATCAGCATCAGAGTTCAATTCGCGTGGAATCCATTCGTAGCGAATCAAATTAGCGGGATGAGCATCTTTTGCTTGAATGGCCATCTTGCGCATCTCAGGGTTCTTAATCTTCCAATTTCCATTCATCTGTTCCACAATCAGCTTCGAATCCATCCGCACTAGTACTTGAGCGCTTGGGTCTAACTCATTTATCGCCCTTAATCCCGCTATCAATCCGCTGTATTCGGCGACGTTATTTGTTGCAATTCCGATTCGCTCGGATAGCTCAACCAAGACCTTTCCATCTTCACTAATCACAGCACCGAAAGCTGCCTCGCCCGGGTTTCCTCGTGAGCCACCATCTGCGTAAAGCATGAAATGGCGCGACATCAATCCAACCTAATCAAGATACGTCGGCACTCCTCGCATCGAACTACTTCATCGTCTGCCAGAGCTTTGACCCGAGTAAGTTCTGCGGCATTCATCGTTAAGTGGCACCCCATGCATTGATTGCCAACTAACTTCGCCGCTCCGATTCCATCTCCACTTGCTCGAACCTTCTCGTAGAGCGCAAGAAGTTCACTATCGATTTTTGGGGCCAACTCTGCTCGCGCTTCAGTAGTGCTCTTTACTGAACTCTCCAAAGAGCTTAACTCGTCTTCTTTTTTTGCCTTTAGATCACTTACTTGCGCCTCAAGGTTTTTGCATTCTTCATCAAGTTCTTTGATACGAGAATCTACGCCTTCAATTCGAACCATGATCTCCAGTTCGACTTCTTCAAGTTCAGCCCGACGCTTACCTAGAGATCCCATCTCATGTTGAAGTTGCTCTAACTCCTTTGGGCTTCCCTGGCCCGAGGAGAGTCGCTTCTCATCTCGCTCAATTCGAGAGACAACCTGCTCCACATCAACTTCAGCGCGAGAGAGCTCATGTTTAATGTCATCTCGCTCCGTTTGAGCCGCGACTAACAAGTCCTGCTTAGCGGCCAGCTCTTTTGATACTTCATCAAACTGGCGAGCAATAGGAAGGGTGCTCATCTTGTGCTTGATTTGAATCAAATCTGAATCTAATTGCTGGAGGGCCAATAATTTCTCTTGGACTTCCCTCGTTGCCTTCACGGCGAGATTCTATGCCAGCGAGTGATTTCAACCTAAAGCTAGAGAATTTCAGATAACAATTGCTTTACTCGGGCCTCAATCTCGTCGCGAACCCTTCTTACAAATTCAAGATTTTGACCGGCAGGATCTTCAAGTACCCAATCCTCATAGCGCTTTCCCGGATAGAAGGGACAAGCGTCTCCGCATCCCATCGTGATTACAACATCACTTGCTTGCACCGACTCATTCGTTAGCACTTTTGGTTTGCGATTAGCGATATCAATACCTTTTTCCAGCATCGCCTCGACTGCCACCGGATTAATGCTCTCTTTTGGAGCGCTTCCTGCTGAAAGCACCTCAACTCGACCGCCGCCGTGATGCTCCACAAATCCTGCGGCCATCTGTGAGCGTCCTGCGTTGTGCACACAGACAAAAAGAACGGTTGGTTTCTTACTCACTCTTACTCCTAGCCAGGTAGTTTGCAAAGCCGAGGGCTAGTAATCCCCCAAGGATTTGAGCGGGAAGAAACAGTCCGAACGATGAAGGGGAAAGTCCAGCCAATGAGTGCGTGAGCATTCTGCCTAAGGAAATCGCAGGATTGGCAAATGATGTTGATGAAGTAAAGAAGTATGCCGATGCAATCCAAAGAGAGATTAGTGATGCTCGAGTACGAAGTTTGAATTTACGCCAACTTGCGATAACGATTAGAACTAGACCAAAACTTGCGACCAATTCAGATAGAAAGATATTGGCTCCAAAGCGATCTATCTCTGAAATACTTAAGATCGAATAATCAAAGAGGAAGTGAGCCAAGCCGGCACCAAAAGTCGCCCCAAGGATTTGGGCTAAGACATATTCAGATGCTCCCCGCCACTCAATTTCACGTTGAATCGCCTTTACAAGTGTTACAACGGGATTGAAATGTGCTCCACTGATTGAAGCAAATAAAACTATGGACAAATAAAGTGCGGATACGGTGCTCACCATATTTACTAGAAGCCAAACCGCTCCGTCTTTCGTCCAATTCGTCGCCATGATTGCCGACCCGATGACTGCTGCGGTAATAAAAGCAGTTCCAGTGAATTCTGCAACAAGCTTGCGCATTAGGTGAAGATAGTATTTCCTGAGGGTAACGCCACCTAGTGAAAAGTGAATTTATCGTTAACTAATGAAGCTCAATCACGCTCCAGATTAGTGAACTTAAAGAGTGGCTTCCATCCAGCCTTCTCATAGAGCTTAATTGCCGGGCTATTGTCGCTGACGACGCCTAGACAGAGACTCGATATTGATTCTTGCTTGGCAACCTTGAGAGTTTGTTCCATAACTTTCAAACCCACTCCTTTGCCACGCATTTGAGCATGCGTTGCTACCGAGACCACAACGTGCTCCCCAGACTCCCAGCGACAGATTGCAGCGACACCAGCCAATTCATCTTCAACATCAACACATGTCCATTTCACAATTTCTCTGTTTCCTGGGAAGACCGAGGATTTTGGGGCATGCAAATTCAAAAATGAATCAATCTCTGCATCGCTTCTACTTCTTGCATCAGGCCCAACTAAACCCTCTTTAGGTATGTCAATAAAGTAAGTTTCCCAATCTGACCTCTCCTTTGAATTTATCTTCTCAATCGCTTTTGCTCCTCTTTGAATATTCAATCTCATCCAAGAGCTACGAATTGGTGGTTGGATTCCGAGCGAAAAGGCGATTGGGGTCGAGTCGGATCTGTAAATTGAGAAGCCTGATTCAGAATAAAGAAGCTCAATGAATTTCTCTCTGGGAATCCATGTTTTAAATAGTCTTAGAGCCCGTGAATCATCGCTCAAGAAATCAAGAGCATCTTCAAAATCAGTGATGACTTCAAATTTCACTCCTCAACTCTAGAGCCAAGCGAGCGTCTACCAGAGCATAATTCCGCGCGAACTCTACGGACGTATCCATGGAGCGCGTCGCACCATTGTTTGGGGAATCATGCCAATCGGATCCGTTATCGGTGGATTTGTTGCACGAGAGGGATTACGACTCCCCTATTTGGTTGGAGGGTTAATCTCTCTGATTGTTGTGGTGGTCTCGTTTAAGCGAATTGTTCAAATCGGCGACGAGTCTGTCGTTATCTCGCAGGAGAACGACAAATAACTCTGGATTGTCTAGGCGTACCAAGAAAAAACAAGGACAGCGATAACAGTTACAACTATCAGCCAGCGAAAGAACTCATCTTCGCCGCGGCGATTATTCCTACTCTTCGCATCCGGGTCCAAATAGGTTCTTCCCATTTTCTGCCAAGCACGAAATCCCATGAGGGCTGTAAAGCCAATTAGCGAGTAGAAGAAGGTCTGCAGGTCCATAGGCGGGAATTCTGACATCAACAAGGGGCCTTTTCTACTTAACCCACTAGATTTACGGGGTGGCACTAACTTCGCGGCCTGCGACGGAAGCCGATATTGAACTAGTCAAGGGCATCGCAAATGCAAATCTTCAATACTTCAACCCAAAAGAGAAAAGAATTGGAGACCTTGAAGCCCGCGAGTTCATCAAGGGCTTCTTTGATCCGGCAATGACCAGACTTACAAAATCACCAGATAGCGATAACTGGGAAAGCTTCATAACCCTAAATCCTGATCGCTCTAGAAAACGTTACTACCTAGACATTTACACGGTGCCCGGAGCAGGCAC
>VGAF01000071.1 GCA_016870855.1 Actinomycetota bacterium | reverse complement strand
TCGCGATACTTGATCAAAAATAACCGCTAGCAAGAGTAAGGAACCTCTCGCTACTTCCTGCCAGAAAGCTTGTACTCCCGAGAGAACTAAAGCATTGTCAACGACTGCAAGAATCAAAACGGCAACTAAGGTTCCTATGACAGTTCCACGTCCTCCAGCCAAACCAACACCGCCGAGAATTACCGCAGTCAAGGCGAGAAATTCCAATCTTTCTCCAGAAGTTGGAGATGCCATTCCAACCATGGACACACTGGTAATCATTGCAAGGAACACAGCGAACGCCATTAAGATGAAGGCTTTTGCTACTTGACCTTCCAAGTTGATGCCAGTCAAACGAGCTGAGCCCGGATTCGCCCCTATTGCGTACATCTGGTTTCCATATTTAGTGTTTCTCATCATCCAATAAAAAAACAATAGAACCGCAGCAAATATCAGGATTGGGTAGGGAATCTGAATTAGTCCGAACAAGTTAAGCCGCTCAACGCCAATAAAGTCGAATCCGTCAACCGTCACTGATCGACCGTCAAGGACAACCTTTGATAAGCCCCTGAACACGATTAGCCCAGCGAGAGTTACTATTATTGATTCAACTCGAAAATAGACAATTGAAACAATATTTACAAGGGCAACAAATAGTGCAGCGAGAAAGCCAAAGGCTAGTCCAATCCACAACGAACGACTTTCAGCTACAACCACAAACACCGACGCCGAAAGCCCCACGGCGGCTCCTACCGAAATATCGATTTGCCGTGCAACCAGAAGTAAAGTCATCGCACAGGCGATAATGCCCACAACGGATCCATTTACCAATATGTTTGTGAGATTATCTACCCCCCAAAAATATGGTGTGAAGATCGCGTTGTAAACAACGAGAATTATGAGAACAAGCAGCCGAGCCTGCAATCCAGATATTTTCAACTTTGGCAATGTATCTCCTAATTTTCAGACTTACCCCTATTTCGCTTCAATTTGACGCTTGGTTCAGACCGAAGAGTCACTTTAGGTGTGACTCTTCGGTCTGTCCTCATTAACTCTTACTTTTCTTTCGGATATATCTTATTGATGTTCTTCTTGGTTACTACTTGGTGCTTCATCAAGAGTTCCTTAGCAACTTTTTGACCAGTTGCTAACTTGATTGCAGCTGGAAGAGCAATTGCCCCATAACGTTCTGGGAAGTAGCCGACACTTCCAATCCAACGAGCATCATTTCTGATGTAATCATGACCAACTGCTTCAGCGCCATGATTGATGACTGCCTTCAGATTACTTCCACGACCTGCCGTATCTACAGCTTTAGTTAGAGCTATGCCATCAGCGTCGCTATATGGCGAAGACGCGAGAATGGCTTTTGCTCCGGGGTTTGCCGTGAGAATATCGGTAGTTTGTCGACGGATGTTCTCAAGTGCGTCACTTCCACCTTGAGTCTTATCAATCATCTTGTACTTTGCGTCTGGAACTTTGCCACAAACCTTCTCAAAACCCTCTCGGGTTCCTCCCGCTCGCTTCTTGTTGATATCTGCGAGCGTTGGTAACTCAACAGCCAGAAAGACGTCATAGACACAATTAAGCTTCGTCTTAGTCCACTTGCCCAACGCATCGCCCGCTAACAAGCCGGCTGCATAGTTGTCCGCTCCCACAAATACTTTCGCGCAGGGTTCATTTGGTGTATCAAGTGTTACGGTAGGAAGGTTCTTATATCCCTCACATACCTTCGCGGAAACAGTGGGGTCAAACTGCCAATTTATAATCGCCTTTGGCTTCGCTGCCGATAGAGTTTTTGCGCACTCAAGAGCCTTATCTGACAAGAAGTTTGAATCGCACTCAACCAACTTGACTTTCAACTTCTTGGCTTCTGCCCGAAGAGATTTTGTTACTTGATTTACGAAGGGACTTGCTTCGCCACCGGATAGATATCCGATTACAAGCTGTTCCTTTGCCTGAGTGGCCGGTGTCAGCCCCCCCAAAGCTAGTCCACAAGTTACGATTAGCACAAACAAACGTTTCATTAAAATCCTTTCCTCTCCACAATTGGCCATATCAATCCGGATATGACCGTTGAAAGACATTGAACACCCGGTTCAATTCAAATACAAGAGTGGGATCTAAAAGTACTTGAAATTCGGAAAAGGACTGTTCCTTGAAAACGAATTCACTTTCCAGGATTGCGCTTTGTAGCTTAGGGCACTCTAACTAATTCGCGCCGTTCGTTACTCAGATGGGCGTTTTCGACGACTGCCACGCTCCGCAACCCGACGCCTAAGGCTGAATTATTGCAGACTTTCTTACCTTGTACCAGATCCAATAATGCTATCGGTGGCCCTTCGCAATGATAGCGCTGGGTACCTTGGCCAAGATCCAATTCGACCAAACCCTTGGGCGTCCAGAATCGGATCCAGTCACCGTCTATGCTAACTTCCAAGTGCCCTTTTGAGCCATATGCAGAGAGGCGAACTCGATGCCGCATTTGGGTTGCTACGTGGAATGCCGAGGCGCTCATCGAAGCCAGCGCGCCGTTCTTGAAAGAAACCGTTAATGCCGCATGGGTCTCAATTCCAGGTTTCTTGTCATAAAACAACTTGGCAAAAACTGTCTGCGGTTCAAGATTAAACAAGCCAAAAAAGTATCCCAGTGCGTGCGTGAAACCAGAGTTTAGGTATCCCCCTCCAGCGATCGAGGCATTGCCGTAAGTTTTTGGATCTACAGACAATTCTGGATTCCCCGAGGAGTCCATGGAGTCGCCAAGAAGCAAGTCTTTGATAGATGACGCCATTTGAAGGTCTATATTTTCTACCTCACCGATTCCGACTTCTTCAATGAGCTCCTGAGCGCGAAGGAATATTGGCATGTAGTTCCAGCCCAAAGGTATGAGAACATTCAATTTGTTTTTTGTGGATAGGTTGATCAATTCCTTGCAGTCAGTAGTTCTGAGAGTCACCGGCTTTTCAAGTAGGACGTGCGCACCTGATTCAAGAGCAGCCTTAGCATGTTGAAAATGAAAGGAAGCTGGACTAGATACGATGACGTAATCGAGTTCCATATCAATAATTTCTCGATAATCCTCGGAAAACTTTTGAAAACCAAACCTTTCGGCGGTTTTCCTAGCTTCATCTCGACCCAGGCGACAAAGCCCAACGAACTCAATCTCGTTTGATCTCTTCATAAGAGTTGGTAGATGTGACTGAATCGCCCAAACGCCAGCCCCTATTACTCCAACACGGACTCTTCTTCCGGTTACTACCTTGTTGCTCATAAGGCTCCCTCCACCGCAATACTACTAACTAGCCCAAACAATTTTGCACCGATTTCGCTCCTTGAGGTGATACTTGCATGTAATAACCTTATCGCCATGGAAGACGCTCTCAGCATCATCCGCGTAAAGCAGCGCTGGAATGAAGTCTTAGACTTTTTGGAGCGAAGTAATCGAACCGCATGGTTAGTCTATTTTGACGCTCGATTGGTCTCCTTGAGCGATGGCGCGTTGCATCTCAGCTTTGCTGATGCGGCGAAGTTAGGCGGGGCCCATGATTTCTCGGCTGCGCGCAAACCTCATCTCCAGAGCGAATTAGAGGCAGCTTGCCGAGAAGTTCTTGGCGTGGAGCTAAAGATTGTTTGTGACTGAATTAAATAATGGTGCGGCTACGAATTACGCGCGAGATGAGAGCGACAAACACCAGAGCGATAAGAGCGTAAGCTGCGTAATCCAAGTACTTCGCCCAACTCTCTGCTTCTTTCCATCGCTCCCCTAGTTGCATCCCGATGTAAATCCAGATGGCATTCCAGATTCCACTGCCGATTCCGGTAAGCAAAAGAAACTTCGACAATCGCATCTTGGCTAACCCTGCTGGAATGCTGACCAACGAGCGGATAAGAGGTACTAGCCGACCAAAGAGAATTACCCAAGTTCCAAAGCGATCAAACCATTCGAAAGCCCGGTTAACGTCAACTATTTTTATGCCTACATACTTACCAAAACGAATCACTAGGGCATCAAGTCGATGGCGCGATAGGCCATAACCGCCACCATAGAGAAGTAAGGCTCCGACCAAGGAACCAGCAGTGGTTGCGATCAACAGGGGAAGAAAGATGAATTCGCCCGTTGAGACATTAAATCCTGAGAGGAGAAGTACGAACTCGGAGGGAAGCGGAATTACAACGCTCTCAATCGCGATAAATAGCCCAGCGCCCAGAATTCCTATGTTTTCGATGAGATTGGTCGCAAACTCGATCACCTTCCAAGGGTAACTTGCCACTCGAGTATCAGGTCATTTTGAGGTCGACTCGCCATAATTGCCCGGTGAAATTCCGAATTGCGATGGTGGCGATGATTGCAGCCACCCTGGTTGCGCCATTACTGACGCCGGCTACAGCAGCAACTTGGAGTTCAACTTTCTTTCTAACCCAGACGCCGAGCTTTCCGGAATCACAGATAACCTTCCATGGCGTAATAAAACCTAGAATTAAGAGCGCGCTGGTTGGCATCGATGTGAGATTGCCATCTGGTTGGAAGACGACTCGGCTTTCAACTAAATCAACTTCGAGTGACGCTTGGAAGATTCGGGCAAATCTCACCGCATTTGATGCTGATGCGACTTATCGGGCCCGATTTACTGTCAAAGGTAAGTCATTAACGACTAAGACGCGATCAATCTCGATTAAACCAACGCCGGCGCTCTCATCGCCAACTGATTTACTTGCTCTAACAGGGCCGGGTGGCCGGATTCATGGCACTGATGTGAGCCGATGGCAGCATCCCGGTGATAAGCCAATTGACTTTGTAAAGATGTATAACGCCGGTATTCGATTTGTAATTATCAAGGCATCTGATACTCGCGATGAAGCTGACACGCTTGCGCTCAAATACCTGCTTATGAATCGAAATGCTGCGCAGGCCGCTGGACTTTTCACGGGTTACTATCACTATGCAGTCTTGCCAAATACGACCGATTCCGAAGCTGTAATCCGTGACGCGAAGGCGCAGGCCCAGAAAGTTATCTGTCGCATTCCTGTCGCATGAACAGCCTTAACGGCACTTAAAAGTACTTAAACTCCCTTAATTCAACATATAATTAGTTAGTTACTTCGAGCGTAGCGAGCTCAAGGGGCAGTAGCTCAGTTGGTTAGAGCCCTGGACTCATAATCCGGTCGTCGTAGGTTCGAGCCCTACCTGCCCCACCAGCCTCATAGTTATCAATTCTTCACAAATCCTCTTCGCAAAGGGTCGCTGACAAGCCTCTCCCTCCCTGTTAGTGTCAGCGTAAGCATTACCCCCTAGTCTAGGAAAGGCATCACCCAAGAATGAAAAGATCAAAGCTGATCACCTTCGGCGCGCTATCTGCGCTTGTTTTCTCGATGCTCGCAGCTGTTGTTGCACCAGCAGATGCAGCGCGCGATCTCAAGGGAAGCGTTTGTGCGCAAGAAGGACAAGTTAGAACTATCTCTGGAGTTACTTATACATGTGAGCGCGTAAATGGCAATCTTCAATATGCCGCCGGCCGCAAGCTCTCCGGAACGCTAAATGTTCTCTGCACCCCACAAGAGTTATGGTGCGTTGAAATGACCAAGGCTTTCCAGGCCAAGACTGGAATCACCACAAAATTTATTCGTCTCTCATCGGGTGAGGCAGTAACTCGACTCGTTGCATCTAAGAATAACCCGGAATTCGACGTCTGGACTGGCGGTCCGAATGACAGCCATATCTCGGGAAGAATTCAAGGTGTTCTAGATCCATACAAGTCACCGACCAGAAACATGCTCAAAGCCCAGTTCAAAGATGCTGATGGCTTCTGGACCGGCATTTATATGGGCGCGCTTGGTTTCTGCTCGAACACAAATGAATTGAAGCGACTTGGACTAAAAGCGCCAACAAGTTGGAATGATCTTTTGAATGCTAAGTACAAGGGCAACATCATGATGGCCCACCCTGGTACTTCAGGAACCGCATACACAGCGCTCTGGTCACAAGTTCTTCGCCTTGGATCAGAAGATGCTGCAATCGACTATATGAAGGACTTGAATAAGAACATTCTTTCTTACACCCGAAGTGGTGCTGGACCTACTGGTCC
>VGAF01000070.1 GCA_016870855.1 Actinomycetota bacterium | reverse complement strand
ACAACGTTGCTTGGCTAGAAGATTTCGTTCTTGCTCACGATGTTGATGCTATAGCCGAACTCAAAAAATCCACTACCACTCCTATTATTGCCAGTGAGATGCTGATTTCTAAATACCAATATCGCCAACTCATGGAGCGACGCGCTGCAGATATCATCATGATTGATCCAACATGGGTAGGCGGAATCACCGAATCACGAAAGGTGACAGCTCTTGCTGAAAGCTTTGGTTTGCCTGTCGCAATGCATGATTGTACAGGCCCCTTTACATTACTTGCTGGTCTTCATCTTTCGTTGAGTTCACCAAATGCAATCTATCAAGAATCAGTGCGCGCCTATATTCGCACCTGGTACTCAGAACTAGTTCCAAATAGCGTCGAAATCGTAGAAGGACATATTCTTCCACTCTCCGCTCCAGGAATAGGCTCTTACCTACTCCCCGAGGTTTTCAAGCGTAGCGATGCAACAGTCGTAACTTCCACCTAAAAAATTTAGACCCAGTAACCGTTTTTCTCTAGAAATTAGCCGGGATAGTTTTTTTGAGATTGCCACAAACAGTGGTCAGATCTCCCCCTATTTTTGTCAGTTCATCGAGGGAAACTCGAGAAGTGGGGGCGGAAATACTGATTGCGGCAATAGGGTCATTGCTGGAATTAAGAATGGGGGCTGCTACGCAACGAAAACCCACCGCATCGTCTTCGTTGTCGATTGCGAAACCTTGATTTTTGATTTGCCGGATGTACTCAATGAATTCTTCCTCAGTCAAGCGACTCTTATGATTGCTCTTTTCCAAGTACATGGACGAGATTATCTTCAGAGCCGATTCCTCTTCCATTGCAGATAAAATTGCTTTTCCTAGGGCAGTAGTGCGGGCGTTACTTTCAATGGTCATAGGAACCGTATCGCGAAGTTGTTGGCGAGTCTCTAGCGTGCTGAGATAAAGCACTTTCCCATGACTGAGAACTCCCAGGTTTACAGTTTCACCATACTTCTTACTTAATTCGATAAGGGTTGGACGGGTATAACGAATCAATTCACCGGAGTTTCTCGTAGCCCTGCCAAGTGCGATGAGTGCGGGTCCTAAAATGTATTTGCGGCTTCCGTGATCCCTTACAACAAAACCTCCCGTGTCCAGCGTATGAAGGATTCGATAAATCGTTGGTTTGGATATTCCCGTTTTATCAGATAACTCTGCGACAGTCAGAGGCGCTTCAGCAAGGCAGACGAGCAGGTTCATCGACTTGATGAGAACGCCAACTTCGTCATTCTTGTTGGAATCTTTCATCGATTAGATTCTCCCTCTACCTTTTGCGCTGGTTCCGTGAAATTCCGCTATGCGTAATTATTATTGCTCGATTGAGAACATCGCAGTATCTTTGCAATTATTGGGTAAATAATTTCACTATGCGGAATTGAGCGGAGCATAATGGATTTTAGCGAGTCTGTGAGAGTGGTGGAGGCTGGCGCCAGGGATGTAGCGGGCGGAGTGAATAGCGGTTTCCGCGCTGGAATTCGACCAAACCCATTGGTGTTTGCCAAGGCTTCGGGCTGCACCCTAACGGATGTAGATGGCAATCTCTTCATCGACTACTTCCTAGGAATGGGACCGATGCTCCTGGGGCACAGTCCAAAAGAAGTGATAGCGGCGGCCAAGTCTCAGATGGATGTGAGCTTGTTAGTCGCCGGTCAAACAGAATTGGAATACCAAGCTGCAAACCTGATCAACCAGATGGTGCCAAGCTCAGAACTTGTTCGATTCGCTTCTTCTGGAGCCGAAGCGGTTCAGGTCGCGCTTCGAATTGCGCGCGCTGCAACAAAGCGATGGAAGATAGTGAAATTCGAAGGTCACTATCATGGTTGGTTCGACAATGTTTATTGGAGCACGGCTCCTGATCCCAATCTGGCAGGAGATGAATCAAACCCAATTCCGGTTGCTGGTACCCAAGGTCAAGAACCAAGTGAGAATCTGGTCGTATTACCGTGGAATAACATCGAAGCTATAGAGAATCAACTGAAAAATGGTGACATTGCCGGAATTATCATGGAACCAATCATGTTTAATTCTTGTGGAATTCTCCCTCTTCCTGGATTTCTTGAAAAGGTTCGGGAGTTGTGTACCAAATATGGGACCGTTCTAATTTTTGATGAGGTAATTACAGGTTTCCGGGTATCTCCAGGCGGAGCTCAGGCGGTATTAGGAGTGACTCCAGATCTCACAATTCTTGGAAAAGCTCTGGCAAACGGATTTGCGGTAGCGGCCATCGTAGGTAAAAAAGATTTCATGAATTTAGTCGGCGAAGGAAAAGTTATGCACGGCGGTACCTACAACAGTCAATCAGTTTCGATGGCCGCCACAGTTGCAACCCTTCAATTAATCAAAAGTGGAGCACCTCACCGTGCGATCAGCATTACGGGTGAAGCGCTAAAACAGGGAATCACGGAAGAATTCACCAGGGCGGGAGTCGTACACGAAATAGTGGGTTATCCAACAGTCTTCAACGTGCGGTTTGATTTGAAAGGTCCTGTTGATTATCGCTCTGGAATCAAGGCGAATCGAGAGAGATACGGCAATTTCGCTTTGGAATTATTGAAGCGTGGAATTCGGGTACTGCCACGAGGTACCTGGTTTCTGTCGACTGCTCATGAGATGATTGATATAGAAAAGACACTCAGCGTTGTTAAAGATGTCCTCAAGGTGGGAGTATAAATGGCAAGTCTCAAAGGAAAAAGAGTTGCAGTTGCCGGAATTACTTTCGAGAGCAATAGCTTCGCCCCAGGGTTAACAAATCTCGATGCATTTGAGCGCTATTTGTTTGCTGAGGGACCTACCGTTCTTACTGCTGGTTTTGGAAAAGATGAGATTGGTGGAGCCATCTCGGTCGCCGATGAACTCGGAATTGAACTAGTGCCCGTTTTTGCAAGTGATGGTGGTTGCGGTCCCACGGTTAGCGATAAAACCTATGAATTTTTAAAGGAAAGACTTTTTTCAAAACTATCCGAAGTATTAGGTTCAGTAGATGGCGTTTATCTTCGTCTGCACGGCGCAATGACTGCAGAGTCATACGAGGATGTCGAGGGTGATCTGATTGAATCACTTCGCAAAATTGTGGGACCGGATTTTCCAATTGCCGTAAGTTGTGATTTCCACGGTCATTTCACCGAAAAAATGGCGAAGAGCACTGCATTAATTGCGGGGTACCAGACCTGTCCCCACCTTGACTTCTTTGAAACGGGCGCAAGAGCCATGCGTTTGATGGCAGCTGAATTGTCGGGCACAAAAAAGCCCACACTTAGTTATCGCAAGACCAAACTCCTGGCTTCAGCGGAGGGACATGACACTAGTTTTGGTCCACTACGTGCCGTTATGGATCGCTTGCACGAGATTGAGAAATTACCGGGTGTGCTAGATGCAACTATTTTCTGTACTCAACCTTGGCTTGACGTCACAGAGTTGGGTTGGTCGACGTTAGTTGTTACAGAAGATAACCCTGAGCTCGGACAGAAATTAGCCGACGAACTCGCGCTGATGCTCTGGGATCGTCGCGAAGCGGTATTGTTCCGTAAGGAGAAGGTTGAGAACATTGTTGCTGAGATCAATGCGAGCGAACCATCAGCCAAGCCTTTTATCATCGCAGACGGTGCAGACAGTACATCGGCAGGCTGTCTTGGAGATAGCAACTATTTGCTGAAGTACCTTCTACAAAATCCAATTAAAGGTACCGTCTATATGACAGTGACCGATCCTGCCTTGGCAAAGAAATGCTTTGCTGCGGGAGTAGGTGGGGAAGTTACCTCCGACATTGGAGGCTCTCTCTCCCCTGTGTTTTTCTCTCCCGTAGAGGTTACCGGAGAAGTAGTTACCCTTTGCGATGGGGTTTATCAATCTAAATATCCATCCAAAATGTTTAATTCAGGGCCAACAGCAGTCTTTAGGGTTGGAGAGATTTCTATTGTTGTTACCTCAAAGCCAGCGTTCATGTTGGATTATCAGCTCTATTTGAGAGTTGGATTAGATTTCACCTCAGCTAAGGCGGTTCAAGTTAAGTCAGCAGGCGGATATCGGGGGTATTACGAACCGCACGCCTTTAAATGTATCGACATGGCCTCTCCGGGGTCAGCTGATAGCAGGCTACCAAAGTTGCCATTTACCAAAACTCGCAGACCGCTATGGCCATTCGACTTAGATATTGAAGATCCGTGGTATTAAATAAATTTCACCGAAGGCACTATTTACGGCTTGTGCCACGGAATTTTTTTCACTGAAAATCCACCATCGATTGTGAGGATCTCTCCAGTGATGAAACTTGCATCGCTCGATAGTAAAAACTGAACGCCTGCAGCTATTTCATCTGGCTCGCTAAATCTCTTCATCGCATGCATATCCACTAGTGATGGATCTAAGTAGCCAGCATTCTGAGCATTTATCACCATAGCTGTATTCACATAACCAGGGGCTATCGCGTTAACACGAATGCCAAACTCTGCCCATTCCACTGCCAAGGTTCGCGTTAAGGCATCGATTCCAGCTTTAGCTACCGAATACGGAAGTCGACGCGGCCATGCAAAGATGTGGGCTACGGAAGAGAAGTTCACAATAGCGCCGCCACTTCCATTGGAAACAAGGTACCTTGCGAAAGCTTGATTCATATAGAAATGCCCATCTAGATGGCAATCAATAACTTCGCGCCATTGTTCTGGAGTCAAATCTAGGCTCGCGTGATTCGTACTGTTTCCCGCCGTAACCACTAATCCGGTTAAAGTCCCACCCCATCTAGCGCCTTCAGCAATCACATGTGCCGAACCTTCCGAGGAGGTGATGTCAGAATCGAGAATTAGCAGTCGATCCTCACCTACTTTTTTTTGCAATTCTCCGAGTGACCCCTGATGGATATCGACTGCGACAATTTTCGTCTCAGTCCAATTCCTTAAGAGTCTCTCCACGGTTGCAAACCCAATGCCGCTTGCACCACCTGCGACAATAATGGCGTGGTGCCCGCTGCTAGTTTGTGACATTTTTACCTCGTGGCGATTGGCTCTTCAAAGCCTCGGGATGGCAACCAACGTGATTCGCTTCCCGCTGGCGCATACATCCACCAAGAGAGATAAATCTCATCATCGGTGACCTGGGTTCTATGTCGAACCATTGACGGTGTATAAATTACCGATCCTGGTTTAACATCATAAGGAACATCATCCATATAAATTATCGCGTTGCCAGAGAGAACCGTTGCAATTTCTTCGGCAGGATGAGAGTGCTCTTCGGTGCTAAGGCCAGCAGGGATAGCGCTCAAACCAATCGCTATATCTCTAGAAGTTCCATTGTCTGGCGTAGCTAGCACGACCACGAGTCTTCCATTCAAAAGCCTTCCATTTGGATGACTTCCTCTCTCCAGAGCTTCAAGCATCTCTATTTTCATTTCCTCTAAATTGAAAATTATTGGAGGCGCTCCGGGAATCGGAATCTTCACGTCCATCGTCAACTCTCTTTCCATCGTGGCTAAGTGAGTAGAGCCTATCAGGCACTTATCCCAATTTTTTCGTTGATTTCAGTGAGGTTAACGCCCACAAGATTGCAATCACATCGATTCCTTCTTGGATAAGTGCGCCTTGACTGGGATTTATGTATCCGAATGCTCCCCCGATCATGGCAAAAATTGAAAGCCCCATTCCGATAGAGACTGCCTCTGTTGCTTTCCGCATCGAATTTTTCGAAATTGAAATTGCATAAGCCAGGCGATTGATTGAATCTTCAACAATCACGACATCTGCGGCTTCACTGGCAGCAGATGCTCCGCGAGCACCCATCGCTACACCAACATCAGCGAGTGCAAGGGAATCGAATGGCACCCCAAGAGTTCAAAATTCTTCTCACCCCTGAGAAATGTGAACTCACAGCTAGTTCAAAAGCTACACGAAATGAGTTCGGTGAAAAAATGGCGGAGAGAGCAACCTCGCGAAATGAAGCGATGGCAGTTTCCAAAGTTGCGCCACCTAGCGCTCTTGAAAGTACTTCCGCCCTCGGAAGATTCCTGCACCAACAAGCATTGGCGGAATCACCCGAGGCTGGGAGAACTAAAGCCAACAGATGGAAGAAGATGCGGCTTTTGGAAAAGGTCGGAGGTGGAAACCAAATTCGATGGGCTGAAATCCTCAGATAATGATGTGTACGGACAGAGGTGA
>VGAF01000069.1 GCA_016870855.1 Actinomycetota bacterium | reverse complement strand
AAGACATTTCCACCTAAACAGAGCGGGTGGACTTCTAAATCAGAGTTAATGAGTTTAATCATTGGGTAAGGCTATAGCGATAGAGGACATCACGCCCCCACTCCTTAAATCCAAGTGAGGTATAGAGATTTATCGCACTAGTGTTATCAGCATCAACATAGAGCATGGCGCTAAATATCCCCTCATAGCGAAGGTGCTTTAACCCTGCGATCGTGACTGCTTTGCCAATTCCACTTCCTTGGAAATTCGGATTGACTCCCATTATGTAGATCTCGCCGATTGGGTCATGATCATGTTCGCTCTCACCATCAGAGTGTTTATGAATGTGACCGCCATGAACTTTGGTCCAACAAAACCCAGCTATTTCGCCATTAATCTCAGCGATCAAGAAACCCTTGGGATTAAACCAATCTTCTTTAGTGCGAATCGCAAGATCGCGATCGCTCCAATTTGATTGTTCGGGGTGGCCTTGGAAGGCCTCATTATTTAATTTCAACCAGCTCTCGTTATCGATTCCAGGAAGAAAACTTCGGATGGGAATCTTTGAATCGATTTCTGGGATTGGATCAGTGAGGGAGCGGCGCATCTGGATGACGGTTCTGGAGTGCTTTAGACCGTTCTTTTCAGCCAAGTTCTTGGCTCCCGGTAGATCACCATGCGACCAGAGCCTTAACGTCTCGCCTGCGTAACTCTTTACGCTGGCGATTAATTCATCGCCGATTCCCTTGCTGCGATGTGCAGGTGAAACTACCAATTCAGCGCTCGGTCCTTCGACCTCATCAGTTAAATCTAAGTGGGCATAGCCGAGGACTTCACCATTTTCTTCGGCAAGTAAATGAAAATCTTCTTTATCGCCGCCGTGGCGGAGGTGAAGGAGAACGTCTTCAGCAACGGGAGGGATGCCATCGACATCGGTAGCCGATGCGATTAGCGCGAGGACTTTGTTTTGTTGATCAGGATTTAGATTTGAGTAGCGCGTAATCAAGAGCGTTCATCTTGGAGAGCAGCATCGCGACTGGTGTTGAAGCGATAGCCGACATTTCTAACCGTTCCAATAATGGCTTCAAACTCGGGGCCGAGTTTTGAGCGGAGGCGGCGGATATGAACATCAACAGTCCTTGTGCCACCGAAGTAGTCATAGCCCCAGATTTCTTGTAATAGCTGGGCGCGCGTAAAGACGCGGCCGGGGTGTTGGGCTAGATATTTAAGAAGTTCAAATTCTTTAAAGGTTAAATCAAGAGAGCGACCTTTTATTTTTGCAGTGTAGCTCTTCTCATCGATTATTAATTCACCGCTCTTGATTTCACCCGAGCTTGGGTCAGCAGCAACGCGGGCAGCTTCTAGTTTTCCAATCGCGACGCGGATGCGTGCGTCGACTTCGGCAGGTCCTGCGCTATCGAGGATTACATCATCAAATCCCCAATCAGCGCTCATTGCCGGCATTCCACCTTCGGTTGTAATCAAGATGATTGGACAACCAGCGCCAGTTGTTGCGATTAACTTCGAAAGCGCTTTGGATGAAGGTAAATCACGACGAGCATCGATAAACAAACAATCAACTTCTGGGATATCAACTAGAACGGAACCGACAGCGGGCAATATGCGAACTTGGTGCTGGAGCAAAGAGAGTGCAGGAAGCACTTCTGCGCTCGCGCCTTGCGAGTTCGTCAAAAGTAGAATGCGCGCCATAAGAATGGAAGAATACCCACGTGTCTGAATACCTTCCAATTCTCCTTATTTTCACGCTCGCGAGCGCTTATGGGATTTGGTATCAAGCAAGTCGCGGGAAGGTGAAGGCGAAGAGGCGAAGAGCGGATGTAAATCCTTTGGATGCGAGCGACTTTGGAAGTGATTTTGGATCGCGGGCAACATTCATTCAATTTTCTTCTGCTTTCTGTACTCCATGCCGAGCAACTCGAGCTTTGCTTTCGGATATAACCGCAGACCTAAATGATGTGAAACATATAGAGGTGGATGCGGAGAAGAACCTTGAGTTAGTTCGAAAGTTAGATATCCGTTCAACTCCAACAACCTTGGTTTTAGATAGCGATGGGGTAGAGATCGGACGGGCGATTGGGGCGCCGAAGCGGGATGAGATTCTTGCCACCATTGATGCGCTCAAATAGCTGCAAATAATTCGCAACTCGCTTACCTTCTAACTAGCCGCTAAAATTCCCTCACTATGTGCCAGGGGCTATTTACAAAACGTCGCGTCATTGATTTCTGCCGCGTAGCCTCACAGCTCTGTCTCCGCTAAGTCGTAGCGCAAATCCATCCATTCATGACTTACAAGGAGAGAAAATGTCTATTACAAATGTTCTAACTTTCAAAATAAATAGCGATGTGAAGTTAATCGATGCCCGCGGACCTCGTTTCGGTGCAGTCTTAACAACGCTCGTGTTGAGCGCTTTTATTGTGACTCAATTCTTACCGCTTCTATATTGGCAACTAGCGGTCTTTACCCTCGGGGCATTTCTTGGTTCATCGCCCTATAGTTTTATCTATCGCAAATTTGTGAAGCCAAGGCTAAGTGATGATGTTCCAACTGAAGATGTTCGGCCACCACAATTTGCCCAACTAGTTGGCTTCCTATTTGCCATAAACGCAACTATTGCTTACACACTCGGTGCTTCAACACTTGGTTTGGTGATCATCAGCTTCGCGTTGGCAGCAGCCTTCCTAAATGCGGGATTCAATTACTGCCTTGGTTGCGAGGTCTATCTCTTGATTGTGCGGGCGAAAAGTGCGGTTACTTCGCGTAAAAATCACGAGGATTCATACAACCTACCGAGCCTCTAGAATTACGGGGTGGCAAATAAAGAGAAAGCTCATGAGTTACGCGAGAAAGGTCTTCGCTTAACTCCCCAGCGCGAGTTAGTTCTAAGCGCTGTTCGCGAGCTTGGCCATGCCACCCCAGAAGAGGTTGCCGAGAAGGTTCGCAAGACCCATCCCGGAATCAATCTCTCCACCGTTTATAGAAACCTTGAGACGCTAGAAAATGTTGGCTTAGTTCAACATACCCATCTTGGTCATGGTGG
This sequence comes from Actinomycetota bacterium, assembly GCA_016870855.1. Taxonomy (GTDB): domain Bacteria; phylum Actinomycetota; class Actinomycetes; order Nanopelagicales; family Nanopelagicaceae; genus MAG-120802. Next base: position 3,177 of record VGAF01000069.1, on the reverse strand, counting down.
GGCTACATATCACGCTGCGGAAGAGTTAACCCACCTTCACTTGGTATGCGGAAATTGCGGTTCGGTAGGCGATGCCCCGATAGAGACGGCTGCGCAGTTTGTGAATGCGCTCGTTGATGAATATGGATTTAAGACTGATGTGACTCACTTTGCCATCTACGGAACCTGCCAAAACTGCGCGAAGAAATGACCGCTGTCTACGTTGAAGAGGGCCTAGATAAAGGCGCGATCTGGCATTTTGGTGAGGTAGCCAAAGAGCAGCGCGCACTAGCTGAAGGAAAAGCTTGGGCCGATTTCTCCCATCGAGCCGTAATTGAGATAAGTGGCGCTGATCGACTTACTTGGTTGCACTCGCTAACAACCCAGCACCTAGAGAAACTACAACCCGGTGATTGGAAAGAGGCGCTGATCCTCGACCCCCAAGGACATGTAGAACAGCAATTTTTCTTGGTAGATGATGGAAGTTCGACATTTATCCATCTAGATCAGGATAAAAGAGATTCGCTTATCTCCTATCTTGAGCGAATGAAGTTCATGCTCCAAGTTGAAGTTAGGGATGTATCGGATCAATATGCGATCTTCCGTGCGCCCGGAAAGAGCGATGATTTAGGTGGCCCTTATGCGCTAGTTCCGCGCGCTGAAGTTGAAGGAACAGCAAAGGCGTTTAATTCATCAAATCTACAAGTTGGTATTTGGGCGCTAGAAGCAGAGCGAATCGCTAGTGGCCGGGCGCGGATTGGATTAGATACCGACCATAAGTCGATCCCAAATGAATTAGGCGCATTAAATAAATCAGTTCACATGAATAAAGGTTGTTATCGCGGCCAAGAGACGGTGGCAAAGGTATTTAATCTTGGCCATCCACCGCGTCGATTAGTGCTTTTGCATTTAGATGGAAGCTCAGTTGATCTACCAAAACATGGCTCGCCGGTTTCTAATGAAGGTAAAGAGATAGGTTTTATCGGCTCGGTCGCCCGCCATCATGAGTTGGGCCCGATTGCCCTTGCGGTAATCAAGCGGACTACGCCGGCTGATGCAGTGCTTATGGCCGAAGGAATCTCGGCGAGTCAAGAGATCCTGGTGCCGATTGAATAGTTGGGCGGCTTAGTTAATGGAGATAATCACAACAGTTCTACTTATTCTCGCTACCCTTTTCTTTGGTCTAGCGATGTTGGGTTATGCCGCACGGATGTGGCGTAAGTTGAAACGAGGCGAGTAGTGGCATTTCAAATTCCAGAAGGTCTGCATCCTGATTTAAATCCACTTGCCTGGATGGTTGGGACATGGCGCGGTAAAGGTCATGGCGATTATCCTGATTCAAAGTCCTTCCAATTCGCCCAAGAAGTCACCTTTAGCCATGATGGTCGACCATTCTTAACTTACTTCTCTCGCTCCTGGGTTATCGATGACAATAACGAGATCATCAGCACCGCTGCATCTGAGACTGGATTTTGGCGAGTGAAGCCGAATAATCAGTTAGAGGTTGTTCTGGCGCACTCAACTGGAATCGCTGAGGGATGGGTTGGGCGATTTGATGGACCAAAGATCCAACTAGTGATGGATAGCGGGTATGCCGCACCGACCGCGAAGAGCGTGACTGAAGGACAACGCCTCTATGGATTAGTGGATGGTGAACTCTTCTTCGCTTATGACATGGCTTATGGTGGAAAGAAACTGCAAGCACATATCTGGTCGACTCTGCCGCGCGTGACCTCCTAATGGAGCAAGGCGAAGATTTACTTGAAGTAGTTCGAAATGAGATGGTCGAATCGATTCATGCTGGCCACTTATTGATTCTTGATAAAGATGGAGCGCCAATCCTTGAGTTAGGCGATTTGAAGTCTCCTCTTTATCCAAGGTCTGCTGTTAAATCGATCCAAGCTTCGGCGATGCTTCGCGCGGGGTTGAAAGTTTCACCAAAGGAGTTAGCGCTGATTTGCGCTAGCCATGCGGGAGGTGGTGAGCACCTTGATGTGGCCCGTTCAATTCTTAGCGGCGCTGGATTGGATGAGCGCGCGCTCAAGAACACCCCGGATAAACCACTTGGCGCTTCCGAGCGAGCGGCGTGGGGAGATAAGGCTGCCACTTCACTAGCTGCAAATTGCAGCGGTAAACATGCTGGAATGGTTGCGACCTGCAAAGTAAATGGTTGGGATTTGGGAAGTTATAAAGAGGTCTCACATCCACTACAGCTTGCCATAAGAGAAGAGTTCGAAAAGTTATCTGGTGAGGCGATTATTAAAGTCGGCGTTGATGGATGTGGCGCTCCGCTATTTGCGATTTCGTTATCTGGATTAGCTAAAGCAATTAGAAATCTAATTCTTTCGGCTGACCCAGTTCATCAAGAAGTTGTAACTGCATGTCGTGCAAACCCAGTTATGGTTTCTGGAGTTGGAAGGTTACCGACTGTTTTGATGGAGAAGGTAGATGGTTTGTTTGTTAAGGATGGCGCTGAGGGCGTGATGGTGATTGGAACTCGAAGTGGCGAAGTGATTGTTTGGAAGATGAGCGATGGCTCTCAACGCGGGGCGATGACGCTAGCTCTTGCAAGCCTTTCGCATCTTGGAATAGAGCTAGATATTGAGCGTGAAACCGTGCTCGGCGGAGGCGATGTTGTAGGAGAGATTCGCGCGAGTAAACTCGTGCGCCATGGCTAAACGCGCAAACCGGATCGCATCATTGATGCTCCATACCTCACCGCTTGAACAAGCGGGTACTGGTGATGCCGGTGGAATGAATGTTTATGTCGTAGAGAGCGCGAAGCGAATTGCTGAATCGGGTGTGAAGGTGGATATTTTCACCCGCGCCAATCGCCCTAATTTGCCAGAGGTAATTGAGATCGGGGATGGCGTAAATGTGGTTCATCTTGAAGCTGGGCCTTATGGAAGCGTTACAAAGGATGAATTACCCTCACAAATCTGTGCACTGATGTCTTCATACCTTCGTTATGAGCTACAGAAATCACCGGGTTATTACGACTTAATCCATTCGCATTATTGGATCTCTGGGCAGCTTGGTTGGTTGGTTTCCGAGCGATATGGGATTCCACTAGTTCACACAATGCATACGATGGCAAGAGTTAAGAATCAATCACTTGCTGAAGGCGAATCCCCAGAACCACAATCGCGAGCAATTGGTGAAGAACAAGTTGTTAAAGCATCCTCCGCTTTGATTGCA
>VGAF01000068.1 GCA_016870855.1 Actinomycetota bacterium | reverse complement strand
TCCAAAAACGACGAAGTTGAATCGGCTATCTTGCTACTCATCTCATCGATGGTGCGAGTTACCTTATTAATACTCTCTAAGGGACCATTAACCAATTCCACAGTTGTTGTTACCTCGTTAAGAAGCGGGGTTGTTTCATTTGAGATGTTCTTAACTGCCGTGCCCACTTCATCTATCGCTCTGCCCAGTCGAAAGACTGCGTATGCGATTGAGATTGCAATGACGAAGAATGCCGAGGCAGCGATTATGGCTGCGATTCCAGACGCGCTCATTTCGCTGACGAACATGAGGCCAGCCTACCCAAGTTCATCTTCCTTCTTCTTAACCTCGGCAACCGCATCAACGCCGCTCTCTCGCCGTTGTGCCGGAGTGATTGGCGTTGGAGCGCCAGTCAGTGGGTCTCCACCACTTGCTGTCTTGGGAAACGCGATTACCTCACGAATAGATTCAGCGCCCGCAAGCAATGCGCAGAGTCGGTCTAACCCCAAGGCGATACCACCGTGTGGCGGTGGTCCGTAATTGAATGCTTCTAGAAGAAATCCGAACTTGCTCTGGGCTTCTTCATCGCTTAAACCAATCACCTTAAAGACCTCTTTTTGAATATCGCGCTTATGGATACGGATAGAACCGCCACCAATCTCATTTCCATTGAGCACAATGTCATATGCGTAGGCGAGCGCATTCTCTGGATCTGTTGCAAAACTCTTCTCGTATTCTGGTTTAGGGCCAGTAAATGGATGGTGTACCGCGATCCAACCACCTTCATCTGTTTTTTCAAACATCGGGGCATCTACTACCCAGAGAAACTCCCAACGAGTCTTATCAATTAAATTGCAGCGTTCGCCAATTTCAAGTCGAACCGCTCCTAGAAGAGAGAGCGAAGCAGCCCGCTCTCCCGCAGCGAAGAAGATTGCGTCGCCATTCTTAGCGCCAACAAATCTTGCGATGCCTGCACTCTCTTCTTCCGAGAGATTCTTAGCGACTGGTCCAGAGAGAGCTCCATCTTCACCCACTAATATGTAGGCAAGGCCCTTTGCGCCACGAGCTTTAGCCCAATCCTGCCAGGCATCTAACTCCCGACGTGGCGAACTTGCCCCACCTGGCATCACGACTGCTCCAACGTGAGGAGCTTGGAAAACTCTAAAGGAGGTATTTTTGAAGAAGTCCGTGGCGTCAACCAACTCGGTTGCAAATCTCAAATCTGGTTTATCGGAACCAAATCTGCGCATTGCCTCGTGAAATGTCATTCGGGAAATCGGTGTAGAGATCTCGTAACCCAGCGTTGCCCTAAAGACACGTTTCAAGATCGACTCAGCAACTTTGATAACATCTTCTTGATCAACGAAAGACATTTCGATATCTAGTTGGGTGAACTCAGGTTGACGATCAGCCCGGAAATCCTCATCCCTGAAGCAGCGAGCAATCTGGTAGTAACGTTCCATGCCTGCAACCATCAAGAGTTGCTTAAAAAGTTGAGGTGATTGAGGTAGCGCGTACCAAGATCCTGGTTGCAGTCGTACCGGTACCAAAAAGTCTCGTGCGCCTTCCGGCGTCGAGCGTGTCAGATAAGGAGTCTCAATTTCTAGGAAATCTAGTTCGTCCATTGCGCTTCTAATTTCACTTGTGATTTTCGAACGTAACCGGAGAGCCTTTGATTGCTCTTCGCGACGCAAATCTAGATAGCGATACTTGAGGCGAATCTCTTCGCTTACATTCACTTTTTCACCCGAGTCGACCGGGAAAGGAAGCGCAGCCGCCTCGCTGAGAACTTCTAATTCATCACAGATCACTTCTATCTCACCAGTGGGAATATTTTGATTTTCATTCCCGGCTGGCCGCTTCGCGATCTTTCCGATCGCAAGGACGCACCACTCAGCTCTTAGCGAACCAGCAACTTTTTCATCGGAGATCACGACTTGAACGCTTCCGCTTGAGTCTCGCAGATCAATAAAAGCCACTCCACCATGATCTCGACGTCGCGCTACCCAACCGGCAAGACGTACCGTTTCACCGACTTGGGAGGAACGCAGTTCACCTGCAAGATGTGAACGGAGCATGGGTCACCTTTCGAGTAAAGCGCGGTCGAAGCGCTAGTTAAATAGCGTTCTTCAAAGACGCAACTAAGGAGTCAAGGGTAATGGATACTTCATTTCCGTCGGCCATACGTTTTAGCCGGCCCTGACCAGATTGAAGTTCGGCATCACCTAGAACCAAGACATGTCGCGCGTTTAACTTGTCAGCTGCCTTCATTGCGCCCTTCAGAGAGCGATCTCCGAATCCCATATCGGCAACAAAGCCAGTTTTTCGAACCATCTCTATGAGAGAGATTGCGCGTAACTTAGCGCCGTCTCCAATCGGAATTATGAAGAGATCAAGATATCCATCATCGCTCTTTGCATTCTCATTTGAGGAATTGACCAGACCTTCACTTTCAAGAGCAAGAATTATCCGATCGATTCCCAGTCCAAATCCGATTCCAGATAAGTCTTGTCCACCCAAAGTCTTCATCAATCCGTCGTAACGCCCACCCCCGCCAATACTCGCTTGTGCACCGAGATCTCTATGGACAAACTCAAAGGCGGTTCCCGTGTAATAGTCCAAGCCGCGAACCATCCTGGAATTTACAACAAACGGAATACCAAGTTCAGTTAATGCCCTCTTTAATGCTTCAAACTTCATCGCGCTATCTGGGGTTAGGAAATCTAAAAGAACTGGGGCTTCTTTAATCTTGGCTTGGATTTCAGCTCGCTTATCATCGAATATTCGGAGTGGGTTCTTCTTGACCCGATCTAAAGTTTCGCCATCCAAATCCAAGTTTGCTAGGAACTTCAAGAACTCCACCCGATGTTTACTCCTACTCTCATCGTCCCCGAGTGAGGTAATTTGAAGTTCAAAGTTCTTTAGACCTAAGGATGAAAATCCTCTATACGCAATCGCAATCACTTCTGCGTCAAGGAATGGGTCATCAAGGCCAACTGCCTCAATTCCAAATTGATAGAACTGGCGATATCTCCCGGCTTGGGGGCGTTCAGCTCTAAAGAACGGACCTCTGTAATAGAGCTTTACGGGAAGTTGTCCGCGGTCTAAACCGTGTTCAATAATCGATCGGATTACTCCCGCTGTGCCTTCGGGACGCAGCGTTAATGATCTCCCTCCCCGATCTTCAAAGGTATACATCTCCTTCGATACAACATCGGTACTTTCCCCGACTCCGCGCGTGAAAAGTTCGGTATCTTCGAAGATTGGGAGTTCAATTAGGTGATAGTTGGCTGCGAGGGAAACTTGTTCAAGTTTTCGAACTACTTTCTCAAAGATTCCCGAGCGAGGTGGAAAATATTCTGAGACGCCTTTAGGGGCTTGGAAATCTCCACTCATCCGAGACGTCCTTGGAGCGCAGCTTGAATATATGGATTGGACTTAATCTCAATCTCCATTCGAGTCCTCTCCCCGTGGCCTGGAAGAACTTCTAGATGGCCAGGCTGCGTGGCAATTTTCTCACGGAGAGTACGTTCCATGTCGGAGATTGAACCACGTGGCAGGTCAGTTCTCCCTATTGCACCTTTAAACAGGGTATCCCCCGTTATCAGAATCTCATTTTCAACTCGCGCGATTACCGATCCAGGAGTGTGTCCCGGAGAAGACTCAATTTCGAATCTCATCCCACCGATGGTCAGATCATTCTGCTCGGTGAGCTCCATTATATTTTCTGGATCCTCAAAAGCATGCGCGCCATATTTGTTGACTAACTCCTCCATTAACGCAAGGCCCTGCGCACCCATTCCGCGCTCTGGTTTCTCGAGCAAATCTCTATCAAGTTTATGAACCAGAACTCCGGCCCCACAATCTCTTTGTAATGGCAAGAGAGAGAAGTGATGGTCCAAGTGGCCATGAGAAATCAGTATGGCGATAGGTTTTAGATTTGCAGATTGGAGCTTTTCTTTAATCTTTCCCACTAAATCTGGGATAGCAATACCCGGATCCACAATCACACACTCCGAGTTCTTGCTTGGAGCGATGAGCCAACAATTGGTTCCAAAGAAATCTGCTACAACCCGCTCGACAAAGACTCCCAAACTTGCCCCTTCACCCTTTCGAACTCATACTCAGCCAACGGCTTCGAATTCTCCCCTTATTGCCCACCCGAGCGGGAAAACCGCGCCCACCTTTTACAGATTCCCCCCCCCGGGGGTACCTTGAGCCCTCCAAACCGCTGAACCCGCAACGGCCTTAAGGCCGCGCAACAAGAAGTGAGGTAGTAAACCGATGAGCACACAAGATTTACCAATCAATTCTGCCGCCGCCGCATTAATCGGAGATCCCTCTAAATATGGTCGCGTCGATGAAGCTGGCATGGTTTACGTACAAACTCCTGACGGTGAGCGCGTAGTCGGTTCATATCCTGGTAAGACTCCGGAAGAAGCTCTTGCGTACTTCGTACGCAAATTTGAAGTTGTAGCCGCCGAAGTTGCGCTTCTTGCCGCTCGCATAGTTTCTGGAGCAATGGTTCCTGATAGCGCTCTTCAAGCGGTCAATAAATTGAGAAACCAGGTTGAGCACCTAAATGGCGTTGGAAACATCGCCGCTCTCAAGTCATCTCTAGAGCAGATTCCCTCGCTAATCGACGAGCACCGCTCGGCATATGAAGCAAAGCGTCAGGCCGAGGCCGAGGCAAAAGCTGCAAAACGAGCTGCCGCACTGGAAGGCAAAGAGAAGATTGTTTTTGAGGCGGAATCGCTAAAGGATTCTGAGCAATGGAAAGCGACTGGGGATCGGCTTAAGGATCTACTCGAGGAGTGGAAGAAGGCCCCTCGCCTAGATAAGAAATCGGATACCGAACTTTGGAAGCGTTTCTCTGCTGCGCGAAATCATTTTGATAAGAAGCGACGTACCCATTTCGCCTCCCTCTCAAAGAAGCAGAGTGAAGTAAAGAGCGTAAAAGAGAAGATTGTCCAAGAAGCTGAAGCCCTCGCGAATTCAACTGATTGGGTCGCTACCGCCCGTCGCTATAAAGCTCTCATGGACCAATGGAAAGCCTCCGGACGCGGCAAGAAAAATGAGGATGCCAAACTCTGGGATAAATTTAAAACAGCGCAAGACACTTTCTTTGCCGCAAAGAATTCGGATCTAGAGAAGCGAACTGAGTCATTTGCTGAAAACCTAGTGAAGAAAGAGGCTCTGGTTGCCGAGATTGAGGCGCTACTTCCTGTCTCCAACCTAGATGATGCAAAGCGCAAATTCCGTGATCTGAAATCTAAGTATGCGAAGGCTGGAATGGTCGAGCGCAATAAGAGGGCTCAACTAGAGCGCAAAATTGAGAGCGTAGAGCTGAGCCTAAAAGAGGCCGAGCAAGAACAATGGCGACGAGCCGATCCAGGAGCCAAGTCGCGTGCTATGGAAGTTGTAAACCAATTAATCGCTGCTGTCGCGGACTACGAAGCTAAGGCAGCGCGAGCCGATGCTGCTGGTGATGCTCGAAAGGCTGCCGAGCTTCGTGAAGCTGCCTCAGCTAGATCAATCTGGCTAGCTGAAGCCCAACGCGGCCTCGCTGAATTCAGTTCCTAGCTGTTCGTAATGCGATAGACGTCATAAACGCCATCGATTTTTCTAATTGAGGCTAGTACGACATCTAGATGCGAGGCATCAGCCATCTCAAAGGTAAAACGTGAAATTGCGGTCTGATCCTTCGTGGTGTTAACGGCGGCGTGCAAGATATTAACTTCTTGATCAGAAAGAGCTCGCGTGATGTCCGACAGGAGCCGGGCTCGATCAAGGGCCTCGATCTGAATATTCACTAGGAATATCGTCTTAGCACCAGGATCCCATGAGACCTTTACGATTCGATCGCCCTGGTGAAATTTCAAATCTGCAACGTTCACACAATCACTTCTGTGGATACTAACTCCACTTCCACGAGTAATAAATCCGGCGATTGGGTCACCGGGAACAGGTGTACAGCAACGGGCGAGTTTTATTAGAACATCATCTACACCTTCAACACTTACCCCAGATGCGCTACGCCTTGCGATTCTCGGGGAAGCGCCAGAGCTAAGCATCTCGGTCAATGGTGTTTCATGCGTTTCTTCCGTGCCTACTGATGAGATCAATTTTTCAACCACAGAAGATGATGAGACATGACCATCTCCTACCGACGCATAGAGACTCTCTATATCTGGATGATTCAAGTCGTGTGCTAATTGAAGGAGGGTCTGTCCGGCAAGAATTTTCTGAATTGGGAGTCCAGCTTTGCGCATCT
>VGAF01000067.1 GCA_016870855.1 Actinomycetota bacterium | reverse complement strand
CATAGAGGTAAAGGGATTAAATAAGTTTTAGGGATGGCTGAAGGAGCTATAACTTCTTTATTTCTCTAGCCAAAAGCCAAAGCCCCGACCCGGTGATTAAGAGTTATCGGACTACCACCACACTGCAATCGCAATGTTTGCTAAAGCGAGAACAGCAATAGTCCACCAAATCACGGGCGAAACAGATTCCTTCTTTTTGTAGCGGAATCCGAGGATGAGGATGGTGGCGGCGAAGAGGGTTTTGATGGTGATTTTGACGTTGTCGACGTTGGCCCATTTGACGGGGTCTTGCTCGTTGAGGCCGTAGCGGATCCCGACTAGGGCGATTCCTGTGAGAAAAGCGAGTAGGGCGGAGTGGGTTATGCCTGGGGAGAGCTTTTTGCGCGAGGCCAGCAGGCTAATGAGGATTCCGGCCATACCTATTAAGTGGAGTCCAAGCAGGAAATTGCGGGCTAGTTCCATATTTCGATTCTAGACCTATACCTATTTGTTATCTCAGGTTCATCGCTTTCGGGGTGAGGCGGGCGTAGGTTGGGGAGCACTTAGACCCAAGGCGGGTCTAGAGAAAAGGAAGTTCGATGTCGAACGAAGTCAAAGAGAACGGCGTATCGCGACGCACGGTTCTCAAAGGCGCAGCGGTCGGCGGTGCTGGTCTTCTTGGTGGAGGAACACTCCTATCAAGTTGCGGCAGCGACGAAGCAACCGGTCCAGTTAAGTTCACTGCACGTACGAACGATGAAACTGGTCTGAAGATTGCGCAAGCACTTGCTGATGCCTACACAGCAGAGACAGGCATTGAAGTCACAATGCAGGGCTCTGGAGATACAAATGCATTCCAAGATGGAATCTCACAGTATCTTCAAGGAACACCTGATGATGCATTCCAGTGGATGGCTGGATTCCGTACTAATTTCCGTGCAGATCAGGGATTGTTAGTAGATCTTTCCGAGAACATCAGCAACCTCGGAGATCAGATGCCAGCAGGATTCGTCAGTGGTGCAACTAACCCGACTGATGGCAAGCAATACATCATCCCAACAACTTGGTATCCATGGGGCTTGCACTATCGCAAGTCGACGATGCAAGAGATTGGTCTAGATCCAGAGGGTCTATATAACTGGGATGACTTCATGAAGTTGCTCGAAGGAACCAAGAAGAAGGGCCTAATCGGCTACGCACTTGGTGACAAGGGTGGTTGGGAAGCGATGGGTACATTCTCCATCCTCAACACCCGCTTGAATGGTTATAACTACCACATCGATCTTCTAAATGGCCGCGCACAGTGGACCGATCAGAAGACTGTTGATGTATTCAAGCGATTCGAAATGTTGATTCCATACATGAACAAGAACGTTCTTGATATCTCATGGGATGGCATGCGCGATCTTCTACTACAGAAGAAGTGCGGTGCGATCATGATGGGTTCATGGTGGGCTAACGATTTCAAGGCTCAATCACAGGCTGATTACGACGATCTATGGATCGTTCCATTCCCTGAAATCAACCCAGAATTCGGTCGCGATTCAATCGACGCTCCTGTCGATGGAATGTGCGCTGCTACAAACGGAACTAACCCAGAAGGTGGAGCTGCGTTTGCTGAGTGGTGCGGTAGCGAGAACGGTATGTTGGCTGCTCAGGCTGCTGGCGATACTTCTCTATATGCGAACTCACGTCTTGATTCATCAGGATATGACGCATTCAATAAGCAGAAGCTTGCAGTTATCGGCGAAGCGAAGAACGTTATGAACTTCCTTGATCGTGATTGCCGTAACGACTTCGCAGGTCCAATTGTTGGTGTTCAGATTCAGAACTTCCTAAAGAATCCTGCAGACCTCAACAAGATTCTCGAAGAGACACAAGCAGCATGGGATGCGCTACCTCCACTATCATAAAAATTTAGTGGCTTAAACGCATAACTACAGTAAGGTAGTTGTATGACCACGACGGCGACGAAAGTAAAAACTCGTCGCCGTCGGGCTTTTACCCGTAAAGATATTCTTACGCTTTCTTTGTTTATTGGCGTTCCAACTTTCTTGCACGTCTTTTGGGTCTGGATTCCGGCGATATCGACGATCGGATTGTCATTTACATTTTGGAATGGTGTAAAGCTCTCGGATATTAAGTGGGCCGGACTTGCTAACTACAACACGGTATTTACCGCTTCGCCCCAGTTCTATGATGCTTTACAGAACAACACTTATTGGTTGTTGTGGTTTACCTCTATTGCAACGCCGCTTGGAGTTTTGCTTGCTTACCAAGTAGATCGTGCGATTCGTGGCCATAAGATCTATGAGAGCGTTTATTACATACCCGTTGTGCTATCGCTTGCGGTTATCGGAATTATCTGGCGATTTATGCTCGGGCCGGCTGGCTTGGTCCAGGTTTTGCTCGGCCATCCCGGGATTGAGGATGCGATTCCGATTTTTGGTAATTATTCGATTAATACTTATGTGATTTTAGGTATCGCCTCGTGGCGCCATATTGGTTACATCATGTTGCTTTATTTAGCGGGGTTAAAGTCGGTCGATCCATCGCTACGTGAGGCGGCGGCGATTGATGGGGCGACCGAGTGGCAGACCTTTAGGAAGATCGTGCTTCCTGCGATGGCGCCGGTAAATACGATCATCATTGTCATTACGGTGATTGAGTCGCTTCGAGCCTTCGATCTGATTTACATTATTTATGGAACCTCTACGGGTTGGCCGATTTTGGGAATGTTGGTCTTCGTCAATATTTATGGCCAGGCAGCTTCGATGCTCGGGGCGGCCTATGCCGTGATTCTCTTCTTACTTAGCATCATTCCGATTGTTTTCTACCTCCGAACGGTATTTAGGGAGGACATCAAGTGAGCGGCATAGTTAAGGATCAGAAGTACCGTAATCGCCAGAAATATAAGGACGCGTTGATTACTACCTTTATCGCGATCTTTGCGGTGGTTTGGATGATTCCGATTCTTTGGACATTTTGGACCTCGCTTCGTCCTTATAGCGACATCATCCAGAAGGGCGTCTTCTCTCGTCCAGATACTTTGAATCTTCGGAACTATGCCGATGCTTATCGGTTGATGAATATTTGGGAGTATCTCTCTAACTCATTTATTGTGGCGATTCCGGCGGTTTTCTTAACGTTGTTCTTTGGATCGTTGATTGCCTTCGTGGTGACGCGGTACTCCTTTAAGTTCAACCTTTACTTGTTGTTGCTTTTTACCGCGGGTAATTTGCTTCCAGTCCAGCTTGTTTATGCCCCGCTATTTAAGATGTATATCTGGATTGGGGATTTGGTCGGAAATCGCAATATTCTCTATGACAGCTATCTCGGCGTGATTTTGATTCACGTTGCGTTGCAGGTTGGCTTTGCGACCTTCGTTATGTCCTCTTATATGAAGACTATTCCGAAGGAGATTTCCGAGTCGGCGATGGTTGATGGGGCTTCGGTATTTAGGCATTACTGGAATGTGATTCTGCCGTTGCTTCGCCCACCATTGGCGGCGCTATCGGTGTTGATGACGACGTGGATTTATAATGAGTTTTTCTGGGCGATTGTGCTTATCAAGAGCGATAACAAGCGTCCGATTACCTCAGCGCTTGGTCGACTCCAAGGTGAATTCGTAACTGACTTTAATCTCTTGGCGGCCGGTGCGATCATGGCGGCGCTACCTACGTTGATTATCTTCTTCATCTTGAAGCGCCAGTTCGTATCTGGTTTAACGCTCGGCTCAACTAAGGGTTAAGGGCGCTTTTTTGAGGCGCTATAGATTCTTTCTTCTATTTTTATTCGTATCGACAATTCTTTCCACGTTGCCGGCTATTGGCGCAGTCAAGGCTGGCGCTACTTGCCCCCGTGCGGGGAAGGTCGCAGTTAAGTCCGGAAATGAGTTTCGATGCGTGAAGAAGGGGAAGAAGTTAGTTTGGGTTAAGAGATCGAATGTCGTTGCGACTCCTGCTCCTTCAGTTTCTCAGGCGCCATCTCTTTCTCCAACGCCATCGCCAACTCCAACGCCTTCCATCACTCCCACTCCAACGCTATCTCCGACTGAGTCGGTTGCGCCAACTCCAATTGCAACTCCGACAGTTACGCAGAGTGCAAAGCCATTAACTTTTGCAGAGACTCTGTGGTCGCGTGGCGAAAATGGTGCGTTTCCAATCGAAAAGCAAGTTTTTGAGATCCCAAGCGAAATTCCAACGAGCTGGCAAGATGTTTATGAGAAGCGATTAGGAATTCCATACCAAGCTTGGCTAGCGATTTCAAAGAATGTTGCTGCAAATACGAGCAAGCTTGGGAAAGTCGAGATAGTTATGGGACCAAATACCGTTCCAAACTATGCAGATATTAAGCGGCCCATGGAGTTGGTTTCCCGTGCCCTACCTTCTGCGCGAAATGTCAGCAATTTGAAAGTCTTCGTGTTTAATTTCAAAGACTCAGGGTGGGCAGACGAAACCTTTAAGCGTATGTATGCAAACGAGACGACCGCGTTCAAGAACAGGCACGCTAACGCTGTTACGGAGATTTGTCCGGTCAAGCGAGAAGTCTGTTTTGCGCAATCATTTGTTGATTCGAATCTAGATGGCGTCATCATGCAGGGCATGACCGATAAAGGCTCGAGAGAGCAGCTCAACCAAACGTATTCGGAGTATGCCCGAGCCTTTCTAGGTGTCAACATCGCACACGAGTATCTGCACACGATTCAGCGTGTAATTCTCGGCGATCGCTGGTTCCAGAGGATTTACACACCGCCTTCGTGGTTCAACGAAGGTTCTGCCGTTTTCATCGAAGGAGCCGTCAATAATTTCGAGTCATTCGATGGTTTTATGAGGTTCAGGGCTGTCGATTCAAAACTGCTCTATTCCGATTGCCCGTACGAATACTGCGTGAAACTCAACTATGAATTGGTTCTTGATTATCTTTCAATGTCTCACTATGAAAAGAATTGGGACAATTTCGCTTATGCAATGAAGTATGAAATGAGCGCACGGACAGTAGAAATACTCGTAGCTCTTAAAGGGCCAGGATCATTAGTCAGTTTCATCGAATACATGGCTTCAGGTAAGACCTTTGAAGAAGCCTTCTTGCACATCTATGGAATTTCCTACGAATCAGCAAAGCCGATAATTGCTCGAATCATCGTGGATCAGTTTGCCAATGGCCGATGAGATGCAAGATAGCGTAGGTTGAGCACATGAAAGCTATTTATATAACTGAGTTCGGTGGTCCAGAAGTAATGAAGTATGTCGATCTTCCCGAGCCAGTTCCCGCGGGTAGCCAAGTTGTTTTGAATGTGACTGCGATTGGTATCAATTACGCGGACACGCACCAGACGGAGAATTCATATTTATCCTCACAGAAATTGCCGTTGATTCCAGGAATGGAAGTTGTGGGCAAGATGCCGGATGGATCGCGAGTGTTGGCGCTTGCATCGACGGGCGGATATTGCGAGAAGACTTTGGTTAATACCAAGACGGTGATTCCACTTCCAGATGGCGTAAGTGATGGTGCGGCGCTTGCGATGATGGTGCAAGGAACAACAGCGCACATGATCCTAAAAACGATGGGACATGTGAAAGCGGGCGAGAGCGTTGTGGTTCATGCTGGTGCGGGCGGCGTTGGATCGGTTGCGATTCAGCTTGCGAAATTGTGGGGCGCGTTTGTAATCGCTGTGACTTCATCGGATGAGAAGAAGAAGTTATGTAAAGAATTGGGTGCAGATGCGGTAGTTGATGCCGGGGAAGCGGATTTAAAGGCGGCGTTGATTGCGGCAAATAACGGCAAGCCAGTTGATTTAATTTTGGAGATGGTGGGCGGAACAACATTTGATCAATCGCTCGAGGCGTTGGCGCCATTTGGTCGATTGATTTTCTACGGAATGGCATCGCGTAAGCCGCCGAAGAGTTTGCAGCCTGGAGTTTTGATGCCGAAATCCCAGACAGTAAGTGGATTTTGGTTAGTTAATGCGCTCGCAGAAAAAGAGTTGATGGCAGAAGTTTTCATGGATCTATTTGGATTAATAATGAGTGGGAAGTTAAAGCCGATTGTTGGGGCGACTTATCCGTTATCGCAGGCAGCGCAGGCGCATCGCGATATGTTGGCACGTAAGACTGTAGGCAAAATAGTGCTTGATCCAAAGGGTTAACCGGTAATTGAAAACAGGGTATTCTTCAGCCCGCTTTTCTTTTGCCCCCCTAGCTCAGTCGGTAGAGCGTTTCCATGGTAAGGAAAAGGTCATCGGTTCGATTCCGATGGGGGGCTCGCAAGACTTGGCGGGGT
>VGAF01000066.1 GCA_016870855.1 Actinomycetota bacterium | reverse complement strand
AGACTTATTTGTCTACAGGATGCAGGGCCTGGGTCAAGGAGATTGTGTTCGGGCCCAATCGATCCCCCAAGTGAAGTAACCAACTCTTCTCTAATTGCATCAAGAGGTGGGTTAGTAACTTGGGCGAAGAGTTGCGAGAAATAATCAAAGAGGAGCCTTGGTTTCTCCGAGAGCACCGCGACCGGAGTATCTGTTCCCATCGAGCCGATTGGTTCTGCGCCACTCCTTGCCATTGGGGTAATAATTAAGCGAAGTTCTTCTTCGGTGTACCCAAACGCTCTCTGGCGACGTAATACCGAGGAGTGTGGATAGAAAATGTGTTCGCGCGCCGGGATATCTTCTAGCCGAACCATCCCAGCGTGTAACCATTCTCCGTAAGGGGCTGCTGCAGCAAGTGAATCTTTAATTTCATCATCTTCAATAACTCGACCCTCATCTAAATCTACGAGGAACATCTTTCCGGGTTGAAGTCGATCTTTTCTTAAGACACGATCTTGTGGGATATCAAGTACGCCAACTTCGCTTGCAAGCACAACTAGACCATCTTTTGTAATCCAGAATCGACTTGGCCGAAGTCCGTTTCGATCCAAGACAGCGCCAATTTGGTGACCATCTGTAAAAGTTATACATGCCGGTCCATCCCATGGTTCCATCAATGCGGAGTGGAAGCGATAGAAATCTCGACGAAGTTGTGATATCGTCTCGTGGTTCTCCCAAGCCTCTGGAATCATCATCAAAACCGCATGTGGAAGAGATCTGCCACCGAGATAGAGAAGTTCTAGCACCTCATCAAAAGATGCAGAGTCACTTCCTTGGGGATCAACTATTGGAAATAGCCGCTTGAGATCGCCGGGAATCAAATCACTTTCAAGGAGCGCCTCACGTGCAGCCATCCAATTTCGGTTCCCCTTAACGGTATTTATCTCACCGTTATGCGCAATGAATCTATATGGGTGGGCAAGTGGCCAAGATGGGAAAGTGTTAGTGGAGAATCTCGAGTGAACCAAGGCAAAGGGTGAGTGCAACTTTGGATCATTCAAGTCCGGGAAGAATTCTGAGAGCTGATGAGTAGTCAGCATTCCTTTATAGACGATTGTCTGTGCTGAGAGCGAAGCAAAGTAAATCGGGAGTTGATGCTCAACTCGTTTCCGGAAGCAGAAAGCAAGGCGATCTAATGCAATCCCAGATTCGCCACTTAATCCCGCGAGAAAGAGCATCTTGAAATCTGGCATCACAGATAGTGCAGTTGCACCAAGGCTCGATGAGTTAATCGGAACGCTTCGCCAACCTAAAACTCTTAATCCTTCTTCTCTCGCCAAATCGTCAAGTCGGTTGAGCTCTTGAAAATCTTTTGGAAGAAAGGCAATTCCAACCGCGTAGTCACCAGCGATCGGGAGATCAAATTGAACTTCTGTCCTTAAGAAGCGGTCTGGAACACGAATCAATATGCCTGCACCATCACCGCTATTAACTTCTGCGCCAGATGCGCCACGGTGATCTAGATTGCGTAGCGCCTCTAAACCTTGTTGAACAATCTCGTGCGTTGCCTCTTTATTAAGGGTTGCGACCAAGGCAACTCCGCAGGCATCATGCTCGAAGGCAGGGTCATATAGACCGCTGCGCTCCGGCAGAGCGCTAAAGAGTTTTTCAGAGATTGCCATCTCGCTCCATCTTCAGATTCGTAAGACGTAGTAGTCCCTTGAATCTCTTAGATCTGTTTTGAAGGGACGGCGATGGCCCGTGGGTAGGGAGAATCTACCAAATAAGTTAGATACCGGAGATATGAGCGATCTGACCCACGCCCGCGGTAATCGCCATACCAAGCGCGCCACCTAGAACGATTCGCAGAGTTGTCCGTCCAACTTTTGATCCAGCGGTCTTTGCGCTCACAATCCCAGCCATAACTAGACCGATAAATGAAAAGCCAATGATGGAAATAGCTTTATCGCCGAGGCTAGGGGCAAAGGCTCCGACAAAGGGAATCAATCCACCAGCAGTAAAACTAAGTGCCGATGCGACCGCGGCCTGCAACGGTCTTGCTTTAGTTGCTTCAAATTGTCCAATCTCATCGCGTAAGTGGGCGCCAAGGGCATCATGCTCATGTAACTCTCGGGCAACTCTCTCCGCAGTTGCTCTTGATAAACCGCGTGCTTCGTAAATCTGAGTTAACTCCTCAAGTTCACCTTCTGGATCTAATTCAAGATTTTCTTTCTCAAGGAGGCGATCGGATTCTTCAATATCGTTTTGCGAACGAACCGAGACATACTCCCCCACCGCCATCGACATAGCGCCAGCCGCGATAGCAGCAGCGCCGGCAGTCAATACAAACTCATTTCTTCCGGCCGAGACCACGCCGATCATTAGTGATGCAGTTGAGACAAGGCCATCATTTACACCAAGGACTGCGGCGCGGAGCCAACCAGCGCGATGGGTCTTGTGGTCTTCGTCGCGCTTGTGATTCTCATGTAGCGACATGCTCAAACCTTACTACTTGAACTCTCTTCTGCCTTTGAATTAAGGCGGTAAAGAATGAGAGCAGAAGCGAGGAGAAGAATGAGGCTCGTCCAGAGATTTAGACGTAGCCCAAGTATCAAATTTGCCTCATCGATCCTGATCATCTCAATCAAGCCGCGACCAAATGAGTAGGCACCGACATAGAGAGCAAAGAGCGAGCCACTTGCGAGTTGCCTTCGCTTTCCGATCCAAATCAGTAAGAGGGCAATGAGCGAACACCAGAGCGCCTCATATAAGAAGGTCGGGTGAAATGTTTCAAAGTTGGAGTATCCAATTGGTCGGTAGCGGAATGGAATTTCAAGAGCCCAGGGCGCATCAAGAGGTCGACCGAACAACTCTTTGTTAAACCAATTTCCAAATCTCCCAATCGCTTGGGCAATCAAAAGCCCCGGAGCAATCGCATCGGCGAACTGAGCGAAAGAAATCTCGCCTCGATTTAAATTCTTCCTATAGGCAAAGTAAGCCGCAACTGCGCCGAGTGAGATAGCTCCCCAAATACCGAGCCCGCCCTGCCAGATATATAGAGCTTCAATTGGCTTACCGCCTGCTCCGAAATAATCTTGTGGCGAAGAAGCCACGTGATAGAGCCGGCCACCAATCACACCAGCAGGTACAGCAAAGATTGCGACATCACCTACAACGCCAGTTTTGCCACCCATCGCAACATATCTGCGTCCCCCGATTAATACTGCGGCGACAATTCCGAGCATGATGCAAAATGCATAGAAGTGAAGCGTCAATGGACCGATCTCTAGGAAGGATCGTTCCGGCGATGGAATACAGGCGAACTTCACCGATTCCCTACTTACTGCTTGGCAGCTTCTACCGCCGCCTTAAACTCATCGAGTTTAAATTCGCTAGTGGTTCGCTCCCAACGAGTTCCATTGATGAAAACAGTAGGAGTTCCTTCCACATTATTTGGCTTCATGGATTCAGCAACTTTCTTAACACTATCGCCATATTTATTATCGTTTACACAATCTGCAAATGATTGGTTCGTAATCCCAAGTTTCTTACCGATAGTAATCAGATTTTCATTTGAGAAGAGTCCGGAATTCTCATTGCCTTGAACTTGATAGAGCGCTTTGTGGAAGTCAAGGAACCGACCCTCATCGATTGCACAATATGCGGCGTTAGATGCGCGTACTGATTCTTGACCCAAGAAGGAGGCCATGTGATAGACAACTTTTGCCTCTTTATCTCTAATCAACTCATCTAAGTAGCCGCCCATCTCTTTCTCAAAGAAGTTGCAGAATGGGCATTGAAAGTCTTCCCAGATATCAATTTCAAGGGCGGAGACTGGATTAAAGACGATTCCATAATCATCTGCTTCGCTAACTTGTGCGGCTAATGGCTCGCCAAGGTTTGAGGTATCCAAGTTTTCAATTGCAATTGGGGTTTCGCTACCACCACCGGAGCGCTTATCCATGAAGGTGAAGATGACGCCAGATAGAACTACGAGTCCAACCATTCCTAGGACTAAATTCCGAGTAAGGGTGTCGCCCCTTGGTTTGGCATCTCTGACTTTCTGGCGTGGCTCTTTTGGCACGTTTTCTCCCTTAACTTTCTCTATTCAAATTACTCGGTTTGGGCTTGCGAATTCTTGAAAATTCTATGCCATACCCGCTACCTGCGCACCGCCGCCGCAAGTTCGGTTGCGAGGGATTTCACCTTTAAGTTGGCTTCCGATTCGCTATTGGACTCGAGAATCAACTTAATGAAGGCTGAGCCGACGATGACGCCATCTGCATACTTCGCTATCTCTCGAGCTTGAGCGCCAGTCGAGACCCCCAGTCCAACGCAGACCGGAGTCTTAGATACCTTCTTAATCCGCTCGACCAGAGACTGTGCTGCGGATGAGATATCTGTTCGCGCCCCGGTGACGCCCATCAAACTTGCCGCATAAATAAAACCAGAGCACCGAGCACTCACCTCGGTGAGTCGATTATCTGTTGTGCTTGGCGCAACAACATAAACTCGATGTAGGCGCTCCTTATCAGTTGAACTTATCCAAGATTCAGACTCCTCGATTGTTAGATCTGGAGTTATGACGCCTTCACCCCCTACTTTCTTTAGTTCATGCGCAAACGCTGCAACGCCGAATCGTTCGATTGGGTTCCAATAAGACATCACTAACGTTGGAGCCGGGCTTGCGGCGACCACCTCAAAAACATTTCCGGTCTTGAATCCATTTGTTAGCGCAGTTTCCGAAGCTTGTTGAATCACTGGACCATCCATCACGGGATCGCTATATGGCAGTCCTACTTCGATTACATCAACTCCACCTTCGATCATTGCTTTGATTGCCGAGATTGAGCGTTCCAAAGTTGGAAAACCCGCCGGAAGATACCCAATTAGAAGTGCACGATTCTCAGCCCGAGCGAGTTCGAAACTCTTTTCTAGTTGTGACATTTCCATCGCTCAAGATCTACGCTCTAAAGCGGAATTCCGAAATACTTCGCAGCCGTTTGTACATCTTTATCCCCTCTGCCGGAGAGATTTATAAGTAGAGCGCTTTCATGTCCTATTTCCTTACCAATTTTCATTGCTCCAGCTAGTGCATGCGCAGTCTCAATTGCCGGGATGATTCCTTCGCTCTTTGAAAGAAGTGAGAAAGCTTCCATCGCCTCATCATCTGTGATTGCCCGATACTCCGCCCGCCCAACCTCATGTAAATAGGCATGCTCAGGTCCAACGCCAGGGTAATCCAGTCCCGCAGAGATGGAATGTGATTCACGGGTTTGCCCATCATCATCTTGTAACACATATGTACGCGTGCCATGCAGAACTCCCGGAGTTCCGCCAACGATAGTTGCAGCGTGCTTTCCGGTCTCAACTCCAGTGCCTCCCGCTTCAAGTCCGATTAAGCGCACTGATTGATCATTTAGAAATGCGTAGAAAATTCCAATTGCATTCGAGCCTCCACCAACACAGGCAAGGACTGCGTCTGGAAGTCTTCCGATTAACTCCAACATCTGTGCTCGCGATTCATCACCGATGATTCTATGAAAGTCTCGAACCATAGTCGGAAAAGGATCTGGCCCAGCTACCGTGCCAAGGAGATAATGAGTCGTTGCTACATTGGTAACCCAATCTCGCATAGCTTCATTTATCGCATCCTTTAAAGTCCTAGAACCAGTTGTGACTGGGATGACCTCAGCGCCAAGCAGTTTCATTCGTGCCACATTTAGCGCCTGACGTTTTGTATCTTCTTCGCCCATATAAACAACGCACTCAAATCCAAGCAGCGCTGCTGCGGTCGCGGAAGCAACGCCATGCTGTCCCGCTCCAGTCTCGGCGATGATGCGCTTTTTGCCCATGCGCTTTGTAAGCAGGGCTTGTCCTAAAACATTATTTATCTTGTGGCTTCCAGTGTGATTGAGATCCTCACGCTTTAAGAAAATGCGCGCACCGCCACAATATTCAGAGAATCTTCGCGCCTCGGTGATTATTGATGGCCTTCCGGTATAGGTACGGTGCAACTCCATTAACTCGACTTGGAAAGTTGGATCGTTTAACGCTTCTTGATGAGCAAGAGACAATTCATCAAGCGCTCCGATAAGCGCTTCTGGGACAAACCGACCTCCGAACCTGCCAAAGTGGCCAATCAAATCGGTAGTCATAACGCAACCATACTTTTCATCTTGTATCCGCGCTCTCTAGAAAACTCTTGATGGTATTTCCAGGATCTGGAGAGCGAACTAACGCCTCCCCCACAAGGAGAGCATCAGCGCCCGCCTTACGAGCCCTTCGAGCGTCATCGAGAGTACTGATACCTGATTCAGCTACCTTGATGATTGAACCTGGGATTAGTGGGAGTAATCGATCAAAACTGGAGGTATCTACCTCAAGAGTTCTCAAATTACGCGCGTTAACTCCCAGGATTTTCGGTGAAAT
>VGAF01000065.1 GCA_016870855.1 Actinomycetota bacterium | reverse complement strand
GATTATCGAATGGATTACTACCGACATCTCAGATGAAGCCGAGTTTGAGAATGCAATGAAGTTTGCTGAGCGAAAGGCCCGGTCTTACGCAAAGCTTGAGAACGAAGTTGCCTATCGAAGGCTCCACGGAGCGCTCTCGCGCCGTGGCTTCTCTGGTCATATCGTCTCTCGCGTAATGCAAGAGTTGGGAATTACAAGAAGTTGATGTGCTTGGGGTTCAATTCCGCAACGGATGCGACCCCAAGTAACTTCATGGTTCGTCGCAATTCTCCGGCGAGAATTTCTAGAGCACGTTCGACGCCTTGTTGGCCGCCCGCCATTAATCCATATAGATAAGCGCGACCTACATAAACAAAATCTGCGCCAAGGGCTAGAGCCGCAACAATGTCAGAACCTCTCATGACTCCTGTATCGATATGAATCTCCAAATCCTTGCCAAGTTCCTTCTTGCACTTACTTAACAACTCGAGTGGAATCGGAGCTCTATCGAGTTGCCGGCCACCGTGATTTGAGAGAATCACCGCATCTGCCCCATATTTAGAGACCTTTTTCGCATCCTCGACGTTCTGAATTCCCTTAACGGTAAGGGTTCCTTTCCATTGATTTCTTATCCACTTTAGATCTTCAAAGGTCATTGTTGGATCAAACATGTAATCAAGGAGTTCAGCGACAGTGCCCTTCCACTCCGTCATTGAGGCAAAACGTAATTCGGGGGTAGTAAGGAAGTTCCACCACCATTCATACTTTGGCGCCGCCTCTAACAACGTTCCAAGAGTCAGTGAAGGCGGAATAGTTAGGCCATTTCTTGTGTCTCTATGACGTGCACCCGCGACTGGCACATCAACGGTGAGAACTAAATTCTTAACGCCGGAGCGCCACGCCGCGTCGACCAGGCGCATCGAACCCTCGCGATCCTTCCACATGTAAAGCTGAAACCAGTTCCTGCCATTTGGAGCTGCTGAAACAACATCTTCGATTGTTGTGGTGCCAAGAGTTGAGAGCACGAAGGGGATTCCGAATTTCTCAGCTGCTCGCGCACCGGCCAACTCACCCTCCGAATGCATCATTCGGGTAAAGCCTGTCGGGGCGATTCCGAAAGGGAGTGAAAAATCTTCATTTAGTACTTCAGTAGATGTATCTAAGTTGGAGACATCGCGGAGAATATTTGGAATAAATTCAATTGCTTCATATCTATCGCGGGCTCTGGCGAGTGAAGTCTCAGACTCTGCAGCTCCATCGGTGTAATCAAAAGGACCTTTTGGCGTGCGGCGCTTAGCAATTAGCCGTAGATGAGAGATAGTTAAAGCTCGAGATAGTCGCCGCTTTTTCCCAGAGAGTATTAATTTTTTGAATCTCAGCGTTCTACGGAGGCTCGCTGGACTTGGAAAGACCCGCTTTAGATTTTGATTACTCATGAATTAACAGCGAGTCTTAGGGTTTGGATATCCTTTCGGAAATCTTCCCGCATCTTTACGCCCAAGCCCGCTTCATTACCAACAACGAGAGTTCCACCATTTATTTGTGGAATTCCTTCAACCAAGTGGGGATACCAGGTGCGATAAGCGGCCCGCACTGTTTCTTGAATTAGCGCATTCTCATCCGAGGTGGATAGATGAGCACCGATTGTCAGACCTACTGGGCCAGTGCAATCATGCGGCGCAATTCGGACGCCATTTGCTTCTGCCAATTCGGCGAATTGAAGACCCTCAGTTAAACCACCGCACCAAGATAGGTCTAGCGTAAGTACATCTATCAGGTTCCGTTTAACTAAAGTTTCTACGCGTTTGCGACTTGCAATTGTCTCTCCATGTGCAATTTCAGGCATTCCAGCGCCACGTAATGATTCAAGCTCATCAAGATTGTCTGGGTATATTGGATCTTCGACCCAGAAAATGCCAAAGTCTTTGAGCGCAATCATGATTTCCTTAGCCGCTTTGGGTGACCAGAGCGCGTGAAGTTCAACCATGATGTCCATTCGATCACCAACAGCATCTCTAATCTTTTGAATCGGTAGCAATCCCGCCTTGAGATCTGTGGAAGAAATCTCGCTACCCCAGTTCTTCTCTGCGAATAAGTCAAAGGGCCAAATCTTCATCGCCGTAACGCCCTCAGTGAGTAATTCTTGTGCCAGGGTTCCGGCATCGTTCATAAAGGCCTTCAAATCTTCGTATTCGCTCGACTCATTATCAAGACCCCATGACTTCGAGCTCTGATTGGATTTGCGCATGTACTCCTTACCTGCGCAGGTGTTATAGATTCGAAGCGGCCGAGATGACTTTCCGCCCAACAGTTCATAAATGGGTTTATTGGCGATTTTTCCTGCAATATCCCAAAGCGCGATATCGATGGCTGAGCGCGCCCTAGTCTCGACCCCAGAGCTGTTGTAGCCAACATAGGTTGTAAGTGATTTTGAAATCTCCTCACGTTTTAGCGGGTCCTTTCCAAGAATGGAAGGGCCAGCAAATTCATTAATAAAGTGGGCAACAGTCGAGCCAAAGTAGTAGCTCTCCCCAAGACCCACTACGCCTTCATCGGTTGTGATTTCAACGTAGACCAAATTAGGGAAGTCGGGATGTACAAATGGTTTTACCGAGCTGATTCTCATTTGCGCTTCAGCTCCACTTCATAGTTCTGCAAGGCCGAGTCAAGGATCTCGTCAATCGTAAGATTTGATTGGAGGACATCCTTAACAATTCTTTCTGCAATTTCTCTTAGTTCTCGATCCAAATCCGATTTATATGACTTCTCCGCGAGATGAATGTGTTTAGACATTGCTCTCTTTGCTGCGATGTCATCCCTGTTCTTAATCGCCCGCAAAATCGTGTGGTGTAGCGGAGCTCCGACTTTGAAGATTTCTGGATCAGAAAGACTTCGAAGCATCGTGTCGAAAGCAAGAGTTGTAATTGAACCAAACATTATTTGAAGTACCGGGTTGTGAGTCCCTTTAGCAACTAGGGAATGAAAAGCTATGTCAGCTTGCGCTCTTGGAACAAGACTCGTCGCATCATCAAAGGCCTTTAGCGCTAACTCCATCTGTTCGATATCTTGAGCGGTTGCACGTTGCGCAGCTAAGGCTGCACATTGCTCTTCAAGATTTCCACGCGCTTCAATCAAATCTCTAGCAGTCGCGGATGATTGACGAATAGTTGCATGAACATTCCGGGCAGCGCTGAGCATGTTCGGTTTCCTTACATACACGCCCTTACCCGGTACTGTTTCGATGAGGCCCTGTCGTTGTAATCCCGCCAGAACTTCGCGGAGAAAAAGTCTCGAAACTCCATACTCCTCAGCCAATATGCGAGCCGAAGGCATCATTCCTGCAATTGCCTCATCTCCGAAAATAAAGCGTTCTGTGAGGTTCTGGGCAAGGGCATCTTGCGTGATTCCGATTCGCCGCTGTACCGCTCTTAAAGTCATGAGATTTCCTCTGGATCTAGCGGATAGAGACTTGCTCCACCATCCATAAGTAAGGTTGATCCTGTCATGTAACTTGAATCATCAGATAGTAAAAAAGCAATTCCCTTTGCAACTTCGTCAGGATGTTGCAATCTTCCTAACGGAATCGCTCGCTTTGCTCGAGCTTGATAGTCCGGTTCTTCGCGCCATTGCTTGGCGGCCATTCCAACGTCGACGATTCCAGGAGCAATTAGATTGGCGCGGATTCCGTTCTTGGCGTATTCACGAGCGATGCCTCGACATACCGCGACAAGCCCTGCTTTAGAAGCGGAGTAAGGAGTGATACCTGGCCACGGAACATGATCGACCCAGGAACTAACGAAGACTATGTTCCCCCGGGATTTTTCTTTGATCCAATTGGAGATTATTCGCTTTGATAAATTTACTTGTGAGGTTAAGTTTAAGTGGATTACGCTTTCAATATCAGCATCGCTCTGATCAGTTAGATTTCCACTAACAACAATGCCGGCGAGGGCTACTAAGGCATCAGGTTTCTCAGCCGATGACTCTTCGGCAATCCGTTCTAAATCTGAATTTTTTGCGAGGTCTGCCTGGATGTGGCGAAAATTAGAAGTTGAAAATTCGTTAGTGGCCGGCGCCTTATCAATTGAGATTACCCGGGCGCCCAGGTTTAGTAACAAATGGGTAACGGACTTTCCGATTCCGCCCGCCGCTCCCGTCACCAGGATTGTGCGACCCGCTAGCTGCTCCACTCGAACTCACTTTCTTAAAGTTTGGAAACATCCAATCTAGTCATTGACAAGGAGTTTTCCGCAGAGCAGACTCTCTCACCACCTTGGCTTATCTGACAAGTCAGATAACCAAAATTTATTAAGGAGAAAAGCATGAAGAAATCCCGTCGAGCCGCAGCACTCGCTTCAGCAGGTGCTCTGGTTGCCTCACTCATGCTCGGAGTTTCATCGGCCGGTCAAAGCTCGGCAGGAACATGGTGCTCCAGTGTGAAAATTAGTTATTTCAAGGGAGGAACTGCAGATAGTTTCTCTGACATTCTAGAAAAGGGTGCTCGTCAAGCAGCTGCAGATACTGGTGCAAATGTCACCATCATCAGCTCTGGCTGGAACTTCCCAAGAATGGTTCAGCAATTCAAAGAGGAAATTGTTAAGAAGCCAGATGCCATTTCATTTATGGGCCATCCAGGTGACGCAGCAATTCTCTCCGCAGCGAAAGACGCAAAGGCTGCTGGAATTCTGGTCGACTTTGCAAACGTTCCAGCTAAGAGATCTATCAAGGAACTCAATGCAGGTTTCGTTGGTGCGAACCTAAGCAAGATGGGTTCTGCTCTCGCAGACCGTGCCGTTAAGGACTTTGGTCTCAAGAGAGGCGACAAGGCGATTGTCGTTGGAACCTTCGGAGTTAAGGGACGTTCTGATCGCGAAGATGGTGTTGTCAAGACACTTCGCGCGAAGGGCATTGATGTAACTGAGTTGAATCTTCAGTCAATCGGTGAAAACGTAACTGGTAACCCGAATCTATTGACTCCATCCTTAACAGCAGCCATCAAGGCAGCTGGTGCAGGATTGAAGTTAATTGTTTCTGAGGGTGCGCTTCTTGGTGCAACTCCAACCTATTTCACGGCTGCAGGCCTAAAGCCTGGCCAAGTAAAGGTTGCCGGCTTTGACGTTGGCGCTGATGTGCTCGCTGCATTTGCAAGCGGACACGTTCAGTTGACTGCTGATCAAGAGCCATTCAAGCAGGGCTATTTACCAATCATCTCCCTATGCCTACAGAAGGTATACGGATTAGCTGCGTCAAGTGTTGATACTTCCGCAGGCTTTGTAACGGTAGATAACTACAAGACAGTGGCAGCTCTTCCAAAGGGCTTCCGCTAAAAAGTAGTCGGTCTTCGGACCGCGGATCACCGCGAGGGGTGGCGGCACCAAACCAAGTTTGGTGCCGCCACAGCGCGTAATAGGATAAATTTTCATAAATCTCTTGGAGGCGTCAGTGGAAAGAAAGCCGTTAATAGAGTTAGTCGGAGTTGAGAAGACTTTTGGTCGAGTTCAGGCCCTCACTAATATCAATCTAAAGCTTTATGAAGGCGAGATTGTCTCGCTCGTCGGCGATAATGGTGCCGGCAAGACAACGCTAACTAAAATTATTTCCGGAACAGAGAAGGCTGACCCAGGCGCAAAAATAATTCTTCGTGGCGAGGAACAGAAAAATTGGGGCGCAGCTAAAGCTAGAAAGCTCGGAATCGAAACGGTCCATCAAAACAGGGCGCTATCCGAACAACAGAGTATCTATGCAAATGTTTTTATGGGGCGGGAACTAACTAATCGCTTCGGATTTGTTAAGCGAAAAGAACAGATAGCTCAGACCGAAGCGCTCATGCGAAAGATTGGCTATACATCAAAGGTTTGGACACCAAACTCTCCGGTTTTAAAGCTCTCCGGCGGCGAGCGCCAAGGTGTCGCGATATCTCGCGCGATTCTCTTTGATAGCAGTCTTGTGATGCTCGATGAGCCAACCACAGCAATGGCGCTATCTGAACAGGCCGAAGTTATTGAGTTTATTCATGATTTGAAGAAGCAAGGCCGATCTGTGATTTTCATTAGCCATAATCCTTGGGATGCACATGCTGTCGCCGATCGCTTCGTTATTTTGGATCGAGGAAGACTTGTGTTTGATGGACCCAAAGGCAATATGCAAGCTGATGAATTTATTAACATGTTACGAGATATCGCAAGAGAAGGAACAATCTAATGGCTATAGACAATGCAACAGTAAAGAAGTTTGTAGTTCCCGATAGATTCAAACCTGTCTTAGGCGCTTCGGGTTTCTATATATTGATGATGTCTGTATTCATCTACTTCGCACCAAGTGTTTTCTTGAATATTGGTATGTTCACTGCGGTATTTCTTTCTCTTCCGCTCTACATGATTATGGGTTTGGCGCTAGTCTTTGTGACGGTATCAGGCGAGATTGATCTATCATTTCCTTCAATCCTCGCTCTTACAGGATTAATTTTTTCACTCACATTAAAGGCAACAGACTTCAATTTCTGGCTGGCATTTCTTGCCAGTTTGATCACGGGCGTAGCTTGTGGATTATT
>VGAF01000064.1 GCA_016870855.1 Actinomycetota bacterium | reverse complement strand
CTGTTACTTCAGGAACCGCATACACAGCGCTCTGGTCACAAGTTCTTCGCCTTGGATCAGAAGATGCTGCAATCGACTATATGAAGGACTTGAATAAGAACATTCTTTCTTACACCCGAAGTGGTGCAGGACCTACTGGTCCACTCGGCCGTGGTGAAGTTGCAACTGGTCTGGTCTTCTCGCATGACTGCACCGCTGCAATCCTCCGTGGCAATCCATTAGTAGTTTCCTTCCCTAAGGAAGGTACTGGTTTTGAAATCGGTGGAATTGCTCTCGTTAAGGGCGCGCGAAATGCTGATGCAGCTAAGGCATACATCGACTTCTCACTCTCCGCAGAGGCCCAGAACATCGGACCTGCAAAGGCTGAGTCATTCCAGATTCTTACCAATCCAAATGCCAAGTATGACCGTCGCATGGTCAACTTAAAGAAGGTAACACTTCTCAACTATGAAGCAGAAGCAGCTGGAGTAGCAGCTGTGAAGTTGAAGGCACGCTTCGATAAGGAAGTGGCGCTAACTTCTTCAGCTAAGTAGTAGCGCTATAGAACTAAAGGCTCCCAGTTACTTGCTGGGAGCCTTTATAAATTGGGTAGCAAAATGGATATAGGGGATAGGTTTACTAAGTGGCGTTAAAGCGAAGTGGAACTAAATACGACATC
This sequence comes from Actinomycetota bacterium, assembly GCA_016870855.1. Lineage (GTDB taxonomy): Bacteria > Actinomycetota > Actinomycetes > Nanopelagicales > Nanopelagicaceae > MAG-120802. Next base: position 5,887 of record VGAF01000064.1, on the reverse strand, counting down.
TTTACCAAGATTGCCCTAGTTCTAGTTGTCGCGATTGTCTTCTTCCTTATCATCCTTCCGCTTCTTAACATCCTCATCTATTCAACCCAGCCCACGGGTTCGGCCATCATTACTAATGCATTCTCCGATGTAGTAATCCGGCAAATCCTGTGGAACACAATGAAACTTGGTCTGACAGTTGCATTCCTAGGGACTTTGCTCGGTTTCATCATGGCTTACACCCAGGCCCGTGTGGAATTCCGCGGTAAAAAAGTCTTGCATATTGTTAATTTGGTTCCGATTATCTCTCCCCCGTTTGCTTTTGCTACCGCTGTAATCGTCTTGTTCGGAAGAAGTGGAATCATTACTAGGGGCATCTTTGATTGGCGACCGACGCTCTACGGATATACGGGTCTTGTACTTGTTTTAACCCTCTCCTTTTTCCCAATTGCCTACATGAACCTCCTTGGCATGTTGCGCAGTCTTGATCCAGCGCTAGATGAAGCTGGCTCGAGTTTGGGCGCAAGTAAGTGGCGAATATTTAGAACTGTGACTCTTCCACTCTTGATCCCTGGTTTTGCTGGATCTTTCCTACTTTTATTTATCGAATCCATCGCAGATTTGGCTAATCCTCTGATTATTGGAGGTAATTACACGGTCTTAGCCTCGCGTGCATACATGGCAATCAATGGTGATTACGACATCCCTATGGCAGCGGGTTACTCATTCTTACTTCTTCTTCCAGCGCTCCTTGTATTTCTTGTTCAACGTTATTGGGCACAGCGCAAGAGCGTGGTTTCAGTTACTGGAAAACCATCTGGCCGTCCAACCGTGGTTACATCACGTTTAGCGAGATTCTTCTTACTCTCTGTTACTTTCTTGCTTACATCCCTAATTGTCTTGGTTTATGCGACGGTAGTTCTTGGCGCATTTGTAAAGATCATCGGAGTTGAAAATAGTTTTACCCTCGAACATTTCCGCTACTTACTCGGTGGGTTCGCAAACGCTGCGGTAAGAGCCACCACATTTTTAGCTCTAATGGCGACTCCGCTCGCTGGAATTTTTGGCATGCTGATTGCTTGGTTAGTGATTAGGAAAGTACGCCGTGGATCCGAAGCGCTTGATTTCTTGGGAATGTTAGGAATCGCCGTTCCAGGTACTGTCATCGGTATCGGATATGCGATTACTTACAACGACCCAGTAAAGATTGGCGGAGTTACAGTCTTCCCACAGGTCGCGGGTGGCGCAGCGATTTTTGGTGGTGCGATCGCAATCGTTATGGTTTACATAATCCGATCAAGTCCAGCTGGACAACGATCGGGAATCTCGCTCCTGCAACAAATCGATCCATCGATTGAAGAGGCCTCGGCATCTCTGGGCGCCTCCGGAGGTCGAACCTTCCGCTTAGTTACCCTGCCCCTAATAAGTGGCGCTTTCTTGTCGGGCTTGATGTACGCCTTCGCGCACTCTATGACAACGCTTTCGCCAATCATCTTCTTGGTTACACCTGATATATCGATTCTGACCCAGAAGATTCTTGCTGAAGCTGATCAGGGCCGTTATGGAAATGTCTTTGCACTCTGTTGCATGTTGATTGTTTTAATCATGGTAATCGGCGGCTTGATAAATCTTCTAGTTCGTCGCTTCCAAGTCTCAACGGATCGTCCGTTAGTGACTGGTCGCTAGGGAGGAAAGATGGCAAAAACAACCGGAAAACTCGAGCTTCGTGCTCTCACAAAGGAGTTTGGAAACGGAAGTGAAAAAGTTGTCGCCGTTAAGGAGCTTTCCCTCACCATTAATCCGGGCGAGTTTGTAACTCTCCTTGGTCCATCAGGTTGCGGAAAGACAACTGCCCTTCGAATGGTCGCCGGTTTTGAGACGCCAACTTCTGGACAAGTCCTACTCGACGGCGAGGATTTAAGTGCGTTGACACCAGATAGAAGGCCGATGGGAATGGTCTTCCAGTCTTATGCGCTCTTTCCTCATATGACGGTTTTCGACAATATTGCCTACGGTCTAAAAGTCAAGAAGGTTTCAACTGCTCAGATAAAGAAGGAAGTTGGCGAGATTCTAGATTCGATGAATCTGGCCCACCTTACAAATCGCGCCCCCAACCAATTATCTGGTGGCCAGCAACAGCGCGTGGCGCTTGCAAGAGCAATGGTGGTAAGGCCAAAAGTCCTCTTGTTTGATGAGCCGTTATCCAATTTGGATGCAAAGTTACGTGCCCAGATGCGCATCGAAATTCGCAGCATCCAGCGACGCCTGGGTATAACGAGCATTTTCGTAACTCATGATCAGGATGAAGCGATGAGTCTCTCTGATCGAATTGTCGTCATGCGAAATGCCGTCGTTGAGCAATCCGGAACTCCGGAGGAGATTTACCGCCGGCCAAGTTCGGTCTTCGTTGCAGATTTCATCGGTCGCTCTAACTTCTTGAGTGTTGCTGAAGTGAAGAAAGGCGCTAGCAGAAAAGTTACAGTCGAGGCATCCGGCGTTAAGTTAAAGGTAAACGCTCATCCGAAAGCGCTGAAGTCAGCGCACCCACATCTCTTGGTTAGACCAGAATCAGTCTCAGTCAAGAAATCGAGCTCTTCCAGTAAGAGTAGAAAGGCAAACGAGGGAGTTGTAAAGAATGTAGTTTTCTACGGAAACCACGTTGAGTATTCAATCGATACACCTACTCAGACCATCGCTGCTGTCGTATCCGACCCTGTTTACGATGAGATTGTGCCCGTCGGAGCAGTCGCAAAGATTGACTTTGATGAGAGTCGTGCCTGGCTTCTTCCATCAGATAGCGCCGTTATAACTTCCGAGGAATGAGCCTGGAACTAAGGGAAATCAAGGAACGTTGGAATGATGTTCTTGATTCACTTGAGCGAAGCGACCGAGTCGCCTGGCTTGCCTACTTTGATGGTCGACTAGTTTCATTTGAAAGCGGAATCTTGACTCTAGATTTCTCTGATCCAAATAAATTTGAAGGTGGTCATGACTATTCAAAGGTCAGACATGAACGTTTTCGCCCTGCGCTAGAGAGCGTTTTAAAGGAAATCTTTGGTCTTGATATTTCTGTAAGAGAGATTAGCTAGCGCTTGCACCGCGACGAATCATCCTGGTAACGAAGATTATTACCATTAGGACGACTAAAGCGTAGATGACGTAATCAAAATACTTTGCCCAACTCTCGGCCTCCCGCCATCTATCCTCTAGCTGGATACCAATATAGATCCAGAGCGCATTCCAGATTCCACTGCCAGCCGCTGTAAGCAGTGAGAACCGAGCTCGGCTCATTTTTGGCCAGACCTGCAGGAATACTCACAAGCGATCGAATTAAGGGAATTAGCCTTCCAAAGAAAATGACAAAAGTTCCATACTTGTCAAACCATCTAAACGCAACATCAACATCCTTTTGCTTAATTCCAACAAACTTTCCAAAGCGCAAAACGAGCTTTTCAATTCCCTCTTTTGAGACTGCGTAGCCAATGGAGTAAAGAAAGTAAGCGCCAACCAACGAGCCAATAGTCGTAGCAACCCAGACTGAGAAAAATGAGAATTCCCCGATAGAAACATTGAAACCTGATAACAGAAGCACTATTTCTGACGGGAGCGGAATCACAACAGACTCGATTGCGATGAATAATCCCGCGCCAAATACACCGATGCTCTCAACTAACTGAGATGCGAAATCAATCACTTCCCAAGGATAGCCACGCGCGCTTAATTACCGAGAATCTCATGCGCTATCGACATAATTGCGCCGTGAAATCGAGCCGTCTCATCACTTCAATACTTGCTATAGCTCTGATGACTTGGCTGCTTCCCGCCACCCAAGCAGCGACGGTCAGCACTTCATTCTTTCTCGCCCAAACTCCTGGATATCCAGAATCAAAACTCTCATTCCACGGCTTAATCAAGCCGAAAGTCAAAAACGCGGTAGTGAGAATTGATGTGCAATTAAATAGTGGTTGGACAGACACGAGACTCCGTACTCGCTCTACATCTAGTGGCGCATGGAAAATCCAGACGAATATAACTGCGCTCGCCACGAAGGCGACATATCGTGCACGAGTAACAGTTGGAAATAAGAGCTACACGACTAAGGCCCGTTCGATTACGGTTAAACAAGTCCCCCAAATCACCGCTCCGGAAGATCTCATTTCGTTAACCGGTCCCGGGGGTCGTATCCATGGCACAGATGTGAGTAGATGGCAGCACCCGGGCGATAAACCAATTGACTTTGTGAAGATGTATAACGCTGGAATTAGATTTGTGATGATTAAGGCTTCTGACACTCGAGATGACGCAGATCAATTAGCGCTCAAATACTTATTGATGGATAGAAATTCCGCGCAGGCAGCTGGCCTCTTCACCGGTTACTACCACTACACAATTCTTCCCAACACGACGGATCGCGATGCCGTGATTCGTGATGCTCAAGCGCAAGCCCAAAAAGCAATCTGGCGCTTATCAAGTCTTGGCGGTTATACCGAGCGCGACCTTCCCTACGCACTTGATCTTGAGAATAGTTGCGTTGCGGCTTCAGGTTCTATCTGCACAAAACGAGCTCCGAAAAATCTAGCAACGCTCTGGGCTGAAACCTGGATGGAAACTGTTCATGAAAAAACTGGGCGAAAGCCAATCTTCTATTCCTATCCAACCTTCCTTGAACAATCCATAGTGCGAAGTGAGAAGTTGCGCCAATATCCACTCTGGAAAGCGCAGTATGGAATAGATCCTGCCGATCCCACGGCTGAGCCTGGCCGGAAAATTTTTGGCTGTTTCGTTCACTCTTGGAGCACTGGAAACTGCTCCTCACTCTGGCAGATCTGGCAGTACTCATCTTGCGGAATTGGTGAGCGATACGGAGTCGCTTCATCGCGCATCGATCTAAATGTCTTTAGAGGTGATGCGACCTCATTCCTCCAACTCACTCGCGGAGTCTGGAGCCCACAGTCTGGTGATTATCTTCCGGTGAATGAACCGACCACGATGCTGATAACGAGCCTTAAATCATCATCAACGGATAAGAACACCTCAGTCAAAGTGGAAGTTCGCAGGCCCAGCAATGAACCGGTTGTAACTGGAACTGTTGCATTTAAGTTAGCTGATAATCCCGCAGCAAGAGTTGATCAAACTCCGGTTAGGGATGCTGCTGGTGTTTGGACTTTGAAGTTACGCAATCTGCCCGCAGGAGTAATCACCGGCAACGTGATTTTTGTCGATCAAACTGGAACGCATGCCCGTTCAGAACAACCAATAACTTTCACTTTAATTCAAGGCCCAGAACCAACCCCTAAGCCGTCACCAACTCCACGCCCGGTTGCACCACCAGTCGATACCTGTAAGGGTCAGATTCAGAACTAGTTGGCTACTTAATTAAGCAGATTCGGAGAGAGTCTTAGCAAGTGCATCGCTCTGCACCAATACTTGCTCTTCGTAATCCTTAACTGAATTCTTAGCTTGAGATTCGCTCCAACCAAGAACCTCTCCGATTATCTCGGCTACTTCTTCGGCAACGCCTAGGCCCTGATCCTTTGCTTCAAAGTTAATGCGCGTTCTACGAGAGAGCACATCATCGACGCTACGAGCACCCTCGTGGGTGACGGCATATAGAACTTCAGCCTTAAGGTAAGAAAGGCCTGGGATTAACGGTTCAAGCAGAGCGTTGTTCTTTAGCGCTGGCTCTAGGACTTCGGCAAAGAGCGCTCCATGACGATTTAAAAGATGCATCACAATCTCTTTGGAGATTCCATAATCTTTTGCCAATTCATCAGCTTTATTTAGTAGAACTAAGTAACCATCCGCTCCGACAATCGAAAGCGTCTCAGTGCAAGATTCAGGAACAATCCGCTTTAAATCAGTAACGGCCACATCAACGGCATCTTCGGACATGACCCGATAAGTCGTG
>VGAF01000063.1 GCA_016870855.1 Actinomycetota bacterium | reverse complement strand
CTATCTCAGGCGCGAAGAATCTAGATGATTTAAAAAAGATAAAGATTTCTCATGTGGGCGATCGCTCTCCGATTGCGCGAGCTAATCAATCTTTGGGCCAGGTTCCCATTGAAGAGCGAGCAGCAACTGGCAAGTTGATTGGTACCGCCAGAGCGAATGTCAATCAAGCCTTTGATGATAAGGAGCGTGAACTAACCCTTGCGCGCGACACCAAGGCGTTGGTGGAGGAGCGCGTTGATGTCACCCTCCCAACTCAACGTACCCATCGCGGGGCGCTTCATCCATTAACCTCACTTAGGTACGAGATCGAGGACCTATTTGTAGGGCTGGGCTACCAAGTTGCGGAAGGTCCAGAACTTGAATCTGGTTGGTTGAATTTCGATGCTTTAAATATTCCGGAAGATCATCCAGCGCGCACGATGCAAGACACATTCTTCATAGAGCCGATTGATTCGGGTTTAGTGCTGCGGACCCACACTTCTCCCGTTCAAATTCGCACCATGCTTGAAAATGAGCCGCCGATTTACGTTATCTGTCCTGGTCGCACATATCGCTCTGATGAATTGGATGCGACGCATACCCCCGTCTTCAATCAAGTCGAAGGTTTAGTCGTAGATAAAGGCATCACGATGGCTGACTTGAAAGGAACCTTAGATTTATTTGCAGCGCGCATCTTTGGTCCCGATGTGACTACTCGAATTCGACCATCTTTCTTTCCTTTCACTGAACCAAGTGCAGAAGTTGATTTCTTCTATAACGGGCGGTGGATCGAATGGGGTGGATGCGGGATGGTGAACCCAAAGGTCCTTGAGGCTTGCGGCATCGATACATCTGTGTATACCGGGTTTGCATTTGGTATGGGTTTGGAGCGAACTTTGATGGTTCGAAATGGCATCACCGATATGCACGACATTGTCGAAGGTGATCTGCGTTTCTCGCGCCAATTTGGAGTCGGAAGTCGATGAAACTTCCTATCTCTTGGCTTGCTGAGTTCATAACCTTCCCTAAGAACTTTGACCCAGCGAAGAACGTCGAGAAACTCGTAGCGGCTTTTGTAAAAGTAGGTTTTGAGGTTGAAGATGTTTTAAATCCGGCTTCTGGAATCAAAGGACCGCTCAAAGTTGGAACAGTCTTAGAGATCGAGGAGCTATCCGGACATAAGAAGCCAATCCGCTATGTGGCCCTTGATCTTGGTGAGAAGTCCAAACGCTATGTGATTTGTGGAGCTACGAATTTTGTGGTCGGAGATCAAGTTGTTGTCGCAGTACCTGGAGCTGTTCTGCCTGGGAATTTTGCAATATCCGCGCGCGAGACATATGGAAGATTGAGCAATGGCATGATTTGTTCTGCTCGCGAGTTAGGTCTTGGTGAGGACCATAGCGGCATCATCGTTCTAAGTGAGAGATTTAGGAACGGCAGTGATGCGCTGAAGGCGCTCGGGGCCGATGACCCGACTATCGATATTGCTGTAAACCCGGATCGCGGTTATGCCATGTCGGTAAGGGGAGCGGCGCGGGAATTAGCAATGTCACTTGGATTTCAATTTAAGGATATTGAGAGTAAAGCTTTACTAAATAAGTTAGCTAAAGCGAAGAAGAGCGGAAAAGTCACTCAGGTAGAGATTCTTGATAAGAGCGGCGCTGATTTGATTTTCCTCCGCTCCCTAAGTGGTCTTGATCCAAGCGCAAAGACACCTGCTTGGATGGCTCGTCGCCTGACCCAGGCGGGAATGCGACCTATTTCGCTCGCTGTTGATGTGACTAACTATGTGATGTTGGAACTTGGACAACCACTTCATGCATTCGACGCCGAAAAGATTCATGGAAAGCTGCGGGTACAACGCGCCTACTCCTTCAAATCAATTACAACTTTAGATAATCAGGTAAGAAGATTAACTAAGGATGATCTCTTAATTGCTGACGAAAAGCGACCGCTAGCGCTAGCCGGTACTATGGGAGGACTTGATAGCGAAGTTGGAGTTGAAACGACGAAAATTGCTCTTGAGGCTGCTCACTTCAATCCCGTAGCCGTTGCAAGAAATTCACGTCGCCACATCCTTTCATCGGAGGCCTCACGAAGATTCGAACGTGGCGTAGATCCACTGCTCGCCGAGATTGCCTCCGCGCGAGCCGCATTGCTTTTGATTGAGCATGGCGGTGCGAGATACCACGGCAGCGCTTCTAATGGAGCGTTACCAAAGGCAAAGTTCACCGCTATTTCACCTTCTGAAATCTCAGAATTGATTGGAACTGAATACTCCAGCGCCGAAGTTGCGAAAGCCCTCGTCGCTGTTGGATGTAAGGTCTCTAAATCCGGAAAGAAGTGGCGGATCACCTCACCGAGTTGGCGGAGCGATCTAAACCATCTATCTGATTTTGCCGAAGAAGTAGCGCGTTTTTATGGTTATGAGCGAATTCCTTCTCGAGTACCAACTCCTAAGATTCCTAAGTCAGGAAAGACCGGACTCTCGCCGCTACAGCAACGGAGACGTTTCCTCTCTCTAGCGCTAGCTAATAAAGGCTTTACCGAAGTCCACAACTACCCCTTTGTAAATCAATCTCAGATGGACTTGTTTGGATTTACTGGCGAACGGGCAAAAACCTTCAAGATAGCTAATCCAATCTCCGACCAGAACCCGCTCTTGCGTACCCACCTTGCTATCGGTCTACTTGAAACCGCTGCTCGTAATCTTGCCCGAGGCGCAAAATCTGTAGCGTTATTTGAAAGCGGCTTAGTTTTCCGAGATATCAAAAAGCTGGAGAACGCCACCGGAATCTCAACGGCTAAGCGCCCGAGCACATCTCAGATCAAGAAAATCTATGAGAGCGTTCCCTTCCAATCACTTCATATCGGCGGAGTTGTAGCTGGCGAGATTGAATTGTCAGGATGGTGGGGGAAAGGTCGGACCGCTTCTTGGGAAGATGCAATCTCTATCACCAGCGAATCGCTCCGGGAGATCACGAGTGTTTTCTCGGTCAAGTGTGTTGAGTTAGCACCATGGCACCCAGGGCGATGCGCTGAGTTCATTGTGGCGGGAAAACCAGTCGCTCACGCCGGAGAGATTCATCCCAGAATCTGCGCCGCGCTTGGATTGCCAATGCGGACCATTTTCTTCGCCTTAGTTGTGGATGCAATCCCAGTCCAAGGTGCTATCCAAGCCAAACCAGTAATTGCGATGCCAGCAGCAATACAAGATGTCTCCTTTTATATCTCCTCGCAGGTCTCCGCCGCTGAAATCACCGCAGCGCTGCGTGAGGGTGCCGGCGAACTTCTAGAGAGTGTGGAGTTATTCGACCGCTTCCAAAGGGAGGGAGAGAACCAGATTTCACTGGCTTTCACATTGACCTTCCGTGCTCCCGATCGAACGCTAACCGGCGAGGAAGTTTCAAAGTTGCGAGAGCAGGCCGCAAGCTCAGTCGTTGAGCGGTTCCAAGCCACGCTAAGGAGTTGACGCATAAGTATGCATAGAATTGCATAATTATGCATTAATGGGTACCCTCGGCCGATGCGCGTAGGTATTCTTGGAGCAAGTGGTTATGCCGGAGGAGAATTACTTCGGCTAATTGCAAACCACGGAAAATTCGATCCGGCTTACATTGCTGCAGGTTCTAGCGCTGGCGAGGAAATTTCCGCAATCCATTCCCATCTCAGCACATACTTCGGTAGGAAGTTCGAGAAGACCTCATCGAAGGAGCTAAATTCCTGCGACTTGGTTTTCATGGCGCTGCCGCATGGGGAGTCTGCTTCGCTTGTAAGTGAGTTAAGAAGTGATTTGAAAATCGTAGATTTGGGCGCTGACTTCAGATTGAGTAATCCGGCGCAATGGGAGAAATACTACGGGGGAGCGCATGCGGGAACTTGGACTTATGGCCTTCCAGAACTGCCCGGGCAACGCGAAAAAATTTCTCAGACAACGAGAGTTGCTAATCCGGGCTGTTACGCCACAGCTATAGCTCTCGCTATCGCCCCAGCGGTTACAAAGGGAGCTATCGATTCAACTGATATTGTGGTTGTTGCAGCAAGTGGCACTACTGGAGCGGGTCGGACAAATAAGGTGAATCTAAGCGCTAGCGAGGTAATGAACTCGCTTGCTTCCTATAAATTCGGTGGCGTTCATCAACATACTCCCGAAATCGAAGAAGCTCTCAGTGAGACTTCTAGTAAAGAGGTGCGGATTTCTTTTACGCCAATTCTTGCACCGATGCCGCGAGGAATCTTGGCAACGGTCACAGCCAAGACTTCACTTGATGAGAGTTCGATTCGGGAGATCTATCAGGAAATTTACAAAGATGAAAAGTTTGTAACGCTTCTTGCTAAGGGTCAACTTCCAGAAACTTCTTCTCTTATTGGCTCAAATGGAATCCAGATACAGCTCGCCGTGGATACCCACACTTCTAGATTGGTCGTTTCGGCAGCGCTAGATAACTTAGGAAAAGGTGCGGCGGGCCAGGCGATACAGAATGCAAATCTAATGGCCGGTTTTGATGAGACATTAGGTCTCAGCTCGATGGGCGTAGGGCAATGACCGCTTTTCCTAAGGGTTTTCGAGGAGCCGGCATCGCTGCTGGACTAAAGAGTTCTGGGGCGAAGGATCTAGCTCTCATTGTTAATGATGGACCAGAGAAGTTCGGAACAGCAGTTTTCACTACAAATCAGATCGTGGCTGCGCCAGTCACTTGGACCACGCAAGTTGTAAGAGATAACGAGGTGTCCGCAGTTCTTCTAAATAGTGGGGGCGCAAATGCATGTACTGGCCCAGAAGGTTTTGCAGATACACATAAAAGCGCTGAAGAAGTAGCGGCAAAACTACAACTTTCCGCCGGCGATGTAGCGATCTGTTCCACAGGCTTAATAGGGGTTCGCCTTCCAATGCCAAAGCTTCTATCTGGAATTGACTCAGCGGTGAAGAGTTTGAATAGCAGGTCGTTAGCGGATGCTGCGGAAGCAATTATGACTACTGACTCGGTAGCAAAAATCGCACACCTATCTCGGAATGGCTTCGAGGTAGCTGGAATTGCTAAAGGAGCGGGAATGCTAGCTCCAGCTCTGGCGACCATGCTCTCAGTTGTCATGACAGATGCAAAGGTAGATAAACGATTAGCAGATCAACTCTTTGCCGAAGTTTGTGAAGCGACATTTAATCGAATTGACTCAGATGGATGTACATCGACAAATGACACAGTGCTCTTTATGGCCTCCGGTGCCTCCGGAGTGCAACCATCAGGTGAGGAGTTAAGGACTGCGCTCTTTGAGATATGCGAGAGCCTTGCTTATCAATTGATTTCTGATGCTGAAGGCCATTCGAAAGTTGTGGCAATCAAGGTAGTAAATGCCAAGAGTGAGCGCGATGCTGTTGAGATAGGACGAGCATGTGCGCGCAATAATCTCCTAAAGTGCGCTTTGCATGGACAGGATCCAAATTGGGGCAGAATCCTTTCGGCTATTGGCACCACTAAAGCAGTCTTGGATCCTGCCAATATCGATGTCACTTTAAATGGAGTCATGGTCTGTAGGAGTAGCTCTCCCGGGGACGCTCGTGAACTTGTAAATATGAAAGCAGAACGCATCGATATTTTGATTGACCTACATTTAGGTAGCGCTTCGGCAACTATCTACACCAACGATTTAACAGCCGAGTATGTACATGAGAATTCGGCGTATTCAACATGATAGTCATTAAATTCGGTGGTCATGCTATGGATAGCGACCCAATCTGGATGGAAGAGATTGCTAGACGTTGGAGCGCAGATGAACAATTTGTGATTGTTCATGGCGGCGGACCACAAATCGATCAACAGCTTAAGATTGAGGGAGTCGAATCAGAATTCAAAGATGGCTTCCGTATTACTACGCCCGCGGTAATGAAGGTAGTAGAAGCTGTCTTAACCGGATCGGTCCTACGTTCAGTCGTTCGCTCTTTACAGCGAGTTGGATTGCCAGCCGTTGGAATCACAGGAAGTGACGCCGGATTACTCAGCGTCGGACTGAAAAGCGATGGCGCGCTCGGCCTTGTTGGCGAAGTAGAGTCCGTAAATCCAAAGATTCTAAAGACGCTGTTGGCTGGTGGGTTCTTGCCGGTTGTCGCTCCGGTTTCAAATGCTGCTGATGGAGCGGCTCTCAATGTGAATGCCGATCTAGCTGCTGGTGCAATCGCCGGCGCTTTGCGCGCCCAAGAAGTTCTCTTCATGACAGACGTGCCCGGAATTTATAGAAGTTGGCCAGACCAGAACTCTTTAATGAAAGAAGTCTCTGCAAAGGAGCTTGGCTCCATCGCATTTGAGGGTGGGATGGTTCCCAAGGTCACGGCAGTGATTAATGCGATTACTTCCGGAGCAAAATCAGCTCGAGTTATCGATGGGAAATCACTTGGTGCCTTTAAGGATGCGCTATCGGGAAGGGGAGGCACATGGGTAAGAGCCTAAAGAAACCATCAAGATCGCAAACCGAACGTTGGAACTCCTCAATCCAATCTACATATGGCACTCCAAGCATCTCGTTAGTAAGAGGTAAAGGTATTGAGGTCTGGGATGTTGATGGAAAAAAGTATTTGGATCTCTTGGGGGGAATCGCAACTAATCTCCTTGGTCACAGCCATCCAAAAGTAAGCGCAACGATAGCGAAACAGGCGAAAGAGTTGAGCCACGTCTCCAATTTTTATAGCCATCCCCAAGTACTGGATCTCGCTGAGCGTTTAGTGAAGATGTCAGGAGATTCGAGCGCTCGCGTCTTCTTCTGCAATTCGGGAGCAGAAGCCAATGAGGCTGCGCTTAAGCTTTCGAGAT
>VGAF01000062.1 GCA_016870855.1 Actinomycetota bacterium | reverse complement strand
TGATTAATTCAGCTGAGGACTTAAACATGTTTCTCCTACGGCCTAGTTGCTCTTCGGAACTGCAGACTCATCATTGAGTGGATGTGGCGAATCGTAGATGTATGCAGTGAAAGGGGGGTATCTGGAGTGTTACGGTCATGTTTCACCATGAAGGTCAGGTACGGCTACCTTTACCGCGTGGATACGCGCTTTGAACGGGCCTCAATGGGGCGGCGGTTAGCAGCGCTGATGATCGACTGGGTAGTGGCGACCTTCACAACCGGACTTCTCTTCCCGATTTTCGCCAGCTCCTTAGCCCCAAGTCTTACTCGCCTTGTCATCTTTGTCCTGGAAGTCGGCTTAATGACAGCCCTTACTGGAGCCTCAATCGGGCAACGGATCTTGGGAATCAGGGTCGTTACATATCCAGATCAATTCTTCTTGATTCCCTCGAAGGCATTTCTTCGCACGCTACTTATTGCCCTAGTCATTCCCGCCTTAGTGATTGATAGCGAGAGCCGAGGGCTACATGACCGATTTACCAAGAGTCAGGTAGTAAGAGTTAAGTGGTAATAGCAGTAAAGCTACTAACGAGGCTTGGGCATCCTTAAGTTCTTCGGCATTGGCCCCTTGGGTAGAGGGATATTCATTCCACCAATCGACTTCAAGCGAGCACGGAGCTCGCGAAGTTGGACCTTCGATAACTTCTTAGGGAACTTCTTCATCCGGCGCTGAAGTTTTCGGATTGAGACTTGGTCCTCACCATTTCCAACAACTAATTCAAAGACCGGCACGCCAGGTGCGAAGCGCTCCATCTTCCGGCGCTCGTCATTGAGAAGTGATCTAAGTGCAGCACCACCCTCACCAACTAACACGATTCCGGGGCGACCGACTGCGCGATGAACCATGTCTTGGCTCTTATTCACATTCACTGCGGGAGAGACTGTCCATCCACGACGAATCGACATCAAAACGCTAGCTCCTGCACCCATCTGTCCCTCAATAGATGCATATGCCGCACTACTTGCCATTCTCGTGAAATAGAAAAAGCCACCGAGCGCTGCAAGTGGGAAAGTAACAAATGCTCCATAACCAGGCCGCCCAAAGAACGCACCCAAACCAATTCCAACTCCCCAGAGCGGAAAGAAGACTGCGAAGCATCTAAGAATTACGAAGGAGTACTCGCGCTTAGCAAGAGCATAAGCATCGCGAATAGTCTTAAAACGTTTCTCGCCCGGAACCTTTTCTTTCTTCTTGCGACCGAACACTAGATTTCCTTCCTTCGCTCTCGACTCTCTAATTCAACCATCTCTGGCGTTGGAGCTGTGCCACCTAGGCGGGCCGGGGCCCACCTCTGACCAATTGGAGAATCTGGATATTCACGCTGAGCGTTATCAAGTAGCGACTGCATGGTGCTCTTCAATCTTGCTAGCGCTTCGTCGGCATCTTCAGTGGGCGAGAAATGAATCGGGGCTCCGAAAGATACGACGATTGGAACGCTCGCTCTAGAAAAATTCCGAGGCACCTTCTTTGTCCAGAGTCTCTGGCTTCCCCAAATGATTGTGGGTATAACTGGCGCGCCTGACTCCATTGCGAGTCGAATCACCCCGCTCTTCATCGCTTTAAGCTCAAAGCTTCGCGAGATGGTGGCTTCTGGAAACACGCCCACGATTTCACCCTTCTTCAAAGCTTTAAGCGCTTCCACAAATGAAGGCGCTCCATTCTTTCGATCAACACTTATATGTCGCATTCCACGCATTAACGGACCGGATACGGGGTGATCAAAGAGTTCTCGCTTTGCCATAAATCTTGCTAAACGATTTGAATCGAGCAGCGCTGTTCCTGCGAGTGCAAAATCGAGATAACTAACGTGATTCATCGCAAGAAGCGCTGGACCTGATCTTGGAACGTGCGCTTGGCCGTGAAACCTAAAATCCAGATCCAGGTATCGCCAGAACCCTTTAAAGATTTGAACTATTGGGCGATATACGAGTTCGGCCATCTTAGTTAACCGTTTAAAGCGCCTGATCTCGCAGCAGAAGCCTCCTTGAAGAGGCGACCGGCACGATAACTAGAGCGAACCAGTGGACCACTCATTACACCTAGGAATCCAATCTTTTTTGCTTCTTGAGCTAATTCCACAAATTCATTTGGTTTAACCCAGCGCTCTACTGGATGGTGGCGCGGTGAGGGGCGAAGGTATTGAGTGATTGTTATTAAATCACAACCGGATTGATGTAAATCAAGAAGTGCTTGAGAAACTTCTTCACGAGTTTCACCCATTCCCAGAATCAGATTTGATTTGGTAATCAGACCAAATGCCCGAGCCTGGTCAATTACATTTAGGGAGCGTTCATAGTTAAAGGCAGGACGGATCCGCTTGAAGATTCGAGGTACCGTTTCGAGGTTGTGGGCAAAGACTTCAGGCCTTGATTCAAAAACTTCTTCTAAGAGGCGCGTATTTGCAGAGAAATCTGGCGCGAGCATTTCGACGCGACAACCAGGCACGGTTTGATGGATGGCGCGGATAGTTTCGGCGTAAAGCCAGGCGCCTTCATCTTCAAGATCATCTCGCGCAACGCCCGTAACGGTTGCGTATTTAAGACCCATACTCTTAACTGATTCAGCTACTCGTCGTGGCTCATCTCTATCTAATGGTTCAGGTTTGCCGGTATCGATATTGCAGAAGTCGCATCTACGGGTGCATTGTTCGCCACCGATAAGAAATGTGGCCTCTCGATCTTCCCAGCATTCGAAGATGTTGGGGCAGGCCGCTTCCTGGCAGACGGTGTGCAACCCTTCACGGGAAACGAGCGAACGAAGCGCGGTGTATTCCGGGCCCAAATGAGCTCGAGTTTTTATCCAATCAGGTTTCTTTTCGATCGGTACTTCAGCGTTGCGCGTAAAGGTGGCGCTCTACTACTGGAAGCACTTCATCAACAGAAAGAGCGGGGTGCAATTCATTTTCCATTGAGGTAACTCCAGCGTCGGGAATTCCACAAGGAATGATCTTCTCGTAGAAAGAGAGATCTGGATTAACGTTGAGCGCAAAGCCATGCATAGTCACTCCACGAGCAACGCGTATCCCAATGGCCGCTATTTTCCGGTCGCCCTTTGCATCTCTAATCCAGACACCAGATCTCTCGCAATATCTCTCTGCCGAAATGCCGTACTCTCTGCAGACATCAATTAAGGAGTTCTCTAACTCGCGGACAAATCCGACGACATCAAAGGAGTCACGCAGTTTGATTATTGGATATCCAACAATCTGGCCCGGTCCATGAAAAGTAATCTTTCCGCCTCTATCAACATCAATCACCTTCGATCCATCAAGTGGTCGCTCGTTATCAAGAGTTCGCCGGCCGGCGGTAAAGACTGGGGGATGCTCCAAAAGTAAGAGAGTGTTTGGTCGTTTTCCATCTGCTACTTCATTATGAATCTGTCGCTGCAGTTCCCAAGCGCTTTCATAATCAATGAGCCCCAATCGCTTTAGGGCGACTGGTGATGTAGTCAAAGACACGGGAATAGCCTACTTTCGAACTCTCTTATCGGCGTACTTCGCCTAAGATAGCCCGTTGTGAGTATCACATCTGAGAAGGTCATGCGTAGCAGGGCAAGAAAAGGTCTCTGGCTAGCCATAGTCACGATCATCGTTTGGATGGCCGTTGGAGGTTTCTCCGGTCAAGCATTTTCGAAGATCTCGAATGTCCAAGAGAACGATAACGCCGCTTTCTTACCGGAGAGCGCCGAATCAACTGAAGCAGCAAAGTTGATTGTTAAGTTCTCGGATCAATCGCTGGACCTTCTTCCAACTCTGCTGATACTCGTTGGTGATTTAAATCCAGCAACCAATCCCGAAAAGTTTGCGGAAGTAAGCGCCTTTGCGGAAAGCTTAAGCGAAAAGGTCCTTCCTCAATCTGGCCAACCACTCTCCAAATACTTTGCTCCGGGAGCGCCGATTCAGGCAATTCCATCCCAAGATGGAAAGGCAGTTCTGATCAATGTCCAGATCGATTCGGCAATAGCGGGTGAAAATATTGGTGATGAGCCCGCGCTACCGATGATCATCGACTTCATAAGAGAATCAATGAAGAGCGAGATCCAAGGCGTTGAATCGCACGTAACCGGCCCGGGTGGAATCTTTGCCGATCTCTTTGATGCTTTTGGATCTATCGATACAACTCTTCTCCGCACAACTTTGATTGTTGTGGCAATAATTTTGATCCTGGTCTATCGCTCACCAATCCTCTGGATCATCCCGCTATTGAATGCCGGCCTTGCGCTCGGTCTGGCCACGATGATCGTGTACTACTTAGCGAAGAGCGACATCGTTGATTTAAATGGCCAAACCCAGGGAATCCTTGATGTTCTGGTCTTGGGAGCTGCGACCGATTACGCACTTCTGCTCATATCTCGGTATCGCGAGGAACTTCATCGTTATGAATCTCGCTATGAAGCGATGCGCAGAGCCTGGCGAGGAGTAGTTGAGCCCATTCTTGCTTCTGGGACCACTGTTGTTGCCGGACTTATGGTTCTTCTATTAAGTGATCTATCGAGTAACCGGGGCCTTGGTCCGGTTGGTTCGATTGGAATTGTCTCAGCGATGCTTGCTTCACTCACTCTGCTTCCAGCTCTAGTAGTTCTCTTTGGAAGATGGGTTTTCTGGCCAAAAGTTCCGCGCTTTGATCATGAAGATGAGAAGTTATCTGGTTTCTGGTCGAAGGTTGGTTCATTTGTAGATCGCAAACCAAAGGCGATTTGGATTACTACAACGTTAGTTCTCCTCATATTTGCTGGTTTCTCAACCACCTTGAAGAACGATGGTCTGGCACAGACGGAAGCATTTACCTCAAGAACGGATTCGGTTATCGGATTAGAGAAGTTAGGGGAGCACTTCCCAAGTGGCGAAGGAACGCCTGTCGAAATTGTGGTCGATGCTGCTGATGTAGGAGCGGTTTCTTCGGCAATTCGCTCGATACCAAAAATTGCAAATGTGACTCCAGTCTTTGCTCAAGACCCGACCACGCGTCAACCCACGGGTGAGTTAAAGGTTGTCGACGGAAAGGCGCTCCTTTATGCGATTCTCGATGTCCCAGCTGACTCCACGGAGGCGAAAGAGCTAATCCCACAGATTCGCGAGGCGAGCAAGAACGTAGATGAGAAGGTACTAGTCGGTGGCCAGACAGCAATCAGTTACGACATCGACCAATCATCAAAGCGCGATAATCGAGTAATCATTCCGATTGTGCTCCTACTTATTGCGCTAATACTTGGACTATTGCTTCGAAGCATCTTTGCAGCTGGACTCCTTTTGGGAACGGTTGTGCTCTCATTCTTTGCGACCTTGGGAGTTTGCGCACTTGTATTCGACAATGTCTTCGGCCACGCTGGCTCCGATCCTTCATTCCCACTCTTTGCCTTCGTCTTCCTAGTAGCGCTAGGAATTGATTACAACATCTTCTTGATGACTCGAGTTCGGGAAGAGGCGATGACCATCGGAACGCGCGCCGGAATCATCAAGGGGCTGACTGTTACTGGTGGCGTAATCACCTCCGCGGGAATTGTTCTTGCGGCCACGTTCGGCGTTCTAGGTATTCTGCCTCTCGTATTTCTCGCCCAGCTCGGTTTCGCAGTCTCATTTGGAGTTCTACTAGATGCAATTGTTGTCCGCTCACTTCTTGTCCCGGCGCTGGTAAAAGTCATCGGTCCAAAGATTTGGTGGCCATCGAAGCTGCAGCACGAAGGGAAATAGAGATTCACGATGCGAGTCGGGCTGATCGGCTACGGACTTGCGGGGCGAACATTTCATGCGCCGCTCTTACAAGCTTCGGGTTTCTTCCTAGCCGCAATCGCATCACGTTCTTTAGATAAGCGCGGCGCAGCACACACTGACTTTCCACTAGCCACAATTCTTGCATCCGCCGAGGAGTTGGTAGATGAAGAACTAGATCTTGTAGTTGTAGCCTCTACAAATGAGGTTCACAGCGCTCACGCAAAGCTAGCAATAGATGCCGGAATTCCGGTTGTTGTTGATAAACCGATGGCTCTTGATTACTACGAAACTCTCTCACTCTTTGATTACGCCGAAGCCCGCGGCGTTCCAATCACTGTCTTCTTTAATCGGCTCTTTGATTGTGACACCTTAACTATTAGGGAATTGATCAAAAGTGGTGAACTTGGTGAGGTCTTCAGATATGAGTCTCGGTTTGAGCGATTCCGCCCAGATTTAAATCCATCTGCCTGGCGAGAGAGCACACCTTCTGAGTTAGGCGGAGGATTGTTGCTAGATCTCCAGACTCACTTAGTCTCTATTGCGCTTGATCTGTTTGGCCCGGCCACGCTTGAATTCTCATCGATTAGAAGAGTCCGGGGCGGCGTAGATGATGATGTTTTACTAGTTCTAAGGCATGAAGGTGGAGTCGATTCATATCTTTCGGTAAGCGCTATCGCAGGTGCACCAGGCCCGAGAGTGAGAATGCATGGTCGCAACGGAACATTTATCGTCAAAGAATTAGACCCACAGGAAGCTCTCTTGCGCGCGGGAGCGAAGCCTTTAAGTACGGGTTGGAGCGATGCTGCCGCAGCAACCGGAGAATTTCGGATACATAAAGGAACGGAATCCTTTAACCATCGAGGAGTTCCTGGAAACTATGTAAATTTCTACAATCTAGTTAGACAGTCCCTTAGTACCGGTGCGCCCCTTCCTGTTTCTCGTGAATTTGCTTTACGAGTAGCGCGAATTCTCGATCGAGCCCGGGAGATCGACATTCGCTCCAATGGTTAAATCATGAGCAAGAAAGTTATTGTGGTCGGTGCGGGGTGGGCCGGATTGAACGCC
>VGAF01000061.1 GCA_016870855.1 Actinomycetota bacterium | reverse complement strand
ATTCCGATCCAGACCACGGCGGAAGAGGTTTTCTATCGGGGGTGGATACAACAACGCTTGGAGAACGGTCGTCGCTCGATTTGGGTGGTTTCCATTATTGGCGGCGTTCTCTTTGCCCTGCCTCACCTTGGAAACCCAGAAGTAAGTGGAAACCTGCTCCTGCCGATACTCGGATATGGCTCAACTGGTTTCATGTTTACCTGGGTGACGATGCGCGATCAATCGATGGGACTTGCAGTCGGCGCCCATGCTGCAAATAACATCTTGGCAGGGTTACTTGTCTCCAGCGCTGATTCAGCGCTCCCCGCCGCGAGTCTCTGGGTGACCCCAGAAATTCAATGGGGCCCAGCCGCCTTCTTCTCAATTCTTTTCATCCCACTATTTATTTGGCTCACTGGAAAATGGAGAGGTAAGCAGAACCCCATAGTCGAGGCGCTATGAGGAGTAAATAGCTATTTGGTAACAGTTTGCTGGCGGGTCTCGTCGCGATGTTTGCGAAGGTAGACCATAAATGGTGTTCCGCCGGTACCGATAGCTGAAGGGTTTCCAGGGGCTTTTTGAGCTTGGGCGTGGATGTATTGACCGGCATACTCAAGGTGCATGGCCCGGAAGTCCCCAACGAGATCAACGGATTGATTGAAGAGTTCTGAGGTAGAGCCGCGGCCCAACTTAGTAACAAATTCACGAACGCTCGGGCCGTTTTCCACCGCTTCAATAAACTTCACATGCTTTGGCGGCATGTATTCACGCATCTCCATTAGATATTCACGTAGTTCATCGCGCTCATGTTCAATTCCGAGGACGCCATCTAAAGCAGGAACAATCGCGCTCTGGGCGCCGGTCTCGCCGCGGTACTTCATTCCCTTTCCGCCTAATTCGCTCACACCCTCATATACAACGCCATTTGGAAGCGCCGGATTATTTCGCCAGCCAAAGATGTATGGCCGGACTCGATGGAAATAGACATATGGATCGCATTTTTCTGGCATCCGAGCCAGTACGTCATACATACTCTTTATGCCATCACGGAGTTGGGTAAGAGCAATATCCAGAGCATCAGCATCATTTGCCACAACGGCCTTTTGAGCTAACTCAATTGCATGTAGCGCAATACCGGCTTTCTTCTCGATATCAATATGGATGATGATGAACCACTCTTCATCTTGTCCACCTAGGAAGCATTGAAGTAGAGCGATATTTCCGCACTCGACTCCGGCGCTCGGACTTAGTCGATACCAATTATCAATTGAGTAGGTAGCGTAGCTAAGGATTGGCGGGCGACCGACTAACTTTGCAACTTCATACCAAGGCTTAGCAAGTACCGACGGAATTACCTGGGCAGCTTCTTCTTCAGACCATTGGTAGGCCATGCCGATATAAGAGAGCGCCAACATCGCACGTCTAATCTCACCCTCGCTCTTAAGAGCGCCTAAATCAAATGGTGGAAGTTCGGCAACGCGCTTGCGGAAGTTTGTGGCCATGAGATATTTCGGAAGATTTCTAGCCATCTCATCCCATGCTTCATTAGCGCTAGAGAGTGAGCGGATTGGATCTTGGTGTTGCATATATCCCCACTCAGGAGATAGCCCGAAATCAGCTAGCGATACCGGTTTTCCAGACATGATTACTTAGCAGCGAGACGTTCCTCGCGGCGTTTCCTTTGTTCTTCTGGATTAGGAACTGGAACCGCAGCGATGAGGCGCTGGGTGTATGGATCTTTCGCATGCTTCAAGATTGCATCGCGCTCGCCCACTTCAACGAGTCTTCCATCCTGCATAACCGCGATCCGGTGGGCAAGGATGTCGACAACCGCAAGGTCGTGGCTAATAAAGAGGCAAGCAAACTTCAACTTATCTTGGAGATCTAACAAGAGATCCAAGAAACGTGCTTGAACTGAAACATCAAGGGCTGAAGTTGGTTCATCAGCAATCAATAGATCTGGAGTTAACGCAAGGGCGCGCGCAATACCAACGCGCTGGCGTTGTCCACCAGATAACTCATGCGGGAATCGATTTCTGTAGGAGCGTGGTAACTCGACCTGCTCCAACAAATCTTCTACCTTCTTATTCAATTCATCGCCCTTGGCAAGGCCAGCGATGAAGATTGGCTCTCCGATTGATTCGCCAATCGGAAGGCGAGGATTTAGCGATGAAGCTGGATCCTGGAAAACAATTCCGGTGTGGCGACGGATTGGGAAGAGCTCTTTTTGAGTCGCTTTTGAAATATCTTTTCCAACAATTTCAAGTCGTCCGGCTTTAACCGGAAGTAAGCCGATAGCGGCACGTCCCACCGTTGTTTTGCCGGAACCTGATTCGCCAACTAGTCCCACAATTTCGCCTGGGAAGATTTCAAGTGAGAAATCCTTAACGGCTACGAACTCAGGAACTCGACCGCGCTTTGGATAAGCGATAGTGACGTTCTCCATCTTCATTACCGGCTGCTTAGCGGTATCTACCGCAGCGCGCTTCTTACTTGTTCCTAACTTTGGAACCGAGGCCAAGAGCGACTGGGTGTATGGATGGGTTGGGCGGTTGAAGATCTGGTCAGCGCTGCCATGCTCAACCGTTAAGCCATCCTTCATTACAAGGATTTCATCGGCCATATCGGCAACAACGCCCATATCGTGGGTGATGAGAAGAATTGCAGAGTTCAATTTCTCACGAAGCCCACGCATCAAATCAAGGATTTCAGCCTGGACTGTTACATCTAGCGCTGTGGTTGGCTCATCGGCCACTAGTAGACCTGGGTCGCAAGCAAGAGATTGGGCGATCATCGCGCGCTGACGTTGTCCGCCAGAAAGTTGGTGTGGATACTTATCGAAGGAACCTTCAGGATTTGGAATTTCAACGAGTGAAATCAACTCAATTGCGCGAGCCCGTGCTTCCTTAGGGCCCATATCAAAGTGATTACGGAGGGTTTCAACGATTTGGAATCCGATTGTGTAGACCGGATTCAAAGCTGTCATCGGCTCCTGGAAAATATATGCAACCTCCCGGCCGCGATACTTACGAAGCTGAGACTTGGGAAGGCCGAGGATCTCTTGACCCTTTACCTTCACGCTTCCAGTCATACGTGCATTTGAGGCGAGAAGATCCATCAGACCCATTGCGGTCGTAGATTTTCCAGAACCAGATTCACCCACGATTGCGAGCGTCTTTCCAGCGTGAACATCAAAGTTCATCTTGATAGCGGCTGGGTACCAAACGCCATCTACCCAGAACTCAACTGTGAAGTCGCGTACTTGTAGGACTGCTTCGCTCATCAGGCGGCTCTCATTTCTGTTGCGCGTGAGAAGATATCGACATGACCAATCGCGAGCTCTTCCGACCTACGAGCTCCTATCTCTTTGCCTTCTTGGGCTTCTTTCTCTTTAGCGCCCTGGCTTACGTAAATTTCCTTGATTACGGCTTCACTAGCGGACTCGTTGCTGCGATCTGGTGCACATTTGGTTGCGCTCTTGCCTACCAACTCTTTCTCCATCCCGCCGTGGTTTTCTACGACGAGGGACTCGTCATCATTAACCCACTCTCCCGCCATGTGATTGGTTGGCAAGATGTTGAAGAAATCGAGACTCGTTACACAATGAGCATCGTTACCCACGATCGAAAAGGCAAGAAGGGAAAGATCCAAGCTTTCGCAGCTCCCGCTCCGGGTCGCTACCACAGCCGCACTATCCATCAGAGCGAGATGCGCGGACTCAACTTGAAGGAGAGCAACGTCATTAGAGCCGGTGATAGCCCTCGCACTAACTCTGGAGCCGCCGCGGCTATCGCTAGGAGTCGAATCGATCAATTTCAACGCTTCCAGACCAAATCCACTATGGAATATGGAGTCCAATTCAATTTTTCTGCAGTAATTATCAATGCGACCATCTTTACTATCGGAATCATCGCGTTGATTTTCAATGGCTAGTCGTATCACGAAGCTACCTCAGAACGATTCTTCATCATGCGCGCATTCTCTTTATCTTTTCTTGTGAGGCGACGGCGCTGGCGCGGATCAAAGGCATCACGTAGCCCATCCCCAATGAAGTTAATACAGAGCGCAATAGCGATAATGAAAAGACCTGGATACCAGAATAGCCATGGACGGGTTGTGAAGGCATCCTGATAGGTCGAAATCAAAAGACCTAGCGAAACATCCGGGGCGGTAACTCCAAAGCCGAGGAAGCTCAGCGCCGTCTCAAGAAGTATCGCTCCAGACATTAGAAGAGTGACTGAAACAATAATCACGCCAATCGCATTAGGAAGAATGTGCTTAAAGATAACTCGACGATTACTTGCGCCCGCAACCCGGGCTGCGTCTACGAATTCGCGTTCACGTAAGGTTAAGAATTCCCCTCGAACTAGACGCGAGAGTCCGGTCCAAGCAAAGAAGCCCAATAAGACGGCTAGGAAGGCAGCTCCCTTATTGCCGTAGTGATAACCAATGACTGAACCGATGATGATTACCGGAATCGTGATGATGAAGTCAACGAGTCGCATCAAGATCGCATCAACCCAACCGCGGAAGTAGCCAGCTACTGCACCGATTACGGTTCCAAGAGTTGCTGCGATCAAGCCAATGATGAACATAACTAGAAGTGAGCGTTGTGCCCCACGCATTACAAGAGCGAAGTAATCGCGGCCAATATCGTCTTGGCCAAATGGATGTTCACCCATCTTTACTCCATCGCCATCTAAGAATGGGATTGCATCAATAGTTGGGCATCCAACAGATCCACCAGGGCAATCTTCAAATAGCAACGGAGGCATATCTTCAAAGTTGTACTTCCACCAACCCGGGATTATGTATGGGTCTTCTTTTGATCCGATTCGCCAATCAAGGGCTGTGTAGACCAAGGTGATGATAGAAAAAAGGACTATGACTGCGATCATCGCCGCACGGTGGCGAACGAAGCGGCGAAATACGATCTGGCTCTGGCTTAAGCCTTCAGTCTCTTTGTTAAAGATGGCATTTTCGCCAGCATCAACTTGTGCTTGTTCTACCTCGGATGCAGAGCTCTTCTTCTTAGCCATTATTTGCCAGCTCCTACTCGAATACGTGGATCAAGAGCGGAATAGAGAAGATCAGCAACTAAGTTGGCAAGAATCGCGAGGGTTGAGAGGAATATCGAAACTCCCATCAAGAGATTAAGGTCAAAGCTAACAATCGCCTTGTTAAAGAGCGTTCCCATGCCCTGCCAGGCAAAGACTCGTTCCGTAATAATCGCTCCGCCAACGATTCCGGCAAAGTCGGCCACCATAATTGTGGTCAATGGAATCATCGTATTTCTAAAGGCATGGCGCATAATCACGGTGCGCTCATTAAGACCTTTTGCTCGTGCGGTGCGGATGTAATCCTGATTTAAGACATCTAGAAGAGTTCCGCGCGAGAAGCGGATATATCCAGCGAATGAAATTAAGGTGAGCGCAATCGTCGGAAGAATCAAATGCATTACTTGGTCAAGTACTCTCACCCAGAATGGAACTTCTGATAGCCAAATCGTGGATTGGCCGATTGTGGCAACTGGGCGATAGTTGACATCATCGCTTTCGACAAATGGGCGCCAAGCCTGCATTAAGCGATCGACCAAAATTAATAAACCGATGAGAGTTGAGGTAATCAAACTAGTGCGAATGATTGGGCCGCGGTCGATTCGCGAAAATACATAAGAACCTGCGACGGAGACCGCCACAAGCACCACGAATAGAACTAGAAGTCCAAGTCTTGGGCGATCTGAATTGAGGACTGCTTGGGCAGGGAAATATGAAATCGTTCCAAACCCGGCCATCATTAACGATGTCTTTACCGCGGCAGTGGCTTGGAGGCCTACCGATAGATAGGTAACACCGAGTGCGATTCCAACCCCAAGGATTGCGATTGCAATCGGACCGAGCCTTGGGTAGGCAAACCATTTCGTTGCACTTATCGCCGTCAAAAGCAGTGAGTTCGCGATGAAAACTCCAATGAAGATTTGAACGACTCGCTTACGCGTTCCGCTAAAGATTGCTGCCCAGAAGAATCCGGTCGCGGCGCTAAAAAAAATTATCCAGGGCGGCGATATCGTTGCATTAACTAAGAAGTCGTTGAAGTCAATCGCCAAGTACTGCTTCAATAGAACTGCGACCCAGAAAATTGGTAGAGAGTAAAGAAGGAAGGCAAAGAAGGTCATTCCGTAATCAAAACGAGTGTACTGACGGAGCGCAGAGGTGATTCCTAGAGAAATACCAAGAACAATTGCAACGATTGTTGCTACAAAGACAAGGCGGATAGTTACCGGAATAGCCCCCGAAATTGCATTTATAACGGGCTCTTGCTCGCGTGTTAATCCAAAGTTTGGGTTTCCGACAAAGACGCCGAGAACTCCCCGCAGCCAAATGAAATAACGAACTGGAGCTGGAAGGTCCAGTCGCAACTCGCGAGTCAAACTGACTATCAACTGCTCCTTATTTGGAGCATCGCTTAATCGAAGTTCTGCGATTGGATCAGTAGATAACGCCGCTAAGTTGAATAGAAGGAAGCTAGAGCCAAAGAGGATGATGAATAGCGCTCCGATACGGCGCATTACATAAGCCAACATTCCTCAGAACCCCTCTTCTTTTCCGCTATCAAAACTTGCCCACACATGTGTTAAGTGGCACCCGAGTTTAACCCGCGTGCCACTTAAATTACTGCTTAGTTATTACTAGATCAGCCCTTTTTCAGGGTGAATTAGTACTTCCACTCCCAGTAATTCCAAACCAACTGTGGTGATAGTGGATTTGGCTTGACGTTCTGCAGCTTCGCATTGACAGCTGTAACGCCTGGGTGCTGGAAGATCGGGAGAGTCAAAGCATCCTTCATGATCTCCTTCTCGACGATTGTGTACTGAGCCAACTTATCCTTCTCGCTTAGCAGCGAGCCACGAAGTTTGGCA
>VGAF01000060.1 GCA_016870855.1 Actinomycetota bacterium | reverse complement strand
GCGCATCCGGGGCATGGTGCGTTTCTCAAGAGTTGCCACTCGTTACCCAGACTCCTCCTTCTGCTCCCCAGGAATGT
Source organism: Actinomycetota bacterium (assembly GCA_016870855.1). Classification (GTDB taxonomy): domain Bacteria; phylum Actinomycetota; class Actinomycetes; order Nanopelagicales; family Nanopelagicaceae; genus MAG-120802. Next base: position 6,878 of record VGAF01000060.1, on the reverse strand, counting down.
TGAACCCAGATCTGACATCGTGGGATCCAAATGCCAAAAATGTCTACCCTATGGTCTAATATCTGAACCAAGTAGGAATTTCATCTATATGGATATCCAAATCGAACATATCCACGAGTCGATCCCAGTATCGTCCACTCGGTCTTTAAAGGGCGTTGTTCTGTTAAGCAGTAATTCTCTCAGAAGCCAACAGGACGATGATCAGAACGCCTAGCAATATCCGGTAGATAACAAAGGGCATAAAGCTTCGAGTCTGCACAAACTTCATTAGCCAGGCAATTACCGCGTATCCGACAAGGAAGGCCACTAGGGTTGCCGATGCGGTTTCGAGTAACGAGAAGGTATTTGTTGGCTCCGTCAACGAATTTAGCAATTCGTAAGTTCCGCTTCCAAGTACTGCTGGAATAGCCAATAAGAAGGAGTAGCGAAGTGCGGCCTCCCGCTTGTAACCCAAGAAGCGTCCCATTGCGATTGTTGCCCCAGAGCGCGAGACTCCTGGAACAAGCGCAAGGGATTGGGCTAATCCGTAGATCAAACCATCTCTACGATTTAATTCATCTAGGCTCTTAACTTTTTTGCCATAGTGATCTATCAAACCTAGCGCTATTCCGAAGGCGATCAGTGTGAAGCTAATCAACCATAGAGATCTGAAATTCTCTCTTATGTAGCTCTGTCCAAGAAACCCAAGAAGAAAGATTGGGATTGAACCTAGGAGTATCAAACCTCCGAGACGCGCGCTCTGTTCATCAGCACTTCCAGGCTCGATTGGCTTTCGAAGGATAAATCGAACTACAGCTTTCAATATTCGCACTAGATCACTTCGAAAGTAGATGAGGACTGCAATTTCAGTGCCAATCTGCATGATGGCCGTAAATGTTGCCCCGGGATCGCTACCAGATGGGAGAAATTCACCGAACAAGCGGACATGTGCACTCGAGGAGATGGGCAGGAACTCGGTCAAGCCTTGAACGATTCCGAGAAATATCGCCTCGAGCATGAGTGATTCCCTACTTCAATCCGCGTCTACGAAGAAGTGGCTCGATATCAGCATCGCGCCCTCGGAAATTGCGGAACATCTGCATGGAATCGAGTGATCCGCCGCGGCTCATTAAAGAGTTCCGGAAGTGATCACCGTTTGATCGAGTAAGGCCACCATTGCTCTTGAACCATTCAACGGTGTCCGCATCTAGAACTTCACTCCATATATAGCCGTAGTAACCGGCGGAATAACCTCCGGCAAAAATGTGTGAGAAGTAAGTGGATCGGTAGCGGGTTGGGACTGGGGCGAAATCAAGTCCATAATCAGTAATCGCTTTTCTTTCGAACTCTTCAACGTCATTAACTTCGCTTAGATCAGAGAGTGAATGCCAAGCTAGGTCCAGAACCGCGGCTGCAAGATAACTTGTGGTGGCATAGCCTTCATTAAATGTTGATGATTCATTTAACTTATCCACCCACGCTTGAGGTAGGCGCTCCCCGGTTTGGTAGTGCCGGGCATAGTTATCAAGAACTTCTGGCCACAGAATCCACATCTCATTTACTTGTGAGGGGAACTCAACAAAGTCGCGCTGCACACTCGTTCCAGAAAAGCGTGGATATTTGACGTTAGACAACAAGCCATGAATCGCATGGCCGAATTCATGAAAGAGAGTCGTTGTCTCGTCATAGGTCAGAAGAGTTGGTTCGCCAGCTGGCGGTTTAGGGATATTCATATTGTTAACAACAACTGGTTTCTGGCCCATAAGGTGGTTCTGGTCTACCAAAGAGTTCATCCAGGCGCCGCCGCGTTTGGAGTCCCGGGTGTAGTAATCCCCTATGTAAAGGCCGATTGAGCTTCCATCTTCATTAAAGACTTCAAAGGCGCGTGCCTCCGGATGATAAGTAACGAGATCGGGACGCTCTTTGAATGTCATGCCATATAACTTTTCGGCCGCGAAGAAGACTCCCTTCTTTAGGACGCTCTCCAATTCGAAATAGGGGCGCATTGCCGTTGTATCTAACTCATATTTCTCAACTCTCACCTTTTCGGTGTAGTAGAGCCAGTCCCAACTTGCGAGTTCGTGTTTGCCGTTCTGGGAAATAACCTTTTCTATCTCCGAAGCTTCACGCCTTGCATTTGCAACAGCTGCGGGAGCAATCTTGCGGAGCATTTCATGGACTCGATCGGGATGACTTGCGGTCTGCTCTTGCAGAACATATTCGGCATGCGAGTTCAATCCGAAGAGTTTTGCACGCTCTGCTCGAAGTTCTGCCATACGAAGTAAAACTTTCCGGGTATCAAAGCCATTGCCACGAAGTCCTTTAATTAGGGAGTTGCGCATGATCCGCTCCCGTAAAGCTCGATTTTTAAGCGAGGCTAAGTTTGGGTGGCCCGTGAAATTGACCATGCCGATCATCCACTTATCTTCAACGCCTCGCGCTTGCGCTGCAGCCTTACAAGCCGCGATTCCATTTGTGCTCAACCCATCCAACTCTTTTTCATCATCGACAAAGACAGCCAAGTCATTTGTATCGGCAAGGAGGTTCTTGCTGAATTGAGTCTCAAGTGAGGAGAGCTCTTCGTTGATCTTCTTTACTTTCTCCCTTGCTATCTCATCAAGGGCAGCTCCAGCCTGAAGCAAATCTTTGTAATAGCGCTTTAGTAACCAGGCGCTTTCTTCATCCAAACTTGGGTTCGACTCAACCAACTTCTTGATCCGAGCAAAGAGAGCTGGATTTAGCCGGATCGCATCGGAATGCGCTGCTAACTTTGGGGCAATCTCAGCTTCAATCTCATCTATTCGATTATTCGTATCACTCGACGACTTGTTATAGAAAACGTTAAGCACCCGATTGAGAGTCTGGCCGCTCTTCTCAAGGGCCACGATGGTGTTTTCGAAAGTTACCTCTTCCGTGGCAAGAATCGACTCGACCTCGGCTAGCTGTTCGGAGGTGCCGGCGTAGAAAGCTTTTAAGTAGTGCTCCTCGGTGATCTCAGCAAAGGGAGGAGTCTCATATGGCAAGGTAGAGCGAGTTAGAAAAGGATTCTTACTCACTTTGATTTCTCCATTACAAAACGATGTGAATTTTCAAATATCGTTTCAGCGTCAAAGTCCAAGGTTGCGACGTGATACGAGTTCGCCAATTCAACGCGCACTTTATCCTTTGAACCAATCTCGGACATGATTATTTCTGTATTGGAAACTGGGAGAACGTGATCTTCGGTGCTATGGAATAGCAAGGTAGGCGTCTGGACATGAGGAAGAGTCGATCTCGTTGCTTTTAGAAATCTATGCAGCTGGGCGACTCCCTTCATAGGAAGCGCGTCATAACCCCACTCAGTCACGCCAGGCTTCTTTATATCATCACCAACTGAAGGACGTTTTGGAGTGATGAACTTAATTATGTCTATGAATTTAATAGTTGGATCTGGAATATGAATCATTGGATTTACTAGAACAATTCCACCCAACCTAGAAGAATGCTTTGCGGCAAGATGGAGCGTGTTAGCTCCCCCCATGGAAAGTCCAAAGATAAATACCTTTTTGTACTTTGAAAGCAACTCCTCTAAATCACGCTCGGCGCGCTCTGGCCAACTCTGCCATTTCACTTTATTTAAATCCTGCCACTTGGTTCCATGGCCTGGGATACGTGGTACTCGAACTGCGACGCCTCGTTCGTGAATGAAGTGAGCCCAAGGGCGCATAGAAGCCGGTGATCCGGTAAAGCCGTGAAGAAGTAGGGCTCCGACATCTCCATTTGAATCTGCGGAGAAATCATCGAGCCAACCTGTTGGGGCCCCGGTGGTCGTCATCCGGCGAGGTTATCGGAATTGTCGGAGCCTCAATCTAGATTCTGCATGTGGTCGGGCATGGAAATCTTGAAGGTAACTGGCAACCCTCTTTTGACGACCTGGGTAAGGCTCTGATCGACACTACATTCGTTGTCGTTGATCTCGAAACTACAGGTGGCTCGCCGAGCGATTGTGCAATCACCGAAATCGGCGCGGTCAAGGTTCGTGGCGGTGAGGTAATCGGTGAATTCCAGACTCTGGTGAACCCGGGAGGACCTATCCCACCATTCATTACTGTGTTGACCGGAATTACTGATGCGATGGTGATTACTGCCCCACCAATCGGTGAAGCGCTATTCTCGCTCCTTGAATTCTTGGGCTCTGCGGATGAAACAGTTCTCGTGGCGCATAACGCGCCTTTTGATATCGGCTTTTTGCGCGCTTCCGCAGAACGTTTAGAAGTCCCCTGGCCGAAGTATCAAGTGGTTGATACAGCGCGAATTACAAGATATGTCGTAACCCGAGATGAAGTTCGGGATTTCAAACTAGGAACGCTGGCTGCTTTCTTTGGTGCGACAACAAATCCCGAGCATCGTGCGCTCGCTGATGCCCGTGCAACCGTTGATGTTCTTCATGGAGTGATTGAGCGACTTGGCTCTTTTGGTGTTAATACTCTTGAAGATCTAAAAGGTTTTACAAATCGAGTCACCGATGCCCAACGACGGAAGCGACACTTTGCCGACGGATTACCAAATAGCCCCGGTGTTTATATTTTTCGCGACCCTTCGGGAGAACCTCTCTACATAGGGACTACTCGAAACCTACGCTCGCGCGTTAAAACCTATTTCACTTCAGCCGAAACTAGAAAACGAATTCACGACATGATCGCGTTAGCTGATCGAGTTGAAGTGACTGAGACTCCCACAATAATCGAGGCTGAGATTCGTGAGCTGCGCTTAATCGCCTCGAATAGACCGAGATTTAATCGTCGTTCTAGGTTCCAAGAAAAAGCTATTTGGATCCGGATGACAGATGAGGCATATCCGAGGTTGACCCAAGTTCGAGGCGCCACGACTTTGAACGATGAAGCTACTTGGAGCGGTCCGTTCAATGGAAGAGATGAAGCGCAACGCGCCATCGAAGCGCTCTATGAGTCCTTCCCAGTTAGACAATGTAAACCACGGATCACTCTCACAAGCATGAAGAGCGCTAGCGCTTGTGCGCTCTTAGATCTAGGAAAGTGTGGCGCTCCCTGTATCGGATTGCAATCCTTTGATTCCTATAAGTCAATTTCGGAAGAGCTGCATTTCTCAATGCTCCATGATTCACGTCCTATCTTGGAGACTCTCCATAAGCGAATGTCCGAGTTGGCCCTTAAAGAAAGATTTGAAGAGGCGGCCGAGATTAGAAATCGCTTGGGCGCCTACATCCGAGGCTCAGCAAGAGGTGAGCGAATCCGAAGTTTTACAAAGGTACGTGAGCTCATCCTCGCTAGTAAATTGAGCGCCCAAGGTAATAGTGAAGTAATCGAATTGATTCTCATCCGATTCGGACGATTAGCTGCATCTCTCGTTACAAAGATTGATTTAAGTGACCAAACTCGAAAGCGCGAGGCAATTAATGCGCTTAAATCAATTGGAGAGGTTGTGGCTGATAACGGCACGATTCTTCCAGCCTCTAGCCATGAGGAAGTTGAAATACTTTTGCGTTACGCCGAACGCGAGTCGATAGAGTTGCTGGAAATTGATGGAGAATGGAGCCGTTCGATCTTCGGCGCCGGACATGCGAGATCTTCGCTTGAGAAACTGAAAACCAGCTCCGAGCAATCTCGCTATAAAGAGGACTTTGCTAATTCATTTGAAAGATCACGCCAGCGCTGAATAAGTTCTAGCGCTCTGCCACTATCTATACCGGCTTTAGCAAGTACGTAACCATTTGCTATTTGGGTTTCAAGTGGAAGGTTGAAATCCCCTTTGAAAGCCGCGATACCAAGCGCCGCGTTGAGCAAAATCGCCTCTCGGGCTGCTCCGAGTTTTCCAGAAAGTACTGACTTAGTAACTTCAACGTTGAATTTAGCATCTCCACCACGAATCGCGTTTAAAGGTTCTAACTCAATGCCAATGTTTCGGGGATCGAAAGAAAATAGTTGATACCCGCCATCTCGAACTTGGTATACAGAGCTTGGGCCAGCGATAGAAATTTCATCGAGGCCGTCATCGCCACGAAAGACAAATCCTTCGCAGCCTCGAGCGGCGAGAACCTTTGCCACCAACTCAAACATCTCAAGACGAGTAACCCCTATCGCGACCGCCTTTGGTCTAGCTGGGTTGGCAAGCGGGCCAAGAATGTTAAAGACGGTTGGGAACCCAAGTAACTTACGGGCGGATGCGGCATAGCGCATCGCTGGATGGAACTTTGGGGCAAAAGCAAAGCCGATACCAATCTTCCTAACGCACTCTGCAAGCTGTTTTCCATCAAGGTTGATATTGATACCTAGCTCCTCTAGAAAATCTGCAGCGCCGCTAGCTGAACTAGCGGCACGATTTCCATGTTTTACGACTCTTCCACCAGATGCGGTAATCAAAATTGCAGCGCTAGTAGAGATGTTTATCGTGTTGAACCCATCTCCCCCAGTCCCAACAATGTCAACAGCGCGATCTGGAATCTCGACAAGTGATGCTTGTTGATATAGCGAATCAACCAAGGAGAGAACTTCTTCTGCTCGCTCACCTTTCTCTTTCAGGCCGATCAAAAATCCTTTGATCTCATCATCGCTTGCTCGCCCATTGAGGATTTCATCCATTACAAATCGAACTTCGGAACTCGAGAGGTCTGCTTTACGAGCGAGTTGAGAGTTGATCTCTGAGATTTTCATCTAAATAAGTGCTGAGGTAGGCGCTTAAACAAAGAATCTATTTAGCTACCGAAGGAGAAGCTATTAGAGCAAGAGCGCTCTTGGAGAGAGTAAAGGAATCGATCGGATGAGTAACTACTCCATCAGCCCTTGACCAACCAGCCAACCAAGCATCTTGCGCTCGAGCGACGATTAGTAGAGTCGGTGGGCAATTGAATATCTCGTCCTTTAACTGGCGGGCCAATCCCATTC
>VGAF01000059.1 GCA_016870855.1 Actinomycetota bacterium | reverse complement strand
TGGATGAACCAGGTGCGACCGATGTCCTCTCATTTCCGATGGATGAAATCAAGCCGAATTCGGCGGCTGATGGACCGGGCGTAATCGGGGATATTGTTCTCTGTCCAAGTTATGCAGAGCCCCAAGCCAAGGAGGCGGGCCACTCGTTGCAAGATGAGCTAGAGCTCTTAACTATCCACGGCGTGCTGCACTTGCTCGGATACGACCATCGCGAAAGTGAAGAGAAAGAAGTTATGTTCTCTCTACAAGATGATTACCTGAAAGGTTGGCGGATCCAAGCGTGAGCATTTTGGTCATCTCAGTTGTTGTTGCGTTACTCCTATTTGCCGGCTTCTTAGCCGGAAGCGAGAGCGCGATAAATTCTATTTCGCGTGTCTTTGTTGAAGAGCTTGAGAGTAAGTCCTCTAAGCGAGCGGCTTGGGTTCAGCGAGTTCTCTCTGAACCAGCGCGATACTTAAATGTTGTCTTGTTCGTTAGAAAAGCTGCGGAATTGACCGCGACGGTGATCGTGGCGGAGGCGTTGATTGATCTATTTGATTCATTAGCGATTGCGATGAGCGTCTCGGTTGGCGCGATGCTGGTTCTCTCATTTGTTGTAGTTGGAGTGGGACCTAGAACTCTAGGTAAACAACATGCCGGCGCTTGGATCGTGCCGGCGAGCATCGCTGCGGTAATTCTCTCCAAGATACTTGGACCAATAACTACGCTTCTGATTGCCATCGGAAATGCCATAACTCCTGGAAAAGGTTTTAAGACCGGTCCATTTGCTAACGAAGCGGAACTTCGAGATTTAGTAGATCAAGCCCATGAACGTGGCTTAGTGGAGGAGTCTGAGCACGAGATGATCCACTCAGTCTTTGAGTTGGGCGATACCTTGGTGCGCGAATTGATGGTTCCTCGAACTGAGATGGTTTGGATTGAAGGAAGTAAGAATCTCCGCCAGGGACTTTCACTTGCGCTGAGATCTGGGTTTACAAGAATCCCAGTAATTGGCGAGAACCTCGACACAATAATTGGAATCGCATATGTAAAGGATTTGGCAAAGCGGACCCACGAATATCGCGAATCTGAACAGACCGAATTGGTCCTAGATCATGTCCGGCCCGCCACCTTTATTCCTGAGACAAAGACGGCTGCTGAATTACTAAAGGAGATGCAGCGCGACCAAATTCACCTTGCCATTGTGGTTGATGAGTATGGCGGCACCGCTGGCTTGATTACCATCGAAGATTTGTTGGAAGAGATTGTCGGCGAAATCGCTGATGAGTATGACGATGACCTAGAGGAAATTGAATGGCTTGAGGAGGGCAAGAAAGCCCGGGTCTCGGCGCGGCTTCATATTGAGGATTTAGCAGAACATCTTGATATCGAGTTTGAAAAAGATGAACTTGAGGAAGTAGATACGGTTGGTGGTTACATGGCCAAGCTCTTGGGTCGAGTGCCGATTCCCGGTAGCGAGATTGAACTTAGCGGGTGGAAAGTCACAGCAGAACGCCCAGTAGGTAGACGGCACCGAATTGGAACGGTTCTAGTGGAGCGCGGCAGCACGGAAGTAAAGCCTTAAGGTCTCCTGGTGCGAATTCTCCGTTTCACTCCGCCAACAGGTTCAAACTTGGGAAGCGACCCGCTATTTGGCATCCTTGAAGATAACTCAACTATCCGGCTTGTAAATGGTGATCCACTTTATTCCGGGATTCAACTAAGAGAGGAACGAATTCCACTCGAGAGCGTTCGTATCTTGGCGCCTGTGATTCCAAGGAGCAAAGTTGTCTGCGTCGGTAAAAACTACGCTGATCATGCTGCCGAGATGGGGGGAGAAGTTCCCAAAGAGCCAATCATCTTCCTAAAGCCAAATACATCTGTGATTGGCCCTAATGACATTATCAACTGGCCTATCCAGAGCGAGCGAGTAGATCATGAGGCTGAATTAGCGATTGTGATTTCGCGAATCTGTAAAGATGTCCCAAAAGAGCGGTACAAAGATGTGATTTTTGGATACACCATTGCCAATGACGTTACCGCTCGCGATATTCAAAAGGGTGATGGACAATGGACTCGAAGCAAGAGCTTCGATACTTTCTGCCCACTCGGTCCTTGGATTGATACCGAGTTTCTTCCTGCTAAACAGCGCATCACAGCCGAGGTTGCTGGCGAGATAAAACAGAACGCACACCTAGATGAGATGGTCTTTGATATTCCTACAATTATTAACTTTATAACTAGCGCGATGACACTTTTGCCTGGTGATGTAATTCTTACCGGAACTCCAGCTGGTATTGGACCAGTAATTCCTGGTAAAGAAGTTAAGATTGCCATCGAAGGTTTAGGCGAACTTACGAATCGAGTATCTGCGCGTGGCTGATCTAGCAAAGAGAGAGATCCGGACAAGGTTTGCACCCTCGCCGACCGGTGATTTGCATGTAGGAAATATCCGCACCGCTCTATTTGATTGGGCTTACGCCCGCCATACCGGCGGGAAGTTGATTTTCCGTATTGAAGATACCGATAGAGAACGCGTTACCGATGAATACATAGCTCGCGCTATCGATACCTTGAAATGGTTGGGACTTAACTGGGATGAGGGCCCTGAAGTTGGCGGCTCCTATGGTCCATATCTCCAATCCCAGCGTCTTGAGATTTATTCCGAGTGGGCCAATACCTTTCTTAAGAATGGCGATGCATATAACTGTTATTGCTCGACAGAGGAGTTAGAAGCGCGGCGCGAAGCGCAGCGTCAGGCCAATCAAGCGCCTGGTTATGACGGTAAGTGCCGTTCGCTTACGGGTGAAGAAATTTCAAGATACCAAGCAGAAGGTCGTAAGCCGGTCATCCGTATGCGGATGCCCGATGGTGAAACCCGATTTACAGATCTCATTCGTGGCGAAGTCGTTTTCGAGCATAAATATGTACCTGATTTTGTCTTGATGCGCGCAGATGGCTCTCCGCTCTACACCTTGGCGGTAGCCGTTGATGATGTTCTAATGAAAGTCACTCATGTGCTGCGCGGCGAAGACCTACTCTCTTCAACGCCTCGCCAGATTCGCGTCTATCAAGCGATGGGAGTTGCTCCATCGGATTATCCCGAGTTCGCTCATCTTCCCTTCGTAATGGGAACCGATAATGCGAAACTCTCAAAACGAAATGGTGAAGTCTCAATTGCTTGGTATCGCGAAGAAGGATTTTTGCCGGAAGCGATTTGTAATTACTTGGCGCTACTTGGTTGGTCGCCCGGAGATGACCGCGAAAACATAACGATGGAGGAGTTAGTTCAACTCTTCACAATCGAGCGAGTAAATAGTTCGCCGGCTCGCTTTGATATGAAGAAATTAGAGGCGATAAACGGTGACAAGATCCGAGCTTTAAGTATTGAAGATTTTCTAGAGCGCGCGCTGCCATTCCTAATCACTTCAAAGGCGATAACGGGTTCTGATGCACAAGTCTCTCTGGTGAAGAAGGCGCTGCCCATAATCCAGGAGCGAATTGTTCGCCTAAAGGAAGTTATTCCGATGCTTTCGTTTCTATTCGTGGATCAAGTCGAATTTGACGCGAACAGCGGAGCAAAGATCGGCGAAGCTGATGCCCAGAAAGTTGTTGCAGCTGCACTTGAATCCTTAGAACCAGTTTCCGATTGGAGCCACACACATATCGAGACTGCGCTCCGTAACTCATTAATCGATGGGCTTGGGTTAAAGCCGAGAAACGCCTTTGGTCCAGTAAGAATTGCTATTACGGGAAGTCATATCTCGCCACCACTATTTGAATCGATGGAGTTACTCGGAAGAGAACGTTGCTTGTCGAGGCTTAAGAGCGCCATCAGATAAGCAGTTAGAACAGATGCTTTTCTCGGGGTATCCTTTGTCGCTCGCGAGAGCGGGTCAATTTGGGGTATGGGGTAATTGGCAGCCCAGCTGATTCTGGTTCAGCTTGTCTAGGTTCGAGTCCTGGTACCCCAGCTAGATTGATCAAAGTTAAGAAGTTGAAAACTTAATATGTAAGGAAAACATGGCCCCGTCGTCTAGTGGCCTAGGACTCTGGCTTCTCAAGCCAGCTACGAGGGTTCGAATCCCTTCGGGGCTGCCATGTTTTTGAGTGTTTTCGAAAGTTTCAAGAGTTTTGTAAGTTAACTCTTCTTTGCAAGGAACTCACTTAGTTTTACCGCTGTAGCAACAACTGCTGCTGCGTGAAGTCTTCCTGGCTGTCTTCCTAATCTCTCAATTGGCCCCGAAATACTTACAGCCGCGATTACTCTATTATTCGGACCGCGGACTGGAGCCGAAACAGAAGCAACGCCCGGTTCTCTTTCACCAACGCTTTGCGCCCATCCTCTACGTCTTACCGCAGATAAAGCGGCGGCATTAAATCTTGCGCTCGTTAGCGCGCGATGCAATTTATCTGCATCCTCCCAAGCAAGAAGTACTTGAGCAGCCGAACCTGCTCCCATGGTTAAGGCCGCACCAACTGGAACCGAGTCGCGCAACCCGGACATCCGTTCAGCAGCAGCAACACAGATTCGTTGATCTCCTTGACGGCGATAGAGCTGTGCGCTCTCACCAGTCGCATCGCGCAGCGCGGATAGCGCTGGGGCGGCTGCAACAAGTAATCGATCTTCGCCCGCAGCAGCAGCGAACTCACCATTGCGCCGGCCCAGAATAAATCGGCCATTTAAATCTCGTGCGACTAGGCGATGAAACTCAAGTGCGACAGCGAGGCGATGGGCAGTAGGACGAGCAATCTTCGTCGCCTTAACCAACTCAGAGAGTGAGTGTGGTCCAGATTCTAAGACGGTAAGAATGCGCACGGCTTTATCTAATACGCCGACTCCGCTATTCTTCTTGTCCATAATCTGATAATGCCATCTCATTAATTGAGAAGCAAAATGAAGCGGTTAGGGGGTCGTATGGGCAGAACGCTCGCAGAGAAGGTTTGGGAAGATCATGTTGTTAGAAGCGCTTCGGGTGAACCGGATCTGCTCTATATAGACCTGCATCTAATCCATGAAGTCACTAGCCCACAAGCATTCGATGGCCTACGGCTATCAGGGCGAAAAGTTCGCCGCCCCGAGTTAACGCTCGCAACGGAGGATCACAATGTTCCGACCCTCGATATAGAAAAGCCAATAGCTGATCCGGTCTCACGGTTACAGGTCGATACCTTGAGGAAAAATTGCGCCGAGTTTGGCGTTCGAATCCATTCACTCGGCGATATCGAGCAAGGCATTGTCCATGTCGTTGGTCCACAACTTGGAATTACGCAACCAGGAATGACGATAGTTTGCGGCGATTCACATACATCGACTCATGGCGCATTTGGCGCGCTCGCCTTTGGAATTGGAACTAGCGAAGTCGAGCACGTTCTAGCGACCCAGACTTTGCCCTTAACGAAGCCAAAGATGATGGCGGTAAATATCGAAGGAAAGCTAAAGCCAGGCGTCACATCTAAAGACATCATCCTGGCCGTGATTGCCCAGATATCAACTGGCGGTGGTCAGGGATACATCTTGGAATATCGAGGAAGTGCCATCCGGGAACTTTCAATGGAAGCGCGGATGACTATTTGCAATATGTCCATAGAGGCAGGAGCTCGCGCCGGACTTATAGCTCCAGATGAAATCACTTTTGAATATATAAAGGGAAGACCTCATGCGCCACAGGGCGCTGATTGGGATGCGGCGCTTGCATATTGGAAGACGCTAAAGAGCGATGCTGATGCAAAGTTTGATAAGGAGATCTACTTAAATGCCGATGAGCTCTCGCCATTTGTAACTTGGGGGACTAATCCGGGCCAAGGCGTTCCTTTGAGTCAAGCGGTACCAACTCCGGAATCCTTTGGTGATGAACAAGAGCGACGAGCAGCTGAAAGCGCGCTTGTATATATGGATCTCAAAGCCGGTACGCCGATGAAAGAGATAAAGATTGATACCGTCTTTCTCGGTTCGTGCACGAATGGCCGAATCGAAGATCTCCGCTCCGCCGCGGCGATTATCAAGGGCAAGAAAGTGGCGTCAAATACTCGCATGCTCGTAGTGCCAGGGTCGGCTCGAGTTCGGTTACAAGCCGAATCCGAGGGTCTAGATAAGCTCTTCCTTGAATTTGGGGCGGAATGGCGCAGCGCTGGATGCTCAATGTGCTTGGGAATGAACCCTGATCAACTAAAGCCGGGAGAACGTTCGGCATCGACATCAAATCGAAATTTTGAAGGACGCCAAGGTAAAGGTGGAAGAACCCATCTAGTCAGCCCGCTTGTTGCAGCAGCCACTGCAATCAAGGGAACGCTTGCCTCCCCGGCGGATTTGTAAGGAGTTAGAAAATGGAGAAATTCCTCTCGCACATTGGCACCGGAGTCCCGCTTCGACGGAGCAATGTTGATACCGACCAGATCATCCCGGCTGTTTATCTAAAGCGAGTCACCCGATCTGGATTTGAAGATGGCCTATTTGCTGCTTGGCGAAGTGACCCAGATTTCGTTCTTAATAAGAGCGAGTATCACGGTGGAACTATTTTGGTAGCCGGAGTTGATTTTGGAACTGGCTCCTCTAGAGAACACGCTGTCTGGGCGCTACAAAACTATGGATTTAAGGTTGTCATTTCCGCCAGATTCGCCGATATCTTCCGCGGGAACTCTTTGAAGGGTGGATTACTAACAGTTATCTTGCCCCAAGAGGAAGTAGAGGCGCTTTGGAGCGCTATAGAGCAAGATCCAAAGACATCTATCAGCGTAAATCTCGAGAGTCGTTCGGTGAGCTATAGCGGCAAGAGCGTTGGATTTGATTTAGATGATTACACCCGCTGGAGATTGATGGAAGGCCTTGATGACATTGGTTTAACGCTTCGTCACACTGGTCTTGTTGAAGGATTTGAGTCAAAAAGGGCGAAATTCAAGCCAAAAACGCTTCCAGTTTTGTCATAAAGAGAGTTTTTCACCGACTCTAAACCTGTAATTGAGGGTTTTTTACGCATAAAAAGTGAAAAAATCGCAATCAATCAATCTGTGAAATATTGCGACACACCGAGAAATATGCGCCAAATAGCGCTTTTCACTGCGTAAATTGAGGAACACGTTAAGCGAACGCTTAACTTT
>VGAF01000058.1 GCA_016870855.1 Actinomycetota bacterium | reverse complement strand
CGTAAGTGATGTGAAGATGGAGCAAGGTTCGCTACGTTGCGACGCCAATGTTTCATTACGTTTAATTGGAGCTGAAAAACTTGGTACGCGAAGTGAGACCAAGAATGTGAACTCGCTACGAAGCGTGGAGCGCGCTGTTAGAAGCGAGATGATCCGTCATGCTGGAATCTTGGATAAAGGCGAACGGGTAATTCAAGAAACTCGACATTTCCATGAAGATACCGGCGAAACAACTCCTGGACGCTCGAAAGAGCAGGCCGAGGATTACCGATATTTTCCAGAACCTGATCTTGTCCCAGTCGCACCAGCCGCAGACTGGATTGAAAAGATTCGTAGTTCACTACCTGAGAAGCCCTCGGTAAGAAGGAAGCGAATTCAAGAGGAGTGGCAAGTCCCCGATAAAGAGATGGCCGCGATGATTAATGCGGATGTTCTCGATCAAGTCGAGGAGACCGTAAAACTCGGCGCCGATCCCACTCGCGCGAGAAGTTGGTGGCTTGGTGAGATTGCTCGGCTAGCTAATGAACGCGAAGTTCCAGCTGTCTCACTTCCAATCACCGCAAATGATGTTGCTGAAGTTGTCGCACTAATCGTAAATGGAGAGCTCACCGATAAGTTAGCGCGCCAGGTCGTTGAAGGCGTAATAAACAATGAGGGACGACCAAGTGAGATTATCGAGAAGCGTGGCATCAAAGTCGTTTCGGATGATTCAGCCTTACTACAAGCAATAGAGAAAGCCGTTGCTGCGCAACCAGATGTCGCTGAGAAAGTTCGGGGAGGACATATTCCGGCTGCCGGTGCGCTAATTGGCGCGGTCATGAAAGAAACGAAAGGCCAGGCCGATGCCGCTAAAGTTAGAGAACTATTGTTGAAACATTTAGGACAAGGTTGAGCTCATGAGTAAGAATCCAATGAAGCCACGCTCTTACCTTGTGACCGATGGTTTAGAACGAGCGCCAGCTCGCGGAATGCTTCGCGCTGTTGGCATGACTGATGCTGATTGGGAGAAGCCGCAAATAGGAATTGCATCCTCTTGGAATGAAGTAACTCCCTGCAATCTCTCACTTGATCGCTTAGCTAAAGCATCTAAAAAAGGTGTGATTGAAGCCGGTGGCTTCCCAATGCAATTTGGAACCATCTCTATTTCTGATGGAATCTCCATGGGACATGAAGGGATGCACTTCTCGCTGGTTTCACGAGAGGTCATTGCTGATTCAGTTGAAACTGTGATGGAAGCCGAACGCCTCGATGGAATGGTCACATTTGCTGGCTGCGATAAATCCCTTCCTGGAATGATGATGGCGGCCGCTCGAATTAATGTCGCCTCAGTCTTTGTTTATGCAGGTTCGATCATGCCTGGAAAAGTCGATGGTCGAGATGTAACAATCATTGATGCCTTTGAAGCAGTAGGCGCTTGCGCGCGCGGATTAATATCCCAAGAAGAAGTCGACAAGATTGAGCGGGCAATCTGTCCTGGCGAGGGCGCATGTGGCGGTATGTACACCGCAAATACGATGGCTTCAATTGGCGAGGCGCTTGGGCTTTCACTTCCAGGTTCAGCTGCGCCACCTTCCATAGATCGAAGAAGAGATTCATATGCAATTGCATCTGGCGCTGCCGTTGTAAATCTAATCCGCCAAGGCATAAGAACACGTGACATTCTCACCAAACAAGCCTTTGAGAATGCCATCACAATTCTCATGGCTCTTGGTGGCTCTACCAACGCGGTACTTCATTTACTTGCAATCGCCCACGAAGCTCGGATCGACTTGAGCATGGATGATTTCCATCGGGTGGGTTCAAAAGTCCCATTGCTTGGTGACTTGAAACCATTTGGAAAGTATGTAATGAATGATGTCGACAAAGTTGGCGGAGTGCCGGTAGTACTGAAGGCGCTGTTAGACGCGGGCTTGATTCATGGCGATTGCTTAACTGTTACCGGTAAGACTATGGCTGAGAATCTAAAAGAAATAGCGCCACCAGACCCAGATGGCCAGATTCTTAAGGCGGTTAGCTCACCACTTGCAACAAGTGGTGGAATCACAATCTTGGGTGGCTCACTTGTCCCAGAAGGCGCTGTCACAAAAGTTGCCGGCGTTGGCGTTGATGTTTTTGAGGGTCCAGCTAGAGTCTTTGATCGCGAACAAGGCGCGATGGATGCGCTTGAAGATGGAACTATTAATGCCGGCGATGTTGTAGTCATCAGATATGAAGGTCCTAAAGGTGGACCGGGAATGCGTGAGATGTTGATGATTACCGGCGCAATCAAGGGCGCTGGACTTGGAAAATCTGTTTTATTGATTACCGATGGAAGATTCTCAGGTGGAACAACTGGACTTTGCGTTGGACATGTTTCACCCGAAGCGGTGGATGGCGGACCAATTGCGCTTGTAAAGAATGGTGATCGAATTCGAATCGATGTAAAAGCTCGGACCTTAGATTTGTTGGTCGATGAAAAAGAACTAGTGGAACGGCGCAAGAGCTTTAGACCGCTACCTCCTCGCTACACCTATGGAGTCCTATCGAAATATGTGAAATTGGTCGGTTCGGCCTCCCGCGGGGCGGTCTGCGACTAGTTCCAAAATCTGAGATGCACATCTCAGGGGTTGACTACCCCCAATTCGTGACGGAATAATTCGCCACATGTCAACGAACACCTTCTCTTCATCAGTGGTGGTGATTCGTTGCGCGTGATCTAAATCGAAGATCACGCGCACCCTCAGGAAACTGAGGGTTTTTGCATTAATAGGGAGAGTTTCTAGAAACGGAAAGGAGCGGAAGATGAGCAATGAGATAACTGGAGCGCAATCACTAGTGCGAGCTTTGGAAGAAGCTGGCGTTGATGTGATGTTTGGAATCCCAGGTGGCGCAATTCTTCCTGCTTACGATCCAATCTACGATTCTAAGATCCGCCATATCTTGGTCCGCCATGAACAAGGCGCTGGACATGCTGCAACAGGCTATGCACAAGTCACCGGAAAAGCTGGAGTATGTATCGCAACTTCAGGACCGGGAGCAACCAACTTAGTAACTCCACTCGCTGATGCTCATATGGATTCAGTTCCAGTCGTAGCAATCACCGGCCAAGTCCCAGCACCGGCGATCGGCACTGATGCATTTCAAGAAGCTGATATTCGCGGCATCACGATGCCAGTCACAAAACATAATTATTTGATTACCGACCCTGCTGATATTCCGCGCGCAATCTCAGAAGCTTTCTACATCGCAAACTCTGGTCGACCTGGACCCGTTCTAGTTGATATCGCTAAAGATGCGCTCCAGAAGATGACTACTTTTAGTTATCCAAAGCGTGCCGAGCTCCGTGGTTATCGGCCACAAATCGAACCTAACTCAGAATCCATAAGAGATGCCGCAGCTCTCATCGCCCAATCTTCCAAACCCGTTTTCTATATCGGTGGCGGAGTAATTAAGGCAAATGCAGCCAAGGATCTCTTGAAGCTGGCGGAAGTTGTTGGCGCACCTGTTGTCACAACACTTATGGCGCGCGGCGCTTTCCCTGATAGCCATCCGCAACATCTCGGCATGCCAGGTATGCATGGCACTGTTGCTGCGGTGACTGCGCTGCAGAAAGCTGATCTGTTAATAACTCTAGGCGCGCGATTTGATGATCGGGTAACTGGAAAACTAAGTACTTTCGCAGTTAATGCCAAGATAATTCATGCCGATATAGATCCTGCGGAAATCGGTAAGAATCGCTACGCCGACGTTCCTGTTATTGGCGATCTTGGTCCGACTATTAGGGCGCTAACTCCAGCCGTTGAAGCCGAGTTCAAAAAGAATAAGCCAGATTTCACTACCTGGTGGCGCCAGATGAATTCACTTCGCACCACTTACCCGCTTGGCTATAACGAACCAAGTGATGGATCGCTCTCACCACAATATGTAATTGAGCGAATCGGTCAGCTAACTGGACCCGATGCGGTCTATGTTGCCGGCGTCGGACAACACCAGATGTGGGCTTCACAATTCATTAAGTATGAGAAGCCAAGAACTTGGCTCAACTCCGGTGGATTAGGAACGATGGGCTATGCCGTTCCTGCCGCGATGGGCGCAAAAGTTGGCCTACCAGATACACCAGTCTGGGCAATTGATGGCGATGGATGTTTCCAGATGACCAATCAAGAACTTGTGACTTGTGCGCTAAACAATATTCCAATCAAGGTTGCGATTATCAATAATGAATCTCTTGGAATGGTTCGCCAATGGCAGACCCTCTTCTATCAAGGTCGTTATTCAAATACTGATTTAAATTCCAAGCGCGTCCCTGACTTTGCAAAACTTGCTGAGGCGATGGGTTGCGTGGGGCTACTCTGTGAATCAAAGAGTGATGTTGACCGGGTTATCAAGGAATCTAATGCGATAAACGATGCACCAGTCGTCGTTGACTTTAGCGTTCATCGCGATGCCATGGTCTGGCCAATGGTCGCAGCTGGAACATCAAATGATGACATCATGATCGCCCGCGAAATGGCGCCGGACTGGGATTCACAGGAGTTATAGAGATGGCCCAACATACCCTCGCTGTTCTTGTTGAAAACAGCCCCGGCGTTCTTGCTCGTGTCGCAAGCCTTTTCTCGCGTCGCGGTTACAACATTGATTCACTTGCTGTTGGTCCCACCGAGGATCCAAAGGTCTCTCGCATGACTATCGTGCTAAATCTTGAAGGACATGCGCTCGATCAAGTTAGTGCGCAGCTCTTCAAATTAGTGAATGTAATCGGAATTCAGGAGATGCAAGAGAGCGGCTCAAGACAGCGCGAATTGCTCTTCGCGAAGGTTGCAGCAAAACGGAGTGAGGTAGAAGCGTTAATTGTTGGCCTTTCTGCGGAGATTGTTGATGAGCGCGATGGAAGCTGCATCATCCAAGCTGTTGCGAGCAATAAGGATCTAGCGGAATTGGTTAAGAAGTTAGAGAAATTTGGAATTAGAGAGTTAGTCCAATCAGGAGCGATTGCAATCGAATTCGGCGCAAAGACGCTCGCCGAACAGACTGCGATTGAGACCGGCTTGGCTACCTCTGATACCCATCAACAAACGCAGGATTATCAGAACTAAGAAGATAACGAGATAAAGGGAGATAACGTGGCAACCATCTATCACGAAGAAGATGCCGATCTATCGGTGATTCAAGGAAGAAAGGTCGCGGTGATTGGTTATGGCTCACAGGGCCATGCCCACGCGCTCAACCTTCGCGATAGCGGCGTTGATGTCCGTGTCGGCCTTGCTGAAGGTTCTAAATCTCGTGCGAAAGCAGAACAAGAAGGTCTTCGCGTTCTCTCCGTTGCTGATGCCGTAAAAGAAGCTACGGTAATTATGTTGCTCGCTCCTGATCACAAACAGCGTCACATCTATAAAGAATCAATCGAACCGAATCTCAAAGCTGGCGATGCGCTCTTCTTTGGACATGGTTTCAATATTCGTTTCGGTTACATCAAGCCACCAGCAAATGTTGATGTTTGTATGGTTGCTCCAAAAGGTCCGGGACATCTAGTCCGGCGCGAATTTGCTGCTGGACGTGGCGTTCCAGATATCGTCGCAGTCGAGCAAGATGCGACCGGTAGCGCTTGGCCATTGACACTTTCATATGCAAAGGCGATGGGCGGGCTCCGCGCAGGCGCAATTCTCACTACCTTTACCGAAGAGACTGAGACTGATCTATTTGGTGAGCAATCCGTTCTTTGTGGCGGAGCTTCACAGCTTGTTATGTATGGATTTGAAACGCTAATTGAGGCGGGCTACCAACCAGAGGTTGCCTACTTCGAATGCCTCCATGAGCTAAAGCTCATTGTGGATCTGATGTATGAAGGCGGAATCGCAAAACAGCGTTGGTCAGTTTCTGATACCGCTGAATATGGCGATTACATCTCCGGTCCTCGCGTAATTGATCCAAGCGTGAAAGAGAATATGAAGGCAGTTCTTGCCGATATCCAAAGCGGCGCCTTTGCCAAGCGGTTTATTGATGATCAAGATGCTGGCGCTCCAGAATTCAAATCTCTGAGAGCCAAAGGTGAGAGCCATCCAATTGAGAAAGTCGGAAGAGAACTCCGTTCGATGATGTCCTGGGTTAAGTCATCTAATAAGGATGATTACAAGGAAGGTTCTGCCGCGCGTGAGTAAACCAATTGTTTTAATTGCCGAAGAGCTCAGCCCAGCAACGGTAGATGCGCTAGGTCCTGATTTCGAGATTCGAAATTGCGATGGCGCGAATCGTGCCGAACTTATCGCAGAACTTGCGAAAGGTGTTGATGCGGTGTTGATTCGCTCCGCGACAAAGATGGATCAAGAAGCGATCAGCGCTGCAAAGGGCTTGAAGGTAATCGCCCGCGCCGGTGTTGGCTTAGATAACGTAGATATTCCTGCTGCAACAACTGCTGGAGTGATGGTTGTAAATGCTCCAACATCAAACATCGTTAGCGCCGCTGAATTAGCAATCTCTCTGATCCTTGCCTCAGCCCGTTTTGTTGTGCCTGCAAATATCGCTCTTAAAGGTGGGAAGTGGGCTCGCTCGAAGTACACCGGAGCCGAACTCTTTGAAAAGACCTTGGGAATTGTTGGATTCGGTCGGATTGGCCAACTAGTTGCAAGCAGAATGCAGGCCTTTGGAATGAGCGTTATTGCTTACGATCCATATCTACAACCTGCTCGCGCTGCCCAATTAGGAGTCGATCTCGTTTCACTCGATGAGCTATTGAAGCGCTCTGACTTCATAACGATTCATCTTCCTAAGACTAAAGAGACCGCGAATCTCATCGGCGTCGAGGCGCTCAAGAAAGTTAAGCCTTCGGTTCGAATCATCAATGCTGCTCGCGGTGGCGTGCTCGATGAAACCGCGCTCTTTGATGCCTTGAAAGAAGGGCGAGTTGGTGGGGCTGGTCTTGATGTCTTTGCAACTGAGCCATGTACTGATTCACCGCTCTTTGCACTAGATAACGTTGTAGCCACTCCGCACCTTGGCGCATCAACTGATGAGGCCCAAGAACGTGCTGGTATTGCTGTGGCTGTCTCGGTTCGTAAAGCACTCGCTGGTGAATTAGTCCCAGATGCGGTGAATGTTAAAGGTGGCGAGATTCATGAGGAGATCCGCCCATCCC
>VGAF01000057.1 GCA_016870855.1 Actinomycetota bacterium | reverse complement strand
AGCGTATCGCTATTAACGTTTATAGCGCTCTTAATCTGGACGATTACATCAATCATGGCATCGCCAACACAGAGAACTTTGGTCATCTTAAGAACTTGCGATTTGAGCAGCTAATCTTGAATTGCTCTTGATGATTTCAATATTGACTTTTAGTGATTCGCCATCGCTATTTGCATGGAAAAACTCAAGCAGGAATGGGGTGACAGCCTTGCCTGTGACGCTATTTTCGCGCGCTTTGGCTAAGCCATCCTTAAGAAGTCGCTCATGAAGCGTTGGGTTCAAGGGAAGAGGAGTCGGATTCGCGACTACCAAACCAGTATTTGCTGTTCCTACCTCTTTGCGAGCCCGCCAGATAGCGCCAATCTCGGCGGCACTCTTTGCTTCATGTTCGATCGTGTATCCACTATCTGGTAGGTAAAAACCTGGGAACTTCTTAGTTCGGTAGCCGATCAACGGTACGGAGAGAGTTTCCAAACGCTCGAGAGTGGCTTGGATATCAAGAATTGATTTAACGCCGGCGCAAACTACGAGCACCGGGATGTTTGCGAGTGCAAGGAGGTCCGCAGATTCATCCCAGCTTTCTTGTGCGCCACGGTGAACTCCGCCAAGTCCACCGGTCGCGAAGAATTCGATTCCCGATAGGTGAGCTATATGAGATGTCGCAGCGACGGTTGTGGCCGCTGATAGACCGCTTGCTGTAGCGGTAGCCAAATCTCTAATTGAAGCCTTTGTAAAGTTTTCATCATTTGCTACTCGATCAAGTTCTGTCTTTTCAAGTCCAATATGTATTACGCCATCGATGATCGCGATAGTTGCTGGGGTTGCTCCTTCGCTTCTAACTATCTCTTCTACCTCAAGGGCAACCTCTAGATTCTTTGGTCGGGGTAGGCCGTGAGAGATGATGGTTGACTCCAACGCAACAAGTGGACGCTTTTCTACTAGGGCGGCTCTCACTTCGCTTGAATATTGGATCATAAGTAGGAAGGTTACTGGAAAGATGGGGCAGTGCCCCAAACGCTAGCGCAACTATCGCAATCGCTATTTGCGACGCTAGGACTTGGGGGGACAACAAACTCATTAGAACTCCCTGCAAATCCGGGTCAGCGCGAGTGTCTCTTACTAGTTGATGGCTTGGGCAAGAATGCGATTGATGAATTTTCCGCTAAGACTAAATTCTTAAACCGCCTTGAATATAAAGAGACCTTAGTTGCAACATTTCCCTCAACGACTGCAACAAGTTTGACCTCACTTGGAACGGGAATGTCTCCAGGAGAGCATGGCATGGTCGGCTACACGATGCGCGTTCCGCACAGCGGCACCCCGGAGCGAATCTTGAACGCTCTCAAATGGGATGAGCGAGTCGACCCGGTTATCTGGCAATCTCAACCAACCCTCTTTGAAAGGGCAAATCAAGCTGGAATTCGTACTTCTCATGTAGCAGGCAAGCGTTATGCCGAAACTGGATTTACCCGTGCAGCCCTTCGTGGTGGAATATATCTTGGCGCAAATAGCAATGATGAACTCTCAACCGCAGCTTCCGAAGCTCTTAAGGCTCCTAATTCATTTGCCTATGTCTACTTAAATGACGTCGATGATGCCTCTCATAATTCCGGTTTTGCTTCAGAGAAGTTTTTTGCCGCACTCGAGCGAGTTGACCAGCTGGTTGGGGAACTGCTGGAGCGACTCCCAAAAGGTACTCGTCTCTCGGTGACATCAGATCACGGAATGATTAATCGGAGAGATTTTGTAGTTGTCGGAAAAGAGAACGACCTACTTAAAGATGTGAAGCTAATAGCAGGAGAACCACGGGTTAGATACTTATATGCGGACGAAGCGGAAATTGCGCAAGTCAAGATTCGCTGGGAAGAGCACTTAGGAGATCGGGTAGAAGTCCTTCATCGAAGCGAGGCAATTTCTGCTGGACTTTTTGGAGACAAGGTTCTAGATCATGTAAGAGATCGAATCGGTGATCTAATAGTCATCGCCAAAGGCGAATTGATTCTTGTTGAAATTGAGCGGGAGCAACAACAATGCGCAATGGTGGGCCATCATGGCGGAACTACAAAGGCAGAAGTAGAGATTCCGTTACTTACTTACACCCTTTAAGATTCGTCTTCGCCATCTTTCTTTTTGCTTCTTCCAAACATGATGTCATCCCATGATGGGATAGAGATTCGACGCGTCACGCCATCTTTCTTGGCATCGGTCGGAATATCAGTTACTGATGGCGCATCATCTGGGGATGGATCGGTTCTAACTGCTACGAGGCGAGGCGGTTGGGGTGAGTCTCCCTCGACCGGGAAGAGAACCCCATGGTCGCTCATACGATCCTGTTTAGTCGGGTGCTTAGAGATTTCTTCGCCACAAATCCACTTTGCGCCATCATCTTGGGAGTTAAAGGTCCGTTTGTTTAGATCAAAGTGCCAAGTTGCTTGACGGTTTCCATCCGAGGAGGGATAGCTAAGAACTAGGTGCCAACTTCCATTATCAAGTCTCCAGGTATTCCAAGAGATTTGATTCATATTTACGCCACGGGGTGCAAGTCGTTGAACGACTAACTCTCGAAGCGGGAGCGTAGTTCCTTTAGGTGATGACTTTTCTGCTTGCTCAATTACCCAGGCGCGTTCTTGCATTATTGGACTTGCGTAACGTTCAATCTTATTTATCGATAAACCAGAAATTCGAGCAACTTCGGCAAAGCTCTCACCGGCTCTGAGTCTTGCTTGGATTTCCTTAATTGAAAATGTCGGCGCATCGTCACTTACGGCAACTAACTTGCGCTCCGTCATCGTGCTCTTTAATGATTCATCAATTTTCACAGTGAATGAATTTCCTTCACCATCGGCTAGCTCGATTCGCTCGCCATCGCTGGTGCGTCCAACAACTCGCAGTTCCGACATGAGGCAAAGGTTGCCATACCTTCACGCTCAAACAGTGGAAATCAGGATGGAATTTCGCCCACTTTCAAGCTCCACTGTTTCCAAAACGGGAGAATTGATAGCGCAGATAGGCCCATGCAAAGAAGTGGAATCACGAAAGCGACAGAAACCCCTTGATTGTCAATGATGTAACCAGTTATCGCAGGCGGTAGGGCGCCACCGAGATTTAAAGCAGATATAGCCCAAGCTAATACTTCGGTCTTTCGATTTTCAGCCACCGAACGCTCCGCAGCTGCAAAACCTGCAGTTAAGAGCGGGGCAATCGCAAGGCCATTGAAGAAAAGAACTACGCCCATAATCACCAATTTCTCAGGAATAAGAAGTGCAACTAGATAAATGGGAATGGTTAGTAAGAAGAGAAGGAATAGAGATTCCAAGAATCGAGTTGCCTCGCTTCGCTTCCATTTGATTGCCCCGATGATCAAAGCTGAGATGCCGCTACCAAAAGACCAGACCGCTATGAAATAGCCACTCCACTCGCGAATCCCGTACTCCTCGCTGTAGCCAACTATCACTAACCCAGCAGAGCTAAAGAAAGAACCACAGAGCATCAAAGGATTAAAGAGAGCGCGAATGAAAGGAAGTCGAATCAAGAGCGAGTGATCGGAGTCGGGTTCTTTTGGATGCGGCGGTGGCTCAGTAGATTTCTGGCTCGCAAAGAGCAAGCCACCAGTCGCAACAAAAAACATCGCAGCAAATATTGCGTATTCGGGGGCGAAGGTAACTGCCAAGAGAGTTGCGATAACGGGTCCAGATGTAAAGATAACTTCGTCGACAAAAGCCTCAAATGAGTAAGCCGTATCCGTCAACGCTCGATCCTCACCGATTGCATAAACCCAGCGGCGCCTAACCATCTGGCCGGAACCAATTACGAATGCTTCAAAGAGGAGGGCTGATGTAAACCAGAGAATTGTTGGAGCATCACTCTTAAGTAGAAATACGAAGGCGCCCATAAAGAAGATATGAAGTGGTGCGGTGATACTCAAGATTCGCCGCTGTCCCAATTGATCGGCTGCTCGAGACCAGAGCGGAGAAGCGATTGAGAGCACAATTGAAGCTGCCATAGATAAAGCGCCCGCAGTAGCGTAAGAATCGGTCTCAGCGACTACGAATAGAACTATTGCAAGGTAGAGCATAGAGATTGGAAGCCTGAGGATGAATGCTGCAAAGGAAAAACGCCAACCCCCTGGAACTCTAAAAAGCTTTTTGTAAGGGGTGAGCATGTTGGTGAGTCTACTTGTGATTAGATTCCACTATGACTATTAATCAGCAACTCCTTAATTTGGCTGAAGAGATAGCGATAAAAGCGGGCAAAATGTTGATGAAACGACCCTCGAATTTTGAACTTGATCAAAAAAGTGGCGTTCTCGATTTTGCTACCCAGATGGATCACGAGAGCGAGAAGTTGATTGTTGGCGCAATTCTTAGCGCGCGACCAGCTGATGGAATTATTGGTGAAGAGGGCGCAAATCGAAGCGGCACGAGCGGTTACACCTGGGTGATTGATCCAATTGATGGAACCGTCAACTATCTATATGGAATTCCTGGCTGGTGTATCAGCATCGCGATTGAAGATGAGGCTGGCGGCTTAATCGGAGTGGTTCACGCCCCTTCGATTCAAATGACCTGGACAGCCATTCGAGGATCCGGGGCTTTCTGTAACGGTGCGCCCATCAAATGTAACCAACAAGTTCCATTAAATCGCGCACTCATCTCTACCGGATTTGCCTACGATATTGAGCGTCGTAAACCTCAAGCAGACTTTATCCGCGAACTACTTCCTAAGATTCGCGATATAAGAAGAATTGGTGCATGCGCAGTCGACATCTGCATGGTTGCATCCGGATCTATTGATGCGCATTTCGAAGCCGGAGTAAATGAGTGGGATTACGCGGCTGCGGGTTTAATTGCTAAGGAATCGGGCGCGCAATTCAAATACATCAAGGGAATCTGGAATGGGGAGAAGTACTTCGTCTTAGCCGCAGGTCCGGGGCTATTTGAGGCCCTTGCCCACGAGCTCGCCCCTCACGGATTTGACCTTCGATAACTCCAAAGTTGTAGCGTAAAAAAGCCCGGATTTAACAGCGGCCGGCTCTTGTGGCAGGATACGGCGGCTAGCAAAGAACAACCACTATCTAAGGATTCAATTATGAACGTGCTTGATGCGGTAGATGCCGCCTCCCTCCGTAAGGACATCCCTAACTTCCGCCCTGGCGATGAGTTAAAGGTTCACGTCCGCGTTATCGAAGGTAACAAGAGTCGCGTTCAGGTCTTCCAAGGTCTTGTGATTTCACGTCGTGGCTCCGGTATCCGAGAGACATTCACCGTACGCAAGATCTCCTACGGCGTTGGCGTCGAGCGCGTCTTTCCAGTTCATGCGCCGGTCATTGAAAAAATTGAATTAGTTCGCAAAGGCGAAGTTCGTCGTGCGAAGCTTTATTACCTCCGCGATCTTCGCGGTAAGGCTGCCAAGATTCGTGAGCGACGTGGTGGCGAAGAGCTAGAGGCCATTTATTCTGAGGCGGCACCAGTTGCTGAGGGCGCACCAGTTGTTGAAGCTCCAGCCGCCGAAGCTGAAGTTCAAGTTTCTGAAGAGTCTTCAGAGAAGCCACAAGCTTAAGGAATGTCTTCTCGCGGAAAGGGTTCCGCACTTCGGGAACTGGCGATACTTCTAGTCTCGGCGCTTATTCTCTCGATGATTGTGAAAACTTTCTTTGTTCAATTCTTTTATATCCCGTCAGGCTCTATGGAGAACACGCTCCTTGTTAATGATCGGGTTGGCGTAAATAAATTCGGCGCTCTATTAAGTGATATCAGGCGTGGCGAAGTCGTGGTCTTTAGAGATCCGGCCGATTGGCTTAGCGTGCCCACTAATGAAGAGACTGGTCTAAAGAAGGTCGCAAAGGATGCGCTGGTCTTCGTTGGAGTGCTTCCTGATCCGTCTAAGCAGTATCTAATTAAACGAGTAATCGGAGTTGGTGGCGACCGTGTCGTCTGCTGTAACGCTAGCAATCAGATCGAAGTAAATGGAACTCCCATCACAGAGCCCTACATCTATCCGGGCGATAAACCCTCTGATAGCGAGTTTGATGTGACCGTTCCGAAAGGTTTCATCTGGGTAATGGGTGATCATCGTGGCGCTAGCGCAGATTCAAGATTCCACACTCAAGATCCCAATAAGGGAATGGTTCCGTTAGATAAAGTCACAGGCAGGGCGCTCTTTGTTATCTGGCCGCTATCTAACTTCGGCATTCTCGAAGTTGGTAAGGATTTGTCTAAGATTCCCGTAGCGGGATGATTGAGTGGAGACTTCTCGATTCCGGCATTAAGGCAATAGCTGGAGTGGACGAAGCTGGTCGCGGAGCATGCGCTGGGCCACTCGTTGTTGCAGCTCTAATTCTCAAAGATCCTAACGATCCATCTCTACGGGAAGTTAGAGATTCGAAGTTACTCTCGCCAATCCAGCGAGAAAACTTCTACGAGTTAATACTTAATCAAGTATGTGCGCATGCAATTATCGAAATCTCATCTGAGGAGATAGATACGAGGGGACTACATAAATCGAATATCGAAGGGATGCGCCGAGCAGTAAATGCGCTGGGTGTGACCCCAGATTATGTACTTACCGATGGTTATGAAGTACCGGGTATGTCTCATCCAAATCTTGCGGTCTGGAAAGGTGATCAGGTCGCTCTTACTATCTCGGCGGCTTCGATTATCGCCAAGGTATATAGAGATAGATTGATGATTGAACTAGATCGAAAGTATCCAGGTTATGGCCTAGCCGAACATAAGGGTTACGTCACCAAGGTCCATAGCGATGCGATGAAGAAACTTGGGATTACGCCGGTTCATCGTAAGAGTTATGCCAATGTAGCCAAGCTAATCAAGTAATCCACAGATCCAAAGATTTTTCACCAACACTACTTCAGCCTGCGTACCTTCGCGCCGTGGCAAAGAATCCAAATGCAGCAAAGCTGGGTGAAGTTGGTGAAGAGTTCGTAGCGAATTCTCTTACTACAAGAGGGATGCGCGTTCTAGATCGGAACTGGCGGATCAAAGAGGGCGAAATTGATTTAGTTGTAGAGGATCGAGAAGGAACCATAATCTTCATAGAGGTGAAGACACGCTCCAGCATTTCACATGGTGACCCGCTCGAATCAATCTCGAACGAAAAAGCTTTTCGAATCCAGCGACTAGCCCTTGCCTGGCTTGCT
>VGAF01000056.1 GCA_016870855.1 Actinomycetota bacterium | reverse complement strand
CCGCTTTATTTCTCGGGGGTTTAATTCCTTATATCAGAGCAAAGGCAGAAAGCCTTGGAATCGAGTGCTCAGTTGGTTTTGCTGAACGTCCCGAACGTTTGATCATCCTGCTTGTCGGAACTGGATTATTTGGCCTTGGTTTGAATTTTGCGCTCGGGCTCTCACTCTGGCTACTAGTTTTCATCAGTCTAATTACTGTAATTCAGCGGATGAAGGTTGTGCATCAAGCGTGACGGCGATTCAAGACTTCTTGACTTACCTCATTTACAGCGCGCTTTGGAGATTAGTCCGTTTCCTACCGGAGAAAACTGCATATTCACTCTTTGAAGGCGTTGGAAGGCGCGCTTATCGAAAGAATGGTAAACGAATTGTGCGACTTCGGGAGAACTACAAGCAAGTTCATCCCTCCTTGAGTCACTCTGAGTTAGAGGCGCTAGTTCGAGATGGCATTTCCAGCGCGATGCGCTATTGGTGTGACACATTTCGTATCTCGGATTGGAGCCAAGAGAGAGTTGCGACAACTGTTACTACTGAGAACAACGAACTCTTTCTTAACTCAGTCCAGAGCGGTAAAGGGGTAATCATTGCTCTTCCTCATGCGGGAAACTGGGATCACGCCGGCCTGTACTACTGCTCTCAGGGAATAAAAGTTCATACAGTCGCTGAACATTTACGACCAGAACGACTCTTTCGCAAATTTCTTGCCCATAGAGAGCGCATGGGTATGACGGTGTTGGATCTTGAAGAAAAGGTCACCGAAGAACTAATGAGCTTCTTACGCGAGGGAAAACTAGTTGCTCTCGTTGCAGATCGTGATTTATCTAGAAGTGGGGTAGATGTTGAGTTTTTTGAAGCTAATGCGCGGATGCCAGCGGGACCTGCTCTATTGGCTCTAAAGACAGATGCTAATTTAATAACTGCTTATGTTTCATTTACAAATAGCGGTATCAATATCAAGTTCAGCGGGCCTTTCTTGGTGCGTAGAGATCAGAGCGATAGCGATGAAATTCAGCGTATAACGCAAGAACTTGCAAATCAGTTTGCGGCTGATATAGCGAAGGACCCATCTTCTTGGCATATGCAGCAACGGATATTTGTAGAAAGAAAGAGTAAAAGTTGAAAATCGGAATGGTCTCGCCGTACGCCTGGGATGTTCCCGGCGGAGTACAAGCACATGTAAAAGATTTAGCGCATCATTTTCTAAACGAGGGCCACGAAGTATCAGTCCTTGCGCCGGCCCTCGATGAGATTGCAATAAACGAGGATTTCGTAGTCTCGGCGGGTCGGCCGGTTGCAATTCCATATAACGGAGCAGTCGCGCGCGTTCTCTTTGGACCGGTAGCCGCCACCAGAGTTCGTCAATGGATTGCCCGAAATGAATTTGATGTCATGCATCTTCATGAACCGGCAATTCCATCGCTCTCACTTCTGGCTTGCTCGATTGCTGAAGGACCGATGGTAGGCACATTCCATGTAGCCGCTCCGCGACAGAAAGTTGCATTTGCTATCGCGCCATTGCTGGAACCGGTAATCGAGAAGTTAAGAGCGCGAATTGCAGTTAGCGAGATCGCCCGCGAGACTCTCACTATTCATCTAGATACCGATGCTGTGGTGATTCCCAATGGAATTGATACCTCTTTCTTCGCCTCAGCAAAGGTAAATCCCGAATGGAAGCGGGAGTTCACTATCGGATTCCTGGGGCGATTCTCCGAGCCCCGTAAGGGATTAAGCGTTCTGATGGAAGCGGTTCCAAATCTGACTCGAGCTATTCCCAATCTTCGAATTTTGATCGCAGGACCAGGGGAGGGTTTGGAGGTAATGCAGTCGCTAAATCCAAATCTTCGACATCGAATTGTTTTCCTTGGTCGACTTAGCGAAGAAGAGAAAGCGAGTTTTCTAAAATCAGTCGATCTTTATGTAGCGCCAAATACTGGAGGCGAATCCTTTGGAATTATTCTCGCCGAAGCTATGGCCGCCGGAACTGCAATAGTCGCAAGTGATCTCCCGGCCTTTGAAAACGTACTTGGAGAGGGAAGATACGGCCTTACATTTACAAATGGCGATGCAATTGATCTTGCCAAGCAGATTATTAAGATTGCAAAGGAACCAAAAGCACTAGCTGCGCTTCGAGAAGAAGCCGCGAGGGGAGCGATGAGATTTGATTGGAATGCAGTCGGACCCGAAATTATGAACGTTTACCTACATGCCAAAGGCGAAGCCGAGAAAGTTACAGTTGGATCAGAACCACGGACATGGCTACGCTTTTTGAATCGAGAAGATAAAGGTGATCTAAGTTGAGTGGATTTATTCTCGGACTATTAGCCATATTAATATTTATCTGGTATCTAACGTTCTCGGCAAATAGGTTGGATCGACTTCATCATCGCGTAGAAACGTCATGGGCAAATCTCGACTCAATTCTTCAACGACGCGCTGCACTTGCCGGCGAAATCGCACATCTGAAAGAGGTAGACCCGGCGACAAATCTCTTACTAACTTCAGCAGCCCATCAAGCTCGAGAGGCTGAAATTTCAGAGCGAAGTGAAGCCGAGAGTGGACTTTCCGAAGCGCTAAAACTGTTGCGCCTGGAGAGCGATATACCTGAGATTTACCCAGAAGTTTTTGGCGAGCTGGATTCGATCACTGACCGCTTACGCACGGCGATTGCGATCCATCAAGAGTCAGTTACTGCCACTCAGAAACGTCGTGAAAAACTCTTAATCCGGGCCTTCCGTCTTGCCGGAAGAGCGCCGCTGCCCGTCACATACCCATTTGAAGATGATGTCCTTTAAATCTTTAAAAGTTTGGCTTCTTTCACTTTTAGCGGCAGTAACTCTTGCGAGTTGTTCGTTAGAGAACCTGCCATTTATTGAGTCCGCTCCAAAACCAGAACGGAACATTCTTACTGGCGAAGTTGGTAGCAATGGCAAAGTGATAGCCGTCAAATTTGATGATACCCGTGCAGCCCATCCCCAAGAAGGAGTCGAAAAGGCCGACGTTGTAATCATCACCCAGGTCGAAGCCGGATTGACTCGTTTAATGGGAATCTATAGTTCGAACTATCCAGAGCAAGTAGGCCCAGTTCGATCGGCGCGAATTTCTGATATCGACATTTTGGCCCAATTTGGCCGAGTTGGTTTTATGTATAGCGGCGCCCAGAGCAAGTTGCGCCCAGTTATTGCGGCCGCAAATCTCGAGAACTTAAGCGCTGAACGCAATCCACCATCTATCTACTTCAATGATCAAGAGAGAACTGCGCCATATGCAATGATGGTTCGGATCCCACTTCTTTTAGAGAAAGCAGAAAGTGTTGACCTCGTGAAGACGGTGGGATGGACCCATGGCGAATTAAGCGATCTAGCAAAACCAGTTTTGCGAGTCAAAGTAAATTGGCCAAATGCATCTTATGAGGCGATATGGAATGAAGACGAGCAACGTTTCCTCTTAAACTTTGATGGCGCGCCCAATCTTGCGAAATCTGGTTTACAACTTGGCTCCAACAATCTAATTATTCAACTCGCCGAGATAAAGCCTTCAGAGTATGGCGATAAGTTTGGGGGAGTCACCCCGAAGACAAATGTTATTGGCGCAGGTAGGGCGTTCTTACTTAGAGATGGAACGATTACATCGGTGAATTGGAGCCGAGAGAGTGCGATTTCTCCAACTGAATGGAGTTTAGAAAGTGGAGAGCCAGCAAACTTTGCGACCGGCCAGGTCTGGTTATTCTTGACCGATGAAGAGCCCGAGATTTCATATCCCGTCGTCAATGAATCTAACGGCAAATAGGGCCGAACTCGCCCCTTTAGGAAATTTAAGTAGAATCTGGCCATGGCTGAAACTCATGTAACCGGTACATCGCGCGTAAAGCGGGGAATGGCCGAGATGCTCAAGGGCGGCGTAATTATGGATGTCGTCAACTCTGAGCAGGCGAAGATCGCTGAAGATTCCGGTGCGGTTGCCGTTATGGCGCTGGAGCGAGTTCCGGCTGACATCCGTGCCCAAGGTGGCGTTGCAAGAATGTCCGACCCAGACATGATTGCCGAGATTCAAGCAACAGTTTCGATTCCAGTTATGGCGAAGGCTCGTATTGGTCATTTTGTTGAAGCGCAGATTCTCCAGGCGATTGGCGTGGATTACATCGATGAATCTGAAGTTCTAACTCCTGCGGATTACACACATCACATCGACAAGTGGAACTTCACTGTGCCCTTTGTATGCGGTGCCACAAATCTCGGTGAAGCTTTACGTCGAATAAATGAGGGCGCGGCAATGATTCGCTCTAAAGGAGAAGCAGGAACGGGCGATGTCTCAAATGCAACAACCCATATGCGCTCGATCTCAGATGAGATTCGCAAACTCACCTCTATGCGCGAAGATGAGTTATATGTTGCCGCAAAGGATCTACAGGCGCCTTACGATTTAGTTAAAGAGGTAGCGCAAACTGGAAAGTTGCCAGTCGTCCTATTTACAGCCGGCGGTATTGCAACTCCCGCCGATGCGGCGATGATGATGCAACTTGGAGCTGATGGAGTTTTCGTTGGTTCAGGAATCTTTAAGAGTGGTGATCCGGCTAAACGTGCTGCAGCAATTGTTAAATCAGTTACCTTCTATAACGATCCTAAGGTTATAGCTGAGCAATCACGCGGTCTTGGTGAAGCGATGGTCGGCATCAATGTTGCTGATATTCCGGTTCCGCATCGTCTTGCTGAACGGGGCTGGTAAAGACTGTGATTGTTGGAGTCCTAGCGCTCCAAGGCGATGTACGAGAGCACATAAGTGCGCTAAGTGATTGCGGAGTTGGAGCGCTCGAAGTTCGAACTCTAAGTGAACTTGAGAGCGTACAAGCGCTGGTAATTCCCGGCGGAGAGTCCACCACGATAAGTAAATTGGCTAGAGCCTTCGACTTATTTGATGGAATCCAGCAGCGGATAAAAGCGGGAATGCCGGTTTTTGGCTCCTGTGCTGGATTGATTCTCTTAGCCGATCGCGTCTTAGATGCAATTGTTGGCCAAGAAAGCTTTGGCGGACTTAACGTCACTGCGCGACGCAATGCATTTGGACGCCAAGTAGATTCATTTGAAAGTGATATCGAATTCAAGGGAATCACTGGCCCGAAGTTCCGCGCCATCTTCATTCGCGCACCTTGGATTGAGGAGTGCAGTGAGGGCGTAGAGGTCTTGGCCCAGATTGATAATCATCCGGTAGCAGTCCGAAGTGGAAATTTATTGGCAACTTCATTTCATCCAGAGCTCACTAGAGATAATCGGATTCATCGCTATTTCGTGGAGACGATCTGTAATAACGCTTTAAGAGTTGGTGTTTGATGTCCGGCCATTCCAAATGGGCAACCATCAAAAGAAAGAAAGCCCTAATTGATTCGAAACGCTCTAAGGCATTCGCCAAACACATCAAGGCGATCGAAGTCGCAGCTAGAAATGGTGGCGCAGATCCAGCCGGTAACCCAACGCTCTTTGATGCCATCGCGAAGGCAAAGAAGAATTCAGTACCTAGCGACAATATCGATCGAGCACTTAAGCGCGCCTCCGGTGCCGAAGCAGGTGGCTCAAACTACGAAACGATTATGTATGAAGGTTATGGACCAGGAGGAGTCGCATTTCTAATTGAATGCCTCTCCGATAATCGCAATCGAGTGGCCTCAGATGTGCGAGTAGCGGTGACTCGAAATCGTGGCACAATCGCAGATCCAGGTTCAGTCGCATATATGTTTAATCGCAAGGGCGTTTTGCTCGTGAAGAAGCAGCAAATAGGAAGAGAAATCTCAGAAGATGATCTACTAGAAGTTGTCCTTGATGCTGGAGCGCAAGAAGTGAATGATTTGGGGGAGAACTTCGAAGTCGTGACGTCACCAACCGAACTCACAAGTGCGCGAGATGCGCTCAAGCGCGCCGGCCTCGAATACGAGTCAGCCGATATTTCATTCCTTCCCACAGTCTTTGTAAGCGTTGATGCAGAAACCGCAAAATCTGTCTTCGAATTGATTGATGCAATCGAAGATCTTGAAGATGTCCAGAATGTTTACGGCAATTTCGATGTTTCTGATGAGGTAATGGCGAGCCTGGCCTAGTTCAAACTCCTTGGATTATTAGGCTTCCGGTATGCGCGTACTAGGCATTGACCCGGGGTTCACTCGCTGTGGGATTGGCGTAGTTGAATCTTTATCTGGGAAGAAGCTGCGCTTAGTCGACTTTGGAATTATCCGAACAGATTCAAAGGCCCCACTTCAAGAACGGCTCATGTCTCTTGACGCCGCGCTTAGCGATTGGATTGAACGGGTCTCGCCAAATGCAATCGCCGTAGAGAGAGTCTTCTCTCAACTCAATGTCCGAACTGCGATGGCCACGGGCCAAGCAGCCGGAGTTGCGCTACTGCTTGCGGCAAAGAGTGGATTGCCAATCGCGCTTCACACACCGACCGAAGTAAAGGCAGCAGTAACCGGATCTGGTCGAGCGGATAAAGCTCAAGTGGCTCAAATGGTTGTCAAAATTCTTGGATTGAAAGAGGCGCCAAAACCCGTCGACACTACCGATGCGCTCGCCCTAGCAATCTGCCATCATTGGCGCGGTTCATCTTCAGAGGCGCTTGCAAGCGCAGCAAAGAAGGAGCGGGCCCGGTTGGGAAAACTAAAGGAAACCAATTCGCGGAGAAGTCGGAGTAGGAATTGATAGCTCAGATTTCAGGTCGAATACTAGAGGTGCGTCTTACTTCGATTGTTGTAAGTGTTTCTGGGATGGGGTACGAAGTAAATGTGGCCCCCGAAATCACAAGTAGGGCAAGAGCTGGTGATGAGATTGAGCTCTTCACCTCACTTGTGGTCCGAGAAGATTCATGGAAACTCTACGGATACAAAAACGCATCAGCCCGAAACCTCTTTGAAGAATTACAGGGCGTCACCGGTATTGGCCCGAAGGTTGCACATTCATTGTTAAATGCCTTTTCGCCAGAAGAGCTACAAAGCTTTATCGGAAGTGGGGATCAATTAGCTCTTGAACAGGTTCCAGGTATTGGAAAGAAAGTCGCTTCAAGGATTATTTTGGAGCTGCGAGAGCGCTATAACACCGGTAAGTCAAAGGGGACAACAAGTGGACGATGGAGGGATTCGCTGATTGATGCCCTGACTTCGCTTGGATATTCAGCAAAGGATGCCGAGCG
>VGAF01000055.1 GCA_016870855.1 Actinomycetota bacterium | reverse complement strand
AACTCTTTATCACTGGGATCTACCGCAAGCTGCTCAAGATAAAGGTGGATGGAACAATCGTGATTGCGCCTACTGGTTTGCTGAATATGCACATGCGATGGCAGAACGCTTCGGTGATCGAATAAAGAATTGGGTCACGATAAATGAGCCATTCTGTAGCGCCTGGCTTGGTCATCTCTTTGGGGTAATGGCGCCCGGAATCAAAGATCTACAAACAGGAATTAATGCATCGCATCATCTTCTACTCGGTGCCGGCCTTGCTACAAAAGCGCTCCGAGAAATCTCATCGGATTTCAAAGTTGGAATTACCCTTAATTTCACACCTGCAATAACCCTCGGCGATTCTGCTGAAGATGCGCTAGCTGTAACTCTTGCAGATGGCTTTGATAACCGCTGGTTCGGCGATCCAGTCTTCAAAGGTTCCTATCCGAAGGACATAGTGGAAGCTTTCGGGAAAGAAGTTCCAATTCATCCTGGCGATATGGAAACAATCTCCACTCCACTTGATTTCCTTGGGCTTAACTATTACTTCCGCCAGACCGTTGCATTTGACGCAAGCGCTAAGCCACTTCCATATAAACAAGTCACTGCTCCTGGTGTCGAGCGGACTGGAATGGGCTGGGAGGTCCACGCTGGGACCTTTACCGAGTTGCTAAAGCGGATTAATAACGATTACACACCTAAGGAAATCTTCATCACCGAGAATGGTTCGGCTTGGGATGATCTTGTTGTTGATTTAAAAGTCGATGATAAGAATCGAGTCAGTTATTTAGAGCGCCATCTAGATGCGATGTTTAGAGCAAAAGAATCTGGTGTTCCGATAAATGGTTATTTCGCTTGGAGTTTGATCGATAATTTCGAATGGGCTTATGGATATGCAAAACGTTTTGGACTTATCTATGTTGATTATGCGACCCAGAAACGAACTCCAAAATCAAGCGCTCACTATTATCGCGAGCGGATCAAAAATATCTAGTTGTCACTTCTCGCTAATTTCGCTGCGGTGAACGCAGTATCACCGGAGAAATTCTTGCTCATGTTGTAAGGGTTACTTTGCTCAAACCTCTCGGTGAATCTGGATTAAATCCATTCTTAATCGCAAATCTGCAAGCAATAATTTGCAGAAGAATTGCATCAAGAACCGTTGAAATCTCTTCGTTTTCAATTATTGAGCCAGTTAGGACTAGTTCCCCTTTCTTCGCCCAAGAGCTATCTCCAATCCAAATTAGGTGCTTGGTAATAGCCCGCAATTTAGTTATTGCTTCCTTAAGGCCCTCAGAAGAACTTCCTCTTGGTGAGAGAACTAGAACTCGCGTCTCTTCATCCACAGCAGCGATTGGTCCATGTAAGTAATCAGCTGAAGACATTCCTTGGACTGGAATGTGGGAGGTTTCTTGGATTTTCAAGGCTAACTCACGTGCATTCCCATAAGAGAGTCCCCGCCCCAGAGCGACAATTGAATGCTTTGCACTTAACGAGTTCAAAATATTCTCTAGCCCATCAGTGGCCCCAAGAACTCGAGTTGCCTCCTTTTCCACACCTTCGATTCCTGGTGTGACCCCTTTCCAGTAATTGACAAGAAGAAGTGATGCAAAGAGTTGAGCGGTATAACTCTTTGTTGCGGCTACCGCTAACTCTCTTTCAGCCAATAAATCAAGATGTAGTTCCGCGGCTTTCGCCAATGGGGAATTTGCATCGTTTGTTATCCCAAGAGTTAATCCGCCGCCCTCTTTTGCGGCCATTACATATGCAACAAGATCTGGGGATTGGCCACTCTGGCTTAGCGCAATTACTAAAGTATCTTGGTACTTGAGTTTAGCTCCATAAACTGAGACTACTGATGGCGAAGCTAGTCCAACTGGAATTCCTAATTCAACTTCGACTAGCTGCTTAAGAAAGTGTGCCGCATTATCTGAAGTTCCACGTGCTGCAATCATTACCGACTTAATAGAGCTCGACTTAATTTTCATAACCACGGAGTCAAATTGTTGATGGTTTTCTACAAGTCGCTTGATTACTTCTGGAGTTTGATTTATCTCCGACTCCATTTTCGAGATGGGCATAATTAATTTGCCCTTCCAAAGTCATCTTCTAACCGCTCAATATCATCTTCGCCAAAGTAACTTCCGGTTTGTACCTCTACAAAGATCACATCGGTACTTCCAACATTTGCAATCCGATGCGCTACTCCGATTCCAAAATCTACTGAGTCACCCGCGCTCACCCGCTTTACCGATCCATCAATAGTTACTTCGGCATCTCCAGCGACAATAAACCAATGCTCAGCGCGGAACTTATGTCGTTGATATGAGAGGCGTTTTCCGGGAAGCACCCAGATGCATTTGACCTTATGAGTGGGGCTCTCTTGTAGGACTTCGTAACTCCCCCAAGGGCGTTCGGATTTCTCGAGCATCTTCGTATTCTAGTTATCCCGGTTAATGAATAGGCTTCCCCTATGAGAAACCCAAACCCATCAGATAAATTCACATTCGGACTATGGACCGTCGGTTGGCA
This sequence comes from Actinomycetota bacterium, assembly GCA_016870855.1. Classification (GTDB taxonomy): domain Bacteria; phylum Actinomycetota; class Actinomycetes; order Nanopelagicales; family Nanopelagicaceae; genus MAG-120802. Next base: position 4,661 of record VGAF01000055.1, on the reverse strand, counting down.
GGCTCGCGATCCATTCGGTGACGCAACCCGCGCCGCACTCGATCCAGTTCGCACCGTTAGTGAGCTCGCCGATCGTGGCGCATATGGAGTCACTTTCCATGACGATGATCTGATTCCATTTGGCTCAAGTGTCAGTGAGCGCACAGCACATATCGCTCGCTTTAAGAAAGCGCTCGAATCAACTGGGATGAAGGTTCCAATGGCGACGACTAATCTCTTCAGCCACCCAGTCTTCAAAGATGGCGCCTTCACCTCAAATAATCGCGATATCCGTCGTTATGCGATTCGAAAAGTGATGACAAATATCGAGCTCGCTGTCGAATTAGGTGCAAAGACCTATGTTTGTTGGGGTGGACGTGAGGGCGCTGAGACTGATATTGGTAAGGATCCAGTAGTTGCATTAGAGCGGATGCGTGAGGCTTTCAATGTACTTGGCCAGTATGTGATTGATAAAGGCTATGACATTAAGTTTGCACTTGAACCAAAACCAAATGAACCACGTGGCGATATTTTCCTTCCGACTATTGGACATGCACTTGCTTTTATCAACTCACTTGAGCATCCGGAATTAGTTGGTCTAAATCCTGAAGTCGGACATGAACAGATGGCAGGTTTAAACTTCGTACATGGAATCGGTCAAGCGCTCTATCACAAGAAACTTTTCCATATAGATTTGAATGGACAACATGGTCCTAAATACGACCAAGACCTTGTCTTTGGTCATGGTGATTTGAAATCCGCCTTCTTCCTTGTCGATCTCCTCGAGCGCTACAAGTACGACGGTCCAAAGCATTTCGACTATAAGCCGATGCGCACCGAAAGCGATGAGGGAGTTTGGGCCTCAGCATCTGCGAATATGCGGACCTATTTGATTCTCCAAGAACGCGCTACCGCATTCCGTAACGATCCTCGTACTAAGGCTGCACTAGAGAAGTCCAGCGTAACTGAACTCCTTGTTCCCACAGTTGCCGCTGGTGAGAGTTGGCGGGAGATTCAAGGCGAGAGCTTTGATGTTGAGGCTGCTGGCCAGCGCGGTTATCACTACGAGGAGCTAGATCAACTAGCCCTCGAATATTTGATTGGCGCGTTCTAAACCGAAATGCCTTTAGTAGCAGGCGTTGATTCATCGACCCAATCGGTAAAGGTAGTTATTCGCGATGCCGATTCTGGTGAATTAGTCGCCCAATCATCTGTTCCCCATCCAGATGGAACTGAGGTAAATCCAATTGAATGGGAGAAGGCGCTCGATAAAGCGCTAGCCCAGGTAAGCGATAAAAAGATAGATGCAATCTCAATCGCAGGACAGCAACATGGAATGGTCGCGCTAGATTCAAAGGGAGAAGTAATCAGAGATGCCTTACTTTGGAACGATACGAGATCAGCTAAGGCAGCTGAAGAATTAAATGCTGAGGTTCCCGATATCCATCTTCGCACCGGCTCCAAGTTGGTCGCTTCATTCACGGCAAGCAAGATTCGTTGGTTAGCAGATAACGAGAAACCAAATCTAGAGAGGCTTGCTGCGGTAGGGCTTCCCCATGATTGGTTATCTTGGCGACTTAGCGGTTCGAGGAATCTCGATGATCTTTTCACTGATCGCTCTGATGCATCTGGAACTGGCTATTTCAACCCAGTAACTAATAAATATGAGTTGGAGATTGTAAGAACTGCTACCCGCGGAAAGAGTGATCTAATACTTCCCAAAATTGTTGCTCCAAGTGAATTCGGCGGGGAGACAGAGAACGGAGTCCTAATCGCTGCTGGAGCTGGCGATAATGCTGGAGCAGCTCTTGGGTTAAATGCCAAAGTTGGTGACTTGATAATCTCGCTCGGAACTAGTGGAACTGCATTTGCTGTCTCGAAAACGCCAACTAAAGATCCAACTGGTGAGATTGCTGGATTTGCCGATGCGACTGGGAACTTCTTGCCGCTGGCCTGCACTTTAAATGCTGCAAAGATCTTTGCGAGCGTCGCCAAATTATTAAAGGTAGATCTAGATGAATTTGCCTCACTCGCGCTAGGAGCTAAGAGCGGTGCTGAAGGTTTACGTTTGTTGCCTCACTTTGATGGTGAGCGAACCCCTAATCGTCCAGATATTCGTGGCAATTACAGCGGGATAACCCATGAGAACTTGACCCCAGAAAACCTTGCTAGAGCTGCAATTGAAGGAGTCATTGCTGGAATGGTCTTTGCCGCCCAAGCTTTAAAGCGGGAAGGCTTTACCGCCGAGCGAATCCTGCTAGTTGGCGGTGCTGCCAAGAGTGAAGCAGTTCAAGAGATCACAGCCGCGATGTTCCATAGTGAGATTCAACTTCCAACCCCAGGTGAATATGTCGCCGATGGCGCTGCTAGACAAGCGGCATGGGCGCTAACCGGTAAGGCAGATTGGAGTATCGGTACCACGAAGCGCATCGAACCAAAGGTTGATGCTGGCGCAGTTACTGCAAACTACTTAGAACTTATTTCTAAGCTCTAATTAACACCCCAACGCACCGTCACAGTTACCGTAACTTCAGTCTCGCCAAGGTCAATCTGGGTGGCATCTTCGGCAGCTGCACCTTTTGCCATGACTGGGAAGTTATAGACCGGCGCATTTACTTCTGTTAATGAGATAACTCGTCCAAGGGATACTCCAAGATACTTTGCATACGAGTTAGCGCGAGCCTTCGCATCAGCAACAGCAGCCTCGCGCGCTTTCTCAGTAGCGGCTGCACCATTTAGTAAGAATGGCGCAACGCCATTAATTTGGAGGGCATCGCCACCAGCGGCTACGACCGCATCAATAACAACACCTGCGTTATCAGCCTTACGGATCACAACGGTAAATGATTGAGTAGCACGATATCCAAGGAGCTCTTGGCCTTTATCTTGTGAGTAGTTGTACTCCGGATATACCGTAAGTGATGAAGTCTTAATATCTTTTGTCGCAATTCCATTATCACGTAGCGCACCACGAACTGCGGTCGCTGATTTTGAAGCGCTAGCTAGGGCTTCCTTGTTGCTCTTTGCAATAACTGAGACTGAGGCAAAGAAGCGAACCGCATCGGGGGTCACAGTAGAAGTTCCAACGCCACTAACGGTGATGTGTTTTGAACTCTCAGCAGCGTTTGCCGGAAGGGCGCTATAGGCAACGTGTGCGAGGGCTAGGGCAGATACAGTCGCGATTATTTTTCTCATGGGGAAAACCTATCCTTTAACTCCTGAGTTTTGGCGCAGTAACTAATGAGCACTTGCTCTCAATATTCGATCTCTAATCGCATCAGCCAAACCTTCACCTCTCGGTGGATTAACAACTATCACTCCTAAACCTGCTGAATCACCCTTACGTAACGCGCTATATAGCGAGCGCGCGTAATCATTTACCGAATCAGGGGCCGTTAAACGAACTGCACCATCGGGCGTCGGAATATCTGATAGCGCAATTAACCCCTCGCCCGGTTTCGCTTCCCGATCAATAATTACCTTTGCTCGTGGTGAGTAGTGTCGAGTCAGAGAACCTGAGACTCGAATCTCCTCGAGGTTGCTATCAGTATCGATTGGGGTAATTGTTTCAATCATTGCTTCTGTGACTGCGCCTAAACGGAGAATCCGCGGCAACTCTCGGCTGCAATCAATAATGGTGGACTCAACACCTACCTCACTCGCACCACCATCAATTATCAAATCGTCATCACCTAATAGTTCACCAATCTCTTCAACTACATCCTTTGCCGAAGTAGGTGAGACTGAACCAAATCGATTCGCGCTAGGAGCAGCTACTCCATGGCCTCCTAGAGATTCAAATTCACTTAAAAGCTTTAGCGCAATCGGGTTTGAAGGAATACGGAGTCCAACAAACTCTTGACCACCTGTAATAAAGTCTTTTGCATTCCCGCTTCGCTTTAAAATCAAAGTTATGGGCCCTGGCCAGAACTTTCGCATCAGCGCAATTGCATACTCTGGAATCTCTTCCGCCCAATAACTAACTAGATTTTGATCTGAGATATGAACTATCACCGGATGCTTTGCTGGACGCCCCTTCACTTCAAACATCCGCGCGACAGCGGACTCATTCTCAGCATCAACGCCAAGGCCATAAACTGTCTCTGTTGGAAATGCTATCAGCGAGCCAGCCCTAAGGAGCCTGGAGGCTTGCGCTTGCGATTCAATCACGTGGGGGGTGATTTTGTTGCTATCAGATCAATCTCGTTTTCAATTCTATTTCTCATACTTCTTCCTAAAGATTGTTGTACCGATAACTAGAAGATCAAGGTCTGTGGCTAGAAAAATGTCCATGCCCTGTTGTGGAGTACATGCAATAGGTTCACCCCGACGGTTAAGAGAGGTATTGAGTAGAACTCCAATTCCGGTTATGTCTCTAAACTTTTTCAAGAGAAGTTGGTAGGGAGCAATCGAATCAGCGCAGTCCTCCTCTTCTAATACTTGAGGGCGAAAAGTGCCATCAACATGTATGACAGCTGGAATTTCTTGAGTTGCTAGCTTATTTGCCCTAAATGCCTCAATCATAAAATAATAACTTTTTGATGTAGACCAATTGGATCTGCTATCAACATATTTCTCGAAATCCAACTTCAGCATAGAGGGGCAAAAAGGTCGAAATAACTCGCGAAATTTTATTTTGGCATTGACTCGATCTCTATTTTCAACTCTTCGCGGATCCGCCA
>VGAF01000054.1 GCA_016870855.1 Actinomycetota bacterium | reverse complement strand
CGGAGGGAGTGGTTGCTTTTCGAGAGGCGGGGTATGCCCTGCAATTGCAGGAGCAGAAAGATGTCCTAGATAACTTCGGTACTCATTTCGATGTCTGGTTCTCAGAACGCTCACTTCATTCTGGCGATTCACTCTCTAAGTCCCTTGCTAAGTTGAAATCGCAAGGCCACGTCTTTGAATTAGATGGAGCGACTTGGCTAAGGACTACTGACTTTGGCGATGATAAAGATCGGGTCCTAATTAAATCCGGTGGTGAATTGACTTACTTCGCCTCCGATACGGCTTATTACATTGATAAGAGAGAGCGTGGCTTTGATATCTGCATCTACATGCTGGGCGCAGATCACCATGGCTACGTTGGAAGGCTAAAAGCGACTGCGGCATGCGCTGGCGATGATCCGGAGTACAACGTCCACGTCTTAATCGGACAACTCGTAAAGATTATGGAAGGTGGCCAAGAGCTAAAGCTCTCAAAGCGCGCAGGCACCATCATCACGCTGGAGGAACTAGTAGCAAAAGTTGGAGTAGATGCAGCCCGTTACACCTTGATTCGCTATCCCGTTGATACGCCGATGATTCTCGATGTTGATTTATTGAAGCGTAGAACTAACGATAATCCGGTCTACTACGTGCAATATGCACACGCTCGGATAGCAGCGCTACTTCGAAATGCCTCCGAACTTGGAGTGAAGGTTGGAATTGAGAATTACGACCCAGAACTTCTAACTCATGAACGAGAGCGGGAACTCTTAGGTGGCCTTGCGCAATTTCCTGAGGTGATTAGTAGCGCCGCTGAACTTCGCCAACCACATCGCGTCGCTCGTTATATCGAGGAGTTAGCGACTCTCTATCACGGCTTCTATAACGATTGTCGGGTTCTACCCATGGGAGAAGAGAAGCCGAGCGCAATTCACGCAACACGAGCAACACTCTGTGAGGCGACCCGCCAGACAATCTTTAACGGCTTAACACTTCTAGGCGTGAGCGCGCCGGAGCGGATGTGATTATGAGTTCCATCTGGCCAATTAGTGCAGCGCGAGTTTCGGGAGAACTTCAAATTGGTGGTTGCCGCGTGAGCGCAATCGCAGCTCGTTATGGAACGCCAATCTTTGTCTTAGATGAGAGCGATCTTAAGAGCCGGATTGAAAATTGGAGCGGAAGTTTCAACTCAATCTTTGGTGAAAACGCCGGCGATGTCTTTTATGCTGCAAAGGCTTTCATCTCAGTTGAAGTAGCGAAGCTGATTAATCAGGGCGGAATCAGCCTTGATGTCTGCACCGGGGGAGAACTAGCTGTTGCGCGGGCTGCAAAGTTCCCAGGTGAGCGGATTGAAATGCATGGAAACAACAAGTCAGAAGCGGAAATTGCTGCTGCGATTGATTATCGGGTTGGAACCATTGTGGTGGACTCACTTCAAGAGATTGATCGCGTAGCGCGGATAGCTCACGAGAAGAATCGAGTTCAAAACGTAACGCTCCGACTAAATCCAGGGGTTGAAGCCCATACCCATGAATACATAGCTACCGCACATGAAGATGTGAAATTTGGTTTCTCAATTGCAACTGGCGCGGCTTGGGATGCGCTCTTAGCAGCAACAAAACATGAGAGCTTGAAAGTAACAGGTGTGCATTGCCATATCGGTTCTCAGATCTTCTCATCGGAGGCCTTCTTGGCAAGCGCAATCCGACTTCTTAATTTTATGGCTCGTTACAAAAATGAATTTGGCGGCGAACTTGAGAATCTAAATATTGGCGGCGGCGTTGGAATTGCATATACGAAGAAAGATACTCCGATGTCTGCCGAAGAATTTCTTAAGACGGTCAAAGATGTGATTTGGAGTGAATCAGCGAAACTGGGTTTGAAAGTTCCTCGAGTTTCAATTGAACCAGGGCGAGCTCTGATTGGCCCATCAATGGTTACTCTCTATCGAGTAGGAACAACTAAAGAGTTACAACTTGAAGATGGCGGAAAGCGGCTTTATGTCTCTGTAGATGGCGGTATGAGCGACAACATTCGCACCGCTCTTTATGGCGCTGAGTACTCCGCAGAAATTGCTAACCGTGAGTCGAGCGCAAAGTTACGAGATTGTCGATTAGTCGGAAAGCATTGCGAGACTGGCGATATCGTCATTAACAATATTGATTTGCCTAGTGATATCGCCCCTGGCGATCTAATCGCGGTACCAGCAACTGGCGCTTATGGTCGAAGCATGGCGAGCAACTACAACCATGTCCCGCGTCCGGGAGTGATTTCAGTTCTCGATGGCACGGCGCGCACCATAGTTAGAAGTGAAACCGAGTCCGACCTCCTAGCCTTAGACGTGGTGGAGAGCGCGATTCGCCTCGATGATAAATCGAGCGGGAAATAAGGGATAGGACGAGGCCTTGAGCGAAGTGAAGCGAGAACTCGGTATTGGAATGCTCGGTTGTGGCGTTGTCGGCTCTCAAGTCGCACGGTTACTAACTGAGGATTCTGGTGATTTTGCTGCTCGTTCTGGCGCGAAATTAAGTTTAAAGAAGATCGCGGTCCGTGATGTGGCTGCTAAGCGCGAGCAAGTAAAGAGCGAGCTATTAACCAAGGATGCTGACTCTATTGTGAACGATCCTTCAATCGATATCGTCATCGAAGTAATGGGCGGCATCGAGCCTGCGCGGACATTGATTCTTAAAGCAATCGCAAATGGAAAATCGATAATTACTGCGAACAAAGCCTTACTTGCTAAACATGGCGCAGAACTTTTTGAAGCTGCAGATAAGAAGGGCGTTGATCTCTACTACGAAGCAGCTGTCGGTGGCGCGATTCCAATTTTAAGACCGCTGCGTGAATCGATTGTTGGCGATCATGTTCACCGGATTATGGGAATCGTAAATGGAACTACAAATTACATTCTCACCAAGATGGACGAAGAGGGAAGTGACTTTGGTGCGGCACTTAAGGAAGCGCAACAACTTGGCTTTGCCGAAGCTGATCCAACTGCTGATGTTGAAGGACACGATGCCGCTGCGAAAGCTGCGATCTTGGCTGGTTTGGCATTTCATACCCGAGTCACAAGTGATCAAGTTTCTGCGGAAGGAATAACAAAGATAACGGCTCGCGATGTAGCGGTAGCGCATGACATAAACCATGTAATAAAACTTCTTGCAATTGCCGAGTTGACCGAGAAGGGCGAGGTGAGTGTTCGAGTTCAACCAACCTTGCTTCCCCGCCAACATCCTCTTGCTGCGGTTCGAAATGCCTTTAATGCGATCTTCGTTGAAGCGGAATCGGCGGGCGAGTTGATGTTCTATGGAAGAGGGGCGGGTGGCGCACCGACCGCGAGCGCAATCCTCGGAGACCTAATCGCAATCGCGCGGAATATGACGAGCGGCGGCGCAGGACATGGCGAGAGTGATTATGCAGAGCTGAAGTTCGCCGACCCAGGAAGCGTTAACACCCGCTATCTGATTCGCCTAGATGTAAATGATCGCCCAGGAGTTCTTGCCTCAGTTGCCCAGATTTTTGCAACTAATAAGGTCTCGATTGAAACAGTTCGCCAATCCGGTCGCGGCAATAGCGCAGAGCTGATTGTGATGACGCACTCAGCTGATGAAGGTTCACTTGGAAAGACCGTGAAAGAGCTTGCGAAGAGCGAGGTTGTTAAGAGCGTGGAGAGCGTACTTCGAGTCGAAGGCTTGCGTTGATGAGCCTCTTTAAGAAACGCGGCGCTCATCAATGGCGCGGAGTAATTGAGGAGTATCGATCTCGCCTTCCAGTTTCCCGCAAAACTCCCGTCGTGACTTTAAACGAGGGTGGAACTCCACTCATTTATGCCTGCGTTTTATCTGAGATGTTAGATAACCAAGTTTGGCTTAAGTTTGAAGGCGCTAATCCAACTGGCTCTTTTAAGGATCGCGGTATGACCATGGCAATCTCTAAGGCAGCGGAAGATGGCGCACGCGCGGTCATATGTGCATCGACTGGTAACACAAGCGCAAGCGCTGCTGCATATGCCACAAAAACTGGAATGACTCCAGTCGTTTTAGTGCCACAAGGAAAGATTGCAATGGGCAAGTTAGCGCAAGCAATCGCCCATGGTTCAAAACTTCTACAAGTCGATGGAAACTTTGATGATTGTTTAACTCTGGCGCGGGAACTATCTGAGAAATACCCAGTCTCACTTGTTAATTCGGTAAATCCATTTCGAATTGAAGGACAGAAAACTGCATCCTTCGAGGTTGTCGATGCGTTGGGATTTGCCCCGGATATCCATGCGCTCCCGGTTGGAAATGCTGGAAATATCACTGCATATTGGAAGGGTTACATCGAATACGAAAAAGATGGAATGTCGAAGAGCAAACCTGCGATGTGGGGCTTTCAAGCCGAAGGCGCAGCGCCAATCGTTAGAGGTGAAGCGGTGAAAAATCCAGAAACAATTGCCACCGCCATTCGGATTGGAAATCCTGCCTCTTGGCAACAAGCTGTAGATGCCCGGGATCAATCAGGTGGCTTGATAGATATGGTCTCTGATGAGGAGATTCTGAGCGCATATCGCTTAGTTGCTGCGAAAGAGGGCGTATTTGTTGAGCCTTCCAGCGCTGCGGGAATTGCCGGGTTAATTAAATATAAGAGTGCAAATAAGTTGCCCAAGGATAAGCGAATCGTCATCACCGTTACTGGAAATGGCCTCAAAGATGTTCAATGGGTACTAGATGGCGCACCATCACCAACTTTGATTCCAGTTGATGTGAAACGCGCTGCTGAAGTGATTGGATTGGCATAGTTATGGCGCGCGGATTTAAGGATCGACTCACATATAAAGCAACGCCGATGCAAGTCAGCGTTCCGGCATCTTCAGCAAATCTTGGACCTGGTTTTGATGCATTTGGCCTTGCTCTTGATATCCGTGATATCTATGTCGCACAGATCCTGGATGAAGAAGCATTTGATGTTGATGTAACTGGGGAAGGCGCTGAAGAAGTCAAGCGCGATGGCAAACACCTGGTTATTAAAGCGATGATGCGCGGTTTTGAATTTATGGGCGGTAAGCCGCGCGGAATTGCGTTACGCGCGTTAAATCAAATTCCCCATGGACGAGGGCTTGGATCTTCGGCAGCAGCAATTGTCGGCGGCTTGAGCTTGGCGCGAAATTTAGTTCTATCTGGTAACTCGCTAATGAATGATGATGATTTGATCGCGCTTGCAACTGATCTCGAAGGCCATCCCGATAATGTCGCAGCTGCGGCGCTTGGTGGCGCCACTATCTCTTGGATTGAAGATCGCGTCGGAGTTCCAACGGGATGCGCAGTCCGATTCTCAGCAGACCAATCAATCCGTGCACTTCTCCTAATTCCAAACTCCCAACTTTCCACCGGCAAAGCGCGAAAGCTGTTGCCAGAGACCGTTCCCCATAAAGATGCTGCAATAAATGCCGGTCGCACCGCGCTATTGGTTCACGCGTTAACGGTTCGACCAGACCTCTTATATGTAGCGACCGAGGATCACCTCCACCAGCAATACCGGCGCGAGGCGATGCCCAAGTCGGTAGATCTAGTGAAGAAGCTACGTGGCGCCGGTGTTGCCGCGACCATCTCCGGAGCTGGGCCTTCTGTTTTAGTGCTTCATAACAGCACCAGCGCTGAGCATGATGACATCGTAAAGAGCGCCGGAGATGCCTTCCGGGCGGTTGATGTTGAGCTCTCGCCGACGGGGGCGCAGGTTTCAAACGCTTAAATTTCCTCACCAAATCTCAGTTTGTTGAGTTTGGGGGGCGGCTGATACATTTCTTCTTGTTCGGCGGTATTCGAGCCGGGTCTTAGAAAATCTGATTCTTGTAGGGCGAGTAAATCCTTGTTGCTCTCAAGTCCCACAGGTCGGAAATTAACTCTCTAAGAAAACCAAAATCCAAGAACTCTAGCTAAAGCTAGATAACAAGAAAGAAAGAATAGATGGCAGAAACCAGCACACGTGCTCGGCGAGATTCTGGCGACCTATCTGCGTTGCTACTCCCGGAGCTAAAAAAGATCGCCGCCAATTTAGGCATTGAAGGCGCAAGCGATATGAAAAAGACAGATTTAGTCCAAGCAATCTCCGACCTTCAAGCGGCCAATCGAGAGGCAGCCCGACTTGAGCGCGAAGCTCGTCGAGCCGCTCGGATGCAGCGCCGTAATCGCAACTCATCAGATGATGGAGATGATGCTGACGAAGACTCCAGAGATTCAGACTCCAGAGATTCAGATTCCAGCAATAATGAATTAGCGCAATCTGATAACTCAGCAGAGCGAAATTCAAATGAAGGAAGTTCATCAGATAGTGGACGCGATAACCGCGGCTATGACCGTGATCGCGACTTCCGCCGTGACCGTTACCGTGATCGCGGAGATCGTGGTGATAGAGGTCGCGACCGTAATCGTGATCGTGGCGATCGTGGCGATAGAGGTAGAGAGCGCGAGATTGTTATCTCTGAAGATGATGTTCTACTTCCCGTCGGCGGCTTGCTCGATATCCTCGAAAATTACGCATTTATTCGCACCGGCGGATACCTTCCTGGTCCAAACGATGTCTATGTCTCACTTGCACAAGTACGCCGCTACGGATTACGTAAGGGCGATGTCTTAACTGGCCAAGTTCGCCAACCTCGTGAAGGGGAGCGGCGCGAGAAATTCAATGCGCTAGTTCGCGTCGACACCGTAAATGGAATGGATCCCGAAACAGCGCGTGATCGCGTTGATTTCTCAAAGTTAGTTCCTCTTTATCCGCAGGAGCGGCTACGTCTTGAGACTGAGCCAAATATCTTGACTACTCGTGTGATCGATCTAATCTCACCGATTGGTAAGGGCCAGCGCGGACTTATCGTCTCCCCACCAAAAGCTGGAAAGACGATGGTGCTCCAATCCATCGCTAATGCGATCACAACTAACAACCCAGAATGTCACTTGATGGTAGTTCTAGTTGATGAGCGCCCAGAAGAAGTTACCGATATGCAACGCTCGGTCAAAGGTGAGGTCATTGCTTCAACCTTTGATCGTCCAGCTGATGATCACACCTCAGTTGCTGAACTTGCAATCGAACGCGCTAAGCGACTTGTAGAACTCGGACATGATGTCGTAGTACTTCTTGATTCGATTACTCGTCTTGGTCGTGCATATAACATCGCAGCTCCAGCGTCGGGAAGAATTCTCTCCGGTGGCGTTGACTCCGCAGCTTTATATCCACCAAAGAAGTTCTTGGCGCGGCTAG
>VGAF01000053.1 GCA_016870855.1 Actinomycetota bacterium | reverse complement strand
TGTAGCTTCCTTCTTCCCCACAGCTGCGCGCGATGAGGTAAGAGGTGGCTTCTCTTCATACCCAGACTTACTAGATCCGCGCCTCCTTGTTTCAGTCTGGCAAGGTGATTTGAAGATGGATAGCGGTGTTCCGCAATCGGTCTATCGAATCGATACGAGTGAGATGGAGCGGATTGGTTTATGGGGTTTATCGATAGGCGAGAGTTATACCTTTGGAAATCCTGAGGTGGGCACAATCACATTAAATGGCGCTGTTCCTTGGGTAAATCTTCAAGTGGTTAAAGATCCTGGCAAGCCTTGGGCGCTGGCAGGAAGTATCGTTGCCATTGCTTCTCTAATGGCTTCGCTCTTCATTAGACAGCGACGAATCTTGGTCCGCGCATCGAATGGGAAGTTAGAAGTAGCAGGGCTGGCGTTAAATCGCCTCCCTGGGTTAGAGGATGAGATTAAGAAAATGGTTTCGGAGGTGAGCAGATGACAGATAGAGATTGGGCCTATATCTCAAATGACCTTATCTATGTCGCGCTCTTCGCCTACGCCTTTGCCTTCCTTTTCTACGCCTTTGAGACGGCATTCTCGGTCCGCGCTGGCGCCGCGATGGATCGATCACAGACCGTTAAATCAAATCGGGTTGGAACAGTATTCTTTTTAATTGGCTCTACAGCGCTTGTCTTAGGAGTGATTGCTCGCGGAGTTTCAGCCGGGCGAGCGCCGCTTGGAAATATGTATGAGTTCTCGATCTCCGGAGCGCTCACCTTTGCACTCGCTTACTTATTGATTGGTCGCAAATACGATCTACGTTGGTTAGGTCTTCCGATTGCACTCTTGCTTCTAATAATTCTGGGAACAGCGGTAACTCTTCTGTATCGTCCCAGTGCACCACTAGTTCCAGCTCTTCAATCTATCTGGTTAGTAATCCACGTTGCTGCGGCGGTTACCTCGGGTGGAATCTTCTTACTCTCTAACGCGGTCGCATCCACTTATCTCTGGTTGGATCGCGTCGAGCGAAAAGGCGAGCGGAGTGAATTTGCTAAACGCTTCCCATCACTTGAGGTTTTAGACCAACTCTCTTACCGGATGGTTGCATTTGTTTTTCCACTCTGGACCTTTGCGATTATCGCTGGCGCAATCTGGGCCGAAGCTGCTTGGGGAAGGTATTGGGGTTGGGATCCAAAAGAGACTTGGTCCTTTATTACCTGGATTCTCTATGCCGCTTACTTACATGCTCGCGTTACCGCGGGTTGGAAAGGTCGGAAAGCGGCATGGTTATCGCTTATTGCCGGCTCTAGCTACCTATTTAATTACGTATATATAAATGTATGGGGTAGTGGCCGCCACACATATAGCGGTCTATAACTTCTTCAACCAATCAGGGTTGTCATCTGGCGGAACGATCTTCCGCTTCCTTCTTCCGCCACGCCCAGGTCCTTTTGGGCGGCCGGCAATTAACCAAGCAACAGAGCCGATTCCGGGAACAAAGATGATGATTACGAGCCAAGACCATTTAGGAAGGCTCCGAATCTGAGATTCTTCAGTGCGCGAACAATCAATAATCGAAAAAATCGTCAGAGCAGTGACGATGATGATGCCAAAGACTGCGGCGCGGAGCATGGCTAAAGTTTAGCGGGCGTAGAGCAGGGTCGCTAAAGATATGGCGAGCGAATAGATGATTTGGATCTTTCCAGTCCGCTCTAGTAGTTCGATAAGAGCGCTTCCACTCACGCCAGACCTAATAGAAGATGCGACCTTTAAGACCTGGGGAAGCGCCAAGAAAGCTAATAGAAAATAGAAAGAAGTTGTAACTAGGGCTAGCGAAATTAGAAGAGGTGCGAAGAGAAGTCCTTGAAAGAACTTTCTACTTTGAGAGTCACCAATCTTTACCGCCAGCGTTATTTTTCCAGCGCTCTTATCTCTCTCGAGATCGCGTAGATTATTCAAAACCAGGATTGCACACGCAAGTGAACCCATGGCAAATGAAGCGAGAAGAACTTCAAATGAGATTGAACCAACATGTGCAAAGTAAGTTCCTAGAGTTGCTACGAGTCCAAAGAATATGAATACCAAGACCTCACCGAGTGCGAAGTAACCGTAAGGCTTAGGTCCGCCGGTATAGGTCCATGCTGCGATAATCGAAAGCGCACCTAACGCTAAGAGAATCCAATTCGATCGTGCGGCTAGTAGAACTCCCGCTAGTGATGCAATTCCAATTGCTATAAGTGCGGCGCGCTTTACTACTTCGGGGGTAGCAGCGCCGGAACCTACGAGACGCATTGGACCGATTCGGTCTTTATCTGTGCCCTTTATTCCATCGGAGTAGTCGTTGGCGTAGTTAACGCCTATCTGTAGCCCTAAGCCAACGATAAGCGCTAAGAGGAAATTAAGAGCGTTGGCGTTGTATCCAGCAAAAGCGGTTCCCACCAATACTGGAGCAATAGCGGCAGGAAGGGTCTTTGGACGTGCGCCGGCGATCCATTCCTCACGCGAAGTCATTTGCTAACCGCTTTCGATCTGGTTTACCTAGAGCTAAGTATGGAATCTCATTTACGTGATGGAGTTCTTTGAGCGCTGCGTGCCTACCAAATTTCGATTTCAACCTACTTGATAGAAGGTCAAGTGAGAGATCTTTAGTGGTGGCGATACAGAGCTTCTCGCCCCATTCCGCATCAGATTTAGCAAATGCGATGATCTCGGCAGTTTCAAACTCATACTGTAGAAACTGTTCGATCGCACTAAGTGAGATTTTCTCGCCACCAGAAATTATCTGGTCATCACTTCGCCCAAGGACTATTAGCTTGCCATTCACGATCTCACCGAGGTCAGAAGTGATAAACCAACCATCTTTAATTGGGAACTCTGCGTTGAGATATCCAAAAGCAACTTGTGGACCCTTAATCGCAATAAGTCCATCAATGATTGAAAACTCAACGCCTTCAAGAGGCGCACCGTCATAGATAACCCCACCACAAGTTTCAGTCGCGCCATAAGTTGCCACAATCTTTATACCGAGTGATTCAGCTTTGCTTCTCAAATCTTGATCTAGCGGTCCACCACCAACGAGAACAGCAACGCACCCTTGTAAGTGTTCAAGTAGTTGTGAATCTCCGGAGAGCGCGCGATGTAGTTGAGTAGGCACTATCGCAGTGAAATCAGCCTTACTTTCGATACCTACCGGAGTTGTTCCGAGTTCGATTGCGCGCACTAGGACATTGATTCCTGCAACATGATTTGTGGGGAGTAATAGCGACCAACGTTGCCCGATCTTTGCACCCAGATATCTATGGGTTGCTCGCGCATTAGTGATCAGGGATTTGGCGGTAAGTGCGACGCTCTTAGGTGAACCAGTAGAACCGGATGTAGTAACAACGAGTGCGATTTTTGGATCAACCCCGGCAATGAAAATCTGTGAGGTAGAGAGAGCCGGTCCATCGCCCTTAAGGGCTAGTAGCAGCGCATCTAAAAGTTGTGGGGTCGACCACGAACTATCTATTGCACGCAGCTCTCGACTTACCGTGAAATCCATAACCACCGTAGGGTATGCCATATGAGCAAGCCGATTAAACGCGAACCCGGAAGTCGCACTATTCCTAATTGGAAACAGGGAGAAGGCAGCGAGAATTTCACTGATGTCCGCTATGAAGTAGCGGAGGGAATGGCGAAGATAACAATTAATCGGCCAGAAGTTCGTAATGCCTTTAGACCAGAAACCCTCGCTGAATTACAACTCGCTCTTAATTTTGCCCGCGATGATGACAAGGTCGGCGTAATTATCTTCACCGGCGAAGGAAGTGAAGCATTCTGCTCTGGTGGCGATATCTCAGTTCGCGGTGATGATGGATATATTGGAAGCGACGCAGTTGGCAAAAAAGGAATTGGTCGCCTAAACGTCTTAGATCTACAGATTCAAATCCGTCGAACTCCAAAGCCAGTCATTGCGATGGTCGCCGGATGGGCGATCGGTGGCGGACATGTTCTTCACGTGGTCTGCGATATAACTATTGCTGCAGAGAATGCGAAGTTTGGCCAAACCGGACCGATGGTTGGTTCATTTGATGGTGGTTACGGTGCAGGACTTCTAGCTCGCCATGTGGGCCAGAAAAAAGCCCGTGAGATCTGGTTTATGTGTCGCCAATATGATGCAAAAGAAGCGCTCGATATGGGCCTTGTTAACACCGTAGTTCCCGTAAATGAATTAGAGGCAGAGACCGTTTCTTGGGCGCGCGAGATGCTCCGCCATTCACCAATGGCGCTGCGACTTCTAAAGGCCGGCTTAAACGCTGCTGATGATGGACTTGCTGGCGTACAACAACTCGCCGGCGATGCCACTTTGCTCTTCTATCTAACCGAAGAAGGACAAGAAGGTCGCGATGCTTATAAAGAGAAGCGACCACCTGATTTCGGTAAGTTCCCAAAGCGCCCCTAAATGGATCTCAACCAGATCCTAGAAACGCTGCGCGTCGCGCAACTTCCGATGCGGAGTAAGTTCCGTGGAATTACAACAAGAGAAGTGGCGCTCTTTGAAGGCCCAGCAGGTTGGGGCGAATTCTCACCCTTTCTTGAATATGACGATATCGAGTCAGCTAATTGGCTCAAGAGCGCGGTAGAAGCAGCAACTGTTTATAACTTTCCCTCATTTCGCAGCTCCATCAAGATAAACGGCACTATTCCAGCCACTGATTCAGCGGAAGAGATCGAGAGGCTCATCGTTTCTTATCCAGGCGCCGAAGTATTTAAAGTAAAAGTTGGAACCAATACAGATTCAGATTTAGCAAGACTCAAACTGGTTAAGAAATTTGCTCCAGCAGCAAAGCTTCGAATAGATGTAAATGGAAGTTGGAGCGTTGATGAAGCGCTCCAAAATATCGAGAGGATTTACAGCGAGATTGGCGAATTTGAATATGTCGAGCAACCAGTTTCTGATCTTGACTCACTAAAGAGGCTCAAAGAGCGGCTCAAAGTAAATGTGAAGATCGCTGGTGATGAAGTAATTCGAAAAGCGAGCGACCCTTTTTCGATGAATCTTGATGGAGCTGTAGATATCTTGATGCTCAAAGTCGCACCACTTGCAGGAATCAAACGCTCACTTGCGATTGCAGAGCACCATAACTTGCCGATGGTTGTATCAAGCGCCTTGGAGTCTGCTGTTGGAATGTCACATGGACTACGTCTTGCTGCGGCGCTTCCGAAATTGGATTATGCCTGCGGTCTTGCGACCGGCTCACTATTTACTTCTGATCTAGCTACCCATGAGATAAGAGATGGTGCTATCTCTTTAACTTCCCAAACTCCTAATCTTGAGGCGCTCGCGAGATTTGCAGCCCCACCGGAGCGATTAGAGTGGTGGCGCGAGCGAATCAAACGCTGTTGGGAGGTTTTGGGATGAGTATCTCCACAAACCTTGCGCGAAGCACCGTTCGCCAATTAATCGAAGTTGGTATCGAAGATGCGGTCTTATCTCCGGGCTCTCGAAATGCACCGCTATCAATCGCGCTCTATCAAGCAGAACAGAAAGGCCTAATCCGACTTCATGTAAGAATCGATGAACGCGGAGCTGCTTTCTTTGCCTTAGGTATCACTAAAGCAACTGGAAAATATGTTCCGGTTGTATGTACAAGTGGAACAGCTGTTGCTAATTACTATCCCGCGGTTTTAGAGGCGCATCACAGCGATAACAATTTACTTCTTTTAACCGCCGATCGCCCCGCTCGGTTAAGAAAAACCGGCTCAAACCAGACAACGCTGCAAGCAAACATTTTCGGTGAGTTTGTCCGCCATAACATTGATACAGCAGCGCCAGTCGATTTAGAGCATCTCTTGAATGGATCAGGTCCAGTTCACTTGAATCTGCAATTTGATGTACCGCTTCTTCCGGAAGATTCGCATGATTGGTTAGAGGGAATCCATCACAGAGAGTTAAAGCCTGAACCCGTTCACACTTCGCATATCGAGGTAGCGACAACTCGGAATATCGTGATTGTCGGCCACGATCGCGCTGGGTTTTCAGAGCGTGAGATTGAGAAGTTGGCCCGTGATCTAGGTGCACCACTAATCACTGAAGATCCGCTCAGATTTAAAGGTGCCCTTGCGCATGCTCCGATTCTTTTATCTGATGAACGCGTTAGAAAAGAGTTAACTCCAGAGCTTGCTGTAATAATTGGTCGCACCACGCTCTCTCGCTCCACAAGTGCTTACATCGACCTTGCTCAAAAAACGTTAGTTATTGACCCCAGAGCTAAGCGAATTGATTCTGCAAGAGGCGCAGATGAAATCCTTGCGGTAATGCCAGCTGTAAAGATAAGAGTGAATTCAGATCGAAATTGGTTACAAGCTTGGAATAGCTTCGAATCACTTGCCAAGGAAGCGCTCTCAAATTATCCAGAATGGTCCGAAGGTGCGCTGGCATCACTAGTGGCGGCTGATTTAGAGAATGATTCTGCGCTCTTTGTTTCATCATCAAGGCCAATAAGGGATCTAGAGGCCTTTGCAACACCAAGGGCTGATGTCACGACCTACGCCAATCGAGGTCTAGCTGGGATAGATGGAAGTATCTCAACCGCCATGGGAATCGCAACTCATCATGATGAGACCTTTGCGATTATTGGCGATCTGGCCTTTCTTCATGACATCTCAGCGCTAAGTAATCCAACAAAAGATGTACTCACAATCATTGTTGTCGATAACAATGGTGGCGGAATCTTCTCAACACTTCCCCAACAGGGCGTTGCTGGATTCGAGAAGATCTTCGGCACTCCACACGATAGGAATATAGCGAAGATTGTCTCTGGTTTTGGAATCTCAAATGAGGTAGTTACTTCAGCCAAAGAACTACATATAGCGCTCCAACGAATTCACCCGAATATCCATGTAATCGTCGCGAAGATGCCGGCCCGAACGGAAAACAGTAAGATGCTCTCGAGATTGCAATCCAAGTTTTCAATTGAAGTCAAAAATCTCAATGGAATTGGAATTGAAACGTGATTAAGTACTCACTTTGTCATGCATCTTATCGAGACGGTAGTAACAGCATTAGAATTAGGGACACATGGTTGCGCAATTCAAAATTTCCCAGTCGAGTACGCCATTACCTGGGATTTGAACGTGGCGATTACGGGATCGCAAACGCATACAACGTAGATCCATTTATGAGTTTTGGCATGAGCGCAGATGGGTTAACTCTCTTTGCAACTACCCAGTCTGACAACACAGTATCTGCGG
The DNA here is from genome assembly GCA_016870855.1 of Actinomycetota bacterium. Lineage (GTDB taxonomy): Bacteria > Actinomycetota > Actinomycetes > Nanopelagicales > Nanopelagicaceae > MAG-120802. The sequence goes on along the minus strand of VGAF01000053.1, from coordinate 104 downwards.
TTCGGAATTGGAACGCGGCCGCTTCTCTTGCAAAAGAAGAATTCTTAATAGCCATAGCTGATGATTTAGTCCCGTGCAAAGACTGGGATATTAAGCTCGACGAT
>VGAF01000052.1 GCA_016870855.1 Actinomycetota bacterium | reverse complement strand
TGATTACATCCGGATCTAATTTGGCCGGTTGGGAGATAGTCCCAGCCAATCCGAATCAAGAGATAAAGGTAAAGAAAGTGGCGGCTAAATTGCGCCATAAGCCGCTGTTGGGCGAGGAAGAGATGCGCGTGAAGTGGGCGCCGTTGACTGCGACCGAGAGCTTCTTAAACTTTCGGATTCGTAAACAGTTCGAAATGCGGATCGACTATGTAAAGCCAGGCGGCGTTGTTGAACATCCAGTCTGGTTCTGGCGCCTCGGTGATGCGATCTTCATCGCACATGGCGGCGAGGCCTATCTTGAGTTGGCGCGCGACCTTCGAGCGCGTAATTCGGAGCTAAAAATCTTCTTCCTTGATATGACAAATGGACCGGGCTATATGTATGTCCCAACCAAGAAGTCTTATGAACAGAATACTTACCAGTCGCAACAGAGCATCATGGCGGCTGGAAGTATGGAAGAGCTTTTAGAGTTTATGGATCGCGAGTTAAAGAGCCTTTAATTCGAGGTAATAGCGAGGGCAATAACGCCGGTCGCAGCGACCAGCGCCGCACCAATTGTGGATCGTTCTGGGGCCTTACGTTGCGCAATTACCTCAAAGAGAATTACCCAGAGTGAGACCGTTGCCAGAATTGATTGCGCTACTACGACGCTGCCATTTTGAATCGCATAGATTGATGTGACCCAACCAATTGCCATAAAGGAAGAGCGGCGAACCAGAGCGAAGAAGTCAGCGCGGTTTAAGCCAGTTGGTGGAAAGAGCGCCACATAAACCAAGCCGGCGATTAATTGGCGAACAATGAATGTCTCGGAGAGATTTACGCCGCGCTCGCCCAACATCGCCACATTCACCGTGACAATTCCAGAGAAGACGCCAGATGCAATCGTCATCATCAAAGTGGGTACTGACTTCAGACCTGGGATGCTCTGGCGGAGCGGATATACCGTTGCGCCAATTAGTAAGACAACAAAGAAGATTTGGAGCGGGGTGACCTTTGCAGCAAGAAAGATCGGCGCCAAAATTAAGACGACGGCTGGCGTTAACGTCTGGGGGACAGCGGCAACTGAGGCCGAGCTGCGCGCAATGATTCCGAAGATTAGATATGCGGTCATGCCACTCAAGAAAGCGCCAGTTAGGTGGATTAGGAAGATATCGCGCTCAAAGACGATCCAATCTCGCTGCACCAACGCGAGCGGTAAGCAGAAGAGCGCATTTAAAAGAAAGAGTGGGCCGATCGACTTTAGAAAGGAGATCTGGGTTGTTACGCCCTTTGTGAAGAAAGTTCCAAGTCCGAAAGAGATTGTCGCTACTAGCGCGATGACCTCAATCACATTGAGACATTACCACTCCCGTGTTAGGTTTCATATCATGTCAGTAGAGATAGATCAGTTACTTGGAATAAGAGATCGAGTTGCCTTAGTGGTTGGTGGTGCGAGCGGTTATGGTCGCCAATGCGCGCTTACGCTCGCTAAGTATGGTGCGAAGATTGCGCTCGCCGATCGGAACGAAGCCGGTATCCAGGAAACAATGGCGCAAATACCGGGTGAAGCAAAAGCGTTCCCAGTTGATATCTCATCCGTTGCTGCTTGTGAGAAATTAGTTGCAGATGCAGTCACATCTTTTGGGAGAATCGATATCGTCGTTCATACCGCAGCTGTTCTGCAATCTCGTCTTCCCGATGAAGTCGATGAGGAGCATTGGAATAACACGCTAAATATCAATCTTCGGAGCCAATTCTTCATAGCGCGCAGCGCCGCAAAACATATGCGCCAAGCTAAATGGGGTCGGATTGTAAACTTCATTTCGACCGCTGGTCTTTCAGGTGGGTTACCAGCATCCATCGTGTATGGGATTTCTAAATCGGGCGCGCTTGCTATGACTAAGAGCCTGGCGCGGCAAAATGGACGGGATGGTGTATTGGTCAATGCGCTTTCACCGGCAACCCTGGATTCACCACTCTTTCGGCGCGGGATGTCAGAAACTGAAATTGAAGATTTGAAAGCGAAGCATCTTGGTATTACCGCTTACGGTCGATGGATTAAGCCAGAAGAGGTTGCTAACGCGGTGCTCTTTCTCTCAAGTGAGATGTCGAGCACCGTCACGGGCCATGTGCTCCGGGCTGATGCTGGCGCCGAGCTCGCTGGCTTCTAGAAATAGCGCCGCTGCTTAGTAATTTCCCACTTCTTACTCCAATAGGGCGCCCCACCTAGAGTTATTGTGATCTCAACTTCATGCCGAATGCTCGTTGCATCGCTAATCGTTGCGCAATCGGCTACCACTTCAACCCTCTTATCACCCAACATCTCTTCATAGATTGAGCGGGCTCGAATAGCGGCGCGGGCCGGAACGGAGATTTTGAAGCGAAACTCGCCGACATTTCCAAAGACGCTCTTGCTTTGGAAGCGATAACCAAGTTCATCGTTGGCAAGATCTTCGAAGATTTCAAACGATACCTCGGGTAGAACGGGCTCAACATCGTTAGCCAACGGCTTGATAGTTGGCGCTTTGGCGGCTGGCGTAACTACCTTTGGAATTATCAACTCCGCCTTCGCTGATTTGATCGTCAAGGTAAATGGTCGAACTGGCGGCCAAGACATCAAGAAATCAGCGGTTGCAAGTTTAAGAGCCAAGCGGTGACCGGCGCGCATCTCATAAGCCGCAGCCACTAACTCAATCTCAACTGCTATGAATTCACCGGGGCGGAGCGCTTCCACTTTGGTGGGGTAGTTTGCGTAAGAGAGGTTCTGGAATTGGCGCGAGATTAGAGTTTCGGTTCCATCGGGCGCCTGGTCAATCAAGGTCGCGCTCAATTGCCCAATTTCGCAATCAGCTGCGACTTGGATTTGTAATTTGGGATTACCAATTATGTGAAACTCTTCCTTGATAACTTCGCCAACTAAGGTTAGCGAGTTTGTATTTTCAAGGCGTAAATCAAGTGGTCGCAATACGTTATATCGAAATGGTCCGCCGCCAACTTTTCCTGAGTGCGCGCCGGCGCGTGGGGTGTAAGGGAGTTCTCGCTCCACCTCACCCTTGGGCGCTTCTGTCACAAGTGAATCGGTAGCAAGATCTAGGAATAGGCGCTTCGATTCGCTTGTGCTAATTGGCCAGCTCGTATCAGTGAAATAAGAACCGGTTGCAACCGCGCGGTAATTCGTAGGTTTATGGGCTTCTTCGACGAAGATAGTAAGAGGTGCGCTCTCAGATAGACCATTTGCTGCGCCTTTTAGCCAGTGATCCCACCAGAGCAGCGCCTCTTTCTCCCAATCAATCCGCGGCCCAGGAAGAGCGCGATGTGGCCATTGATGTCCCCAGGGACCGATCAGTGCGCGCTTTGGGGCGTTCAATTTCCCATAGATGCGCAACATTGGGTTGGAGTACCAATCTGACCAACCTTCAACTACGAAGACTGGACATTTGATTGCTTTCAATTTGGCGCGCGCAGCGCGATCGCGCCAGAACTTGGAATCTTCGATCTGGTCGAGGAAAGAAATTCCCCACGGCGTACTCTTTTCTAACCGCTCTTTCCAGATCTCTTCCCAACGTTCGCCCCAAAGTTGTGGCGATGGTGGCGCGAAATTACGGGCGCTCATAAATGGTGAGTAAGACTCGTAGATGTAATTGCGCGGGACACCGCCGAGATTGGTCCACTCAGCGAACGGATCATCGCTACCTGATCTTGCGATGATTGCTTTGAGCGCGCTAGGAACTTCAGCGGCCATCTGGAGCGAGATGATCGCGCCATAGGAAATTCCCCACATGCCTACTTGGCCATCGCACCAAGGCTGTTTTGATGCCCAATCGATCATAAAGAGTCCATCAGAGCGCTCACCATCGCAATAAACCGAATCGTTTACACCACTTGAATCGCCGGTTCCGCGAACATCATAGATCATCGTTACATAGCCATACTTTGCGAAATCAAGGAGGTCAACGCCGCCAAGACCCGTGCTTACGCGATATGGCGTGTATGTCATCAAACAAGGTAACGGTTCGGTCACATCCGGTCTATGTATCGTTACTGCAAGTTGCGTGCCATCGGCTACGGTTACTAAGAACTGTTCTTTGATTATCTGCTCGTACACCTTGGCTCCTCACACATCTTGTTGCGAACTATATGACGCTATTGCTTCGCTCGGAATAGCGAGTAATGTCGATTCTGATGTTGATATCAGCCTTCAAATTCCAGAACTACCGCCGGTTCTATGCCGGAACAGCGATATCAAATGCTGGAAATTGGACGCATCGCCTCGCTCAAGATTGGCTCGTTCTCCAATTGACCGGGAGCGCAACCGCGCTCGGCATTGTTGTAGCTGCCCAATTCATCCCCGGAATCTTCTTTGGCGTATATGGCGGGGTTTTGGCCGATAAGTTCGATCAGCGCAAAGTCCTGCTTGGTTGTTATGGCGCGGGAGCGATTCTGGCCAGCGCGCTCGGCGCCTTTGTCTATCTTGATCTTGTTACTTACGGGATCGTAGTTGTCGCTGCATTTCTATTGGGAATTGCAACTGCAATTGAGGGCCCCGTCCGCCAGAGTTATTACGTGATGTTGGTCGGCGATGAACATCTACCAAATGCGCTTAGTTGGAACCAGGTAAATCTCTACTTCGGTCGATTGGTGGGACCACTTACATCCGGGGTGCTGATCGAAACTATCGGAATGGCGCCATCATTCTTCTTCAATGGCTTTACATATCTCTTAGCGGTACTCGCAATAGTTGCCATAAATGTAAACAACTATGAACTTGCCACAACGAAGGCGCAACCAGGCGAGAGTGAGACGCTGGTATCAGCGCTCCGTTATTTACGAACCAATAAGGAAGTGCTACTTGCAATCTCGATAGTGTCGTTCGCAGCGATGATGGGACAAGATATGCAGGTAACTTCCGCCTTGATGGCGAGTCAAGAGTTCAAAGGAAATGCCGCTTCACTCGGCCTGCTCGGTTCATTGGCGGCTGCTGGGGCTATCGTCGGTTCGGTAGCCTTTACGCGAAAGAAGTTCGCGCTCGATCTCACTTTCATGTCTCGCCGCGTCATTTATGTTTCGATGGTCTGGTACTTGGCATCTCTAGCGCCAACCTATGCGACTTACGCCATCGCTCTCTTTCTAGTTGGCTACTTTGCAATGGGCGTAAACATCTCAGGGAATATGAGTATCCGCGTCTTTGTCGATGCCCGCTTCTACGGAAAAGTCTGGGGCATCTACATCGCGCTCTGGTTGACTGCGATTGCGATGGGTGGACCTATTCTCGGGTTAATAAGCGAGAACTTCTCGATTCGCGCCGCCATTGCCTCCGGCGCGATTGCCTCAGCGGCAGTCGCGCTACTTACCCTTACCGCCTTGAAGCTGGGGTTAATTCAGCGCAGCGGCGTCAATTCACGTAAGTAACTGATCGCATCGGTTGCAATATCAATCTCAGTTAGCCCCGTATCTAAATTCGACATCTCAATAGCAACCGGCGCCGACAGACCGCGCTCCAACAACCGATTTATTAGTGGGGCGGGGTGGACATCACCCGTTCCATAACGGACGGTGGGCCACCAACCAACCGGAGTAGTAGGTCCAGTTGGTTGATTTGGGTCGCGCTTGATCGCTTTAGCTTGGACCATAAATATCTTGGCGATATCGAGATCATCAACTAATTGCGTTAAGTCATCACCAACTCGATAAGAGTTTCCAAAGTCAAAACAGAGGCCAAGGTGATCCGAGGCAAAACTAGTGATGAACTCAAAGAGGATGGGAACGTTTAGATCGGCGTGATTCTCTATCGAGATTTGCACCTTTCGCGCGATTGCATATTCAAGCAACCGCTCCAACTCGGGGCGAATCAATTCAAAGCGTTCGTTGGCCGGTTGTTCGTAGTTGAAGTGATTACCAAGAACAATCCGCATCTGCGGGGCGCCAAGTTCTGCTGAAATATCTAGCCAAGTTCGCGCGCTGGCAAGTGCAGCAAGATTGTGACCACCATCGCAACCATTTGGGTGGCCCCAGGTAAGAAGCGTCCGCCCGCCTGCGCGCTGCCAATTTTGGAGCGCTGCATCTTCCAAGATTTTTGCTGGATCTAAGTAGGCAGTTTGTAGCGTTACTAACTTGATTGATTGGCTAGTGGCGAAGTCGAGGAAATCACTTAGCTGCCACTTGGTCTCACTCGGCGTCTCCCATTTGGAGCACTCACCGAAGAAACGATGGAAACTGAAACTATCAATTGCAAGTTCTGAACTAGTCACCGAGATAACCAACCGCCATCCACCGGCAAGATCACGCCATGTATGTAATCTGAAGCCGAAGATGCCAGGAATAGGGCTGGTCCGACAAGATCTTCAGGAACGCCCCAACGTCCCGAAGGTAGGCGATCTAAGACTTGTTGGTGGCGGACCGGATCGCTCCAGATATGGCGATTTAACTTGGTCTTGATGTAACCCGGCGCAAGCGCATTCACATTCACGCCATGTGGCGACCACTCATTGGCGAGGGCCTTAGTTAGTTGTGCGACGCCACCTTTGGCGGCGGCATAGCCAGAAGCCCTGAGTCCGCCTTGAAACGAGAGCATCGAAGCGATATTTATGATCTTGCCGCTCCGTCGTTCAATCATCTCAGGAGCAACTGCGCGGGCTAATTGGAAGACCGAAGTTAGATTTAGTTGGAGTTGGTGGGCAAAGGATTCATCGCTCATCTCGACGGCTGGACCAGGCTCAACATTTCCATGCGCAGATATCAAGACATCAATTCCGCCGAGCGATTTCCGTGCGCTATCTACGAGCTTGGTTATCGAACTTCGATCGTTTAGATCAGCGACCAAGACTGATAACGCTTCGTTATTGTGCGTCTGCTTGACGATATCGATCTGGCTGGAATCACGTACTGAAACAAGGACTTTTGTTCCAGCAGCCAAGAAACCAGCAACTAAGCCAGCGCCAATCCCACCAGCGCCGCCAGTTATCAAGACGCGCTTACCTGAGATATCAAATTGGTCAGCCAATGCAGACTCCGATCATTGATTTGTAATGTCAATCTTCCTATTGTTCGGTTGCATAGGCAAGTGGCAACTACAGTGAATTCGGAGCAGATGTGACGATTGAATGGAATAACCAGAGCGGGCTCGTTGGGAATTGCGTTGTAGTCACCGGCGCTGCTGGTGGTATCGGTGCGCCAATCGCGCGCGGCTTTGCTGAAGCGGGCGCAAAGGTCTTACTTGTTGATCGCCCAGGCGCGCCACTTGCGGAAGTTCACAACTCACTCGCTGGTTCGGGCCACGCGATTATGGAGACCGATCTAACGATCATCAATAAGCAACATGAAATTTTCACTAAGGCCGAATCAATCGCGCCCTTTGTCGCGCTCGTGCATTGCGCGGCGGTCTTACGTCGCCGGGCAACGGTCGCAGAAGTAACTGAAGAGGATTGGGATCTACAGATTAATGTGAATCTCAAAGCGACCTTTTTCTTAAATCGAGCTGCCCGTGATGCTTTCAAGGCTGCCGGACGCCCCGGATCGATCGTGAATTTCTCATCGCAGGGCTGGTGGAGCGGCGGCTTCGGCGGCTCAGTTGTTTATGCGGCAAGCAAGGGCGGCGTAGTTTCGATGACCAAAGGTTTGGCGCGTTCATT
>VGAF01000051.1 GCA_016870855.1 Actinomycetota bacterium | reverse complement strand
TCTCGGCCTTCCCGCGCCGCTCTACTCCCCGACTGGCTGGCTCGTCATTGCGCTAAGCGCACCGGTTGTCCTAATTCTTGCCTGGCCAATTCATCGAGCTGCGCTCCGAAACCTCTTACATCCCACTATGGATAACTTGATTTCACTTGGATCTTCAACTGCTTTTATCTGGTCGATCTATGCAAATTCGACAGGAGCTGGAGATATTTACGCCGAAGTCGCCGCTGCGGTAGTTACCTTTATTATCTTTGGCAGATATTTAGAGTCAATTGCAAAGCGTCGCGCTGGCTCCGCGCTATCCCATCTCCTATCGCTCAATCCAAAAGAGGTAATCATCCTGCGCGGCGGCGAAGAAGTTGTAGCGCCAATTGAGAATTTGGTTATCGGAGATCACTGCATCGTTAAGCCAGGCGAGAGATTTCCCTCCGATGGCGTAGTCATAGAAGGCATTAGCAGCGTTGATAACTCACTTCTAACCGGTGAATCCCTCCCAGTTGAAGTAAGACCAGGCTCGGAGGTAATTGCTGGGGCTATTAATCAAAGTGGTCGACTTATTATTGAAGGAAAACGAGTCGGTTCTGATACCGAGTTATCTCGAATCACCAAGATGGTGCTCGCAGCCCAGGCTGAGAAAGCACCTATCCAGCGGGTTGCAGATCGAATAAGCGGAGTCTTTGTTCCCATCGTTGTCTTAATCGCAATTGCGACTCTCTCAACTTGGATCGCGCTGGGAAATGATCTAGCGCCCTCGATCGCCGCAGCAGTCGCGGTCTTGGTAATTGCCTGTCCTTGCGCGCTCGGGCTTGCAACGCCAGTAGCTCTCTTAGTTGCCTCCGGTCGCGGCGCAAATCGCGGCATCATCCTTCGAAAAGTCGCAGTCCTTGAGGTTGCGCCAAAGATCGATACCGTCGTATTTGATAAGACTGGAACGCTGACAACCGGTGCGATGCGCGTCCAACAAGAAGTTCTTGTTGATACTAAGAAACTTTCCATTAGTAGCCATGAGATTCTCATGGCAATTCATGCAATTGAGCGTGAGAGCAACCATCCCGTTGCTGCAGCGATTACAAAGAGCCTCCTTGAAAGAGGAATTGCTCGAAAATCAATCTCGGAGTACACCGAATCTGCTGGAATGGGAGCGGCTGCGAGAGTTAAATTTGATTCGGCCACTCTTCCGGTTCTAGTTGGATCACCTGAGGCAATTCGTAAGGCAACTGTGAGTTTCCCTAATGAGATTGAGAGCGCAATTAGCACGGCTCGACTTCACGGTAACTCCATCTCAGTTGTTTCAATCGATGGAATAGCTTTCGCAGCATATGAAGTCGGCGATACTCTTAGAGAAGATAGCCCAAAGGCGATACAAGCCTTTCAGGAGCGCGGGATAGATACCTGGTTGCTAACCGGTGATAACGAAGCCGCTGCTCACCAGATTGCACTTGAAGTTGGGATTCCAACTAAGAATGTAATTGCAAGCGCTACCCCAGAGCGAAAAATTACAAAGATCGAAGAGCTACAAGCAAATGGCGCAAAGGTGCTCATGATTGGCGATGGCATCAATGATGCCGCTGCGTTATCTGCGGCAAATTTGAGTATGGCGATGGGAACCGGAACAGATACCGCTGTTGCAACTGCCGATATCACTCTGATGCGAGCTTCGCTATTAACAACTATTGAGTCGATAACTCTCGCTAAGAAAACGCTGAGAATTATCCGCTCTAATCTCGGTTGGGCCTTTATTTATAACGTGATTGGTATCCCAATTGCAGCTACCGGTTCGCTAAGTCCGATGTATGCCGGCGCGGCTATGGCATTTTCGAGTCTCTTCGTTGTTTTGAATTCGCTCCGCTTGAATCGCGCTACTACGCTCGCCGCGTGAATGTAACGACATCAATCTGGCTTATAACCGTAGCTTTCATCCTTGGCCTACTTCTCTTTGATCTTCTAACTTCAACTCGTAAGCCTCATGATGTCTCTTTCAAAGAGGCGACTTTCTGGTCAGTCTTCTATATAGCCGTAGCCGTTGGCGTCGGAGTTTGGGTCTGGTCGGATTTTGGCGCGCAATTTGGAAAAGAGTATTTCGCCGCATACATCGTAGAGAAATCGCTCTCGATGGATAACCTCTTTGTATTTATCATTATTCTCACAAATTTTGCAGTTCCGACGATCTACCACCAACGCGTTCTAATGGTGGGAATCGTTTTGGCCCTCATTATGCGCGCCATCTTCATTGCAATCGGAGCGGCAGCGCTTGAGGCATTTGCCTTTACCTTCGTGATCTTCGGCGCCATCCTCTCATGGACCGGAATAAAGTTGATGCAGCACTGGGATGAAGACCCTGATCTAACTGATAACGCCATCGTGAATTTTGCCCAGCGAAAGTTGGCCTTCACCGATAAGTACCATGGCACAAAGCTCTTCATCAAAGAGAATGGGAAGCGTTTTGCTACCCCGCTCCTACTAGTGATGATTGCTATTGGAGCAACCGACTTACTCTTTGCTCTAGATTCAATCCCAGCGACCTTTGGCGTAACTCAAGAGCCTTACTTGGTCTTTGCTGCAAATGCCTTTGCGCTCCTTGGTCTACGCGCCCTCTATTTTCTGATGAAGAACTTGGTACAGAAGTTGATTTACTTCTCGCTAGGGCTCTCCTTTATTCTCGTCTTTATTGGAATCAAGTTGATCATGCTCTGGATTTACCAAGAGTTCGGCTCGGTCCCCAAGATCTCTACCAACTTCTCGCTTGTGGTCATCGGATTGATTCTCTTAGTTTCAACAGTAGCTAGCTTGATTAAATCCAAGCTCGATCCAACCGCCGTTGGACATGCTGGCCGGATGTCCGATAGCAAGAAGAAGGATAAAAAGTAGAAAGCGCCCGAGTGATCGGGCGCCTTTGATTTGGTAGCGGGGGCAGGATTTGAACCTACGACCTCTGGGTTATGAGCCCAGCGAGCTACCGAGCTGCTCCACCCCGCGTCGGTACCCCGAACTTTAGGGGCAAGTACTCAAACTCCAAAATTAGGAGTTAGCGATTCTGTGCGGCTACCGCAGCTTCAATCGCAGCCTTTAGCCGATCTTGCGCCTGACCATATGCTGCAAAGTCACCACGTGAGAGCGCGGCTTGTGCATCGGCGAGGGCACGTTGTGCACTTGCTAACGCTTGCGCGAGATCTTCTTGAGCCGGAGTTTGTTCGGATGAGCCACCAGTTGATGGACGCGATGTTGCAGCAGTTCCGCTATCGCCACCAAATACTTGATTTAACGCGCCACTTAGAGTGTCATCAAAGCCGATCTTCTCACCGAATGAGACCAAGACTTTCTGAAGTAATGGATATGCAGCCGTATTCGCAGTTGCGCGGACATAAACCGGTTGGACATATAGAAGTCCGCCACCGACGGGAAGCGTCAACAAGTTCCCAAGAACTACATCAGATCCACCTTGACGCAGTAGCGATAGTGAGAGCGCAACAGTTGGATTAGCTTCAAAGTTAGAAGCGACCTGTGATGGGCCTGCGATGTTTGTCGATCGCTGTAGTTGTAGCACAGTGAACTTTCCATAATCCTCACCAGGATCTGAATTAGCCACGGCAAAGGCCGTTAAGTTCTCTCGACCACCACGCGGTACAAATGGCGTAGTTAATGAGAACGATGCCTTCTTCTCACCTGGTAATTGCAAGGTGTAATAGTAAGGAGGCTGCGCTCCAGCATTTGCACCAAGTGTTGAAGGATCGCGAGGAACGCGCCAGAAATCTTGTCCGCCGTAGAAAGCATTTGCATTCTTCACGTGATAGAGCGATAAGACATCGCGTTGTACTCGGAAGATATCTTCGGGATAGCGAACATGCGAGATCAGCGCATCGCTCATCTCAGACTTAGGCTTCACCGTTCCAGGAAATGCCTTCATCCATGTCTGTAGGACCGGATCTTTCTCATCCCATGCATAGAGAGTCACAGTTCCGTCATAGGCATCAACAGTTGCCTTAACTGAGTTACGGATGTAGTTGATGGTGGAATTTGGAACTGCAGTAAGTGGGTTGTTATTGATATTCAAGGCATCAGTAGTTGCACCTGAGATATCGACAACTCGTGAGTATGGATAACCCGAACTTGTTGTATAGCCATCTATCATCCAGACGATTCGATTATCAACGATGGCTGGATATGGATCGCCATCAATCTTCATCCACGGAGCGACTTTCGCTACCCGCTCTCTAGGAACGCGATTAAAGATGATGCGCGATTCATCATTGATGAGATCAGTTAGAAGGATCCGCTGTTCTTGGTAATGAATTGCAAAGAGCAACCTGGAGAAGAGCGAACCCATTGGGACTCCGCCCTTACCTGTGTAGGTGTAGAGCTTCTGGCCATTTGGCGATCCATCATCTGGATAATCAAATTCGACCGGCTCGCCGCCCTTGGGCGCTCCAATAATCGAATACTCCGGATTGTTCTCACCGAAATAGATACGCGGTTGATAATCGCCGAGCACGCCCTTAGAAGGAATATCACCGCTTGAAAAGACCGGCTTTCCATCTACATCTTGGGCATTGCCATAAGCGCCAACAAATCCGAAACCGTGGGTGTAAACGAGGTGATCGTTAATCCAATTTCTATTTGGATTACCTTCGATATTCAACTCACGAACTGAGACAACCATGTCGCGAGTCTGGCCATCTACCTTGTAACGATCGATATCGAGCGACTCATTAAATGCATAGTAAGGACGAATCTGTTGTAGTTGGCGGAAAGTTGAGGATAGGACATTTGGATCCATCAAACGGATATTTGAGATAGTTGTCTCATCATCGGCGAGCTGTCCAGCGCTCGTTGCCAGCGTTGCTTGGTAATCGCGAATCTCAACTTTATCTAGCCCATATGCAACGCGCGTCGCTTCGATGTTACGTTGGATGAACGGCGCTTCCTTTGATGACTCAGTTGGCTTAACTTGGAACTGTTGAATAAGTGCCGGATAAACGCCGGCAACAAGGAATGAAGAGAGACCGAGTAAGGCAGTTCCGGCGGCAGGAAGTACCCAAGAGCGGCGGAAAATATTTGCGAAGAAAAGTAAGGAACAGATAACTGCGATGCCAGCAAGGATTGATTTGGCTGGAAGGACCGCATTTACATCGGTAAAGGTAAGACCGGTGATGATTCCCTCATCAGATGTGGCAAGGGCGAATCGATCGAACCAATAAGCAATCGCCTTTAGCGCAACAATCAATCCAAGCAAGATTGAGATTTGAACTCGCGCTGTAACGGATGTGCGATCTTCGCGAACTTGTGGGCGAATTCCACCGTAAATATAGTGAACAATCGCAGCAGCAATAGTTGCCAAAATCAGAGTCGAGATTCCCCAGCCAACTAGAGATTGCCAGAATGGAAGGGTGAACATAAAGAATGAGACATCACGACCGAACTGTGGGTCTGTGATTCCAAATGGTGTGGCATTTCGATAGAGCATCCAAGCTTCCCAGAAACGCGCTCCAGCAGTTCCGGCAAAGTAGAAGATAGCCAGCGCAATTCCGACTATCGCCGCGCGCTTGATTGGTTCAATTTGTGCGCGGTAACGCTCGAGGTTATCGGCTTCAACAGTAAGCGGAACATAGATAGGACGGCGCTTATAAGCGATAAGGATATTGGTGACGATAATCAATGAAGTAAGTAATCCAAAGATTGCAAAGAGCGCGGCTCTCGTTGTTAAGAGTTTGGTCCAAACTTGGCTATATTCAACGGAGCGGAACCAGAGATAGTCGACATAGAAACCACTTAGCGAGACAAGAACCACCGCAATCGCGGTGAGGATAATGACTGTTAGTGGAAGCGCACCGATCTTGCGTCGCTGCCCGGGAGTTCGTCTCGGAAAGTTCAAATTACGGAAGGGATTATCTGGATTATCGCCAAATGCCATGGGGCGAGGCTATCTAAGAGTTAGCAGGTAGGAAATCTGAAGTCATCCGGCGCCCGAAGTGCGGCAATCGCCTCGCTCAATGTTGAGACCGGGATTACCTTTAAACCCTTTGGGATGTGCTTGATATCAGGGCAATTGTTACGGGGCGCTAAAAAGATGGTTGCACCTTTCCGGGAAGCTCCAATCATCTTCTCTTCAATGCCACCAATCGCTCCAACCTCACCGTTTGGCGATATCGATCCCGTTCCAGCGATCTTGCGGCCTCTAAGCAAATCCTCAGGTGTCATCTTCTCCACAACGCCAACTGCAAAGATCAATCCGGCGCTCGGTCCTCCAACTCCGCTGATATTGAAATCAATATCGACGGGGAGCTTTGCGGTTGTTCCAACAAGAATTCCAATCGCAGGGCGCTCAGGATCTGCGCCTGGTTCTTGATTTGAAACCAATTGAACCTTCTCTATAAATGTGCGAGTTTTGCCATTTATCTCCCGATCAACCTTGATCTCGATTACATCTCCGATTTTCTTATCCGAGTAAGCACTTCTTATCTCTTCAATCTCGTTGATGGTATCCCCATCGACGATGAGGATCCGATCGCCCGGTTCTAGCTTTCCCTTGGCATCTGAGTAATCCCTAACTCGGCTGATGAAATAAATCTCTTCAAACTGATAACCGAGATAGCTCAAAGCCGCTGCCGTCGCGGTGACTTTCGACCCAGACATCTCCGCACGCGAATCTCGTTCGATCACCTTTCCTTCAACTGCGGGTGGATAAACAACATCGCGCGGCAGAACCACATGTGGACCAATGGCCCAGTTATAAAGCGTCTCAGCGCCAAACACCGGAGAATTTGGATTAGTTACCAGAATCGAAGTTATATATAGCTTTCCATTTGCCTTATAACTCTTAACATCATTTATCTCAATCAACTTTCCAGTTACATTATCTGGGACCCCTGGTTTGAAGAAGACATATGGGATTGGAGCAGCCAGAGTTGCAATTAATAACAGGAAGAAGAAGAACTTTGCGGGAAATGACCACCGGTATCGAAGCGGCGAGATTGAATTGAACATCTAGTTCTCTTTCTCGCCATCTTTCACGCCAGATCTCTCTCCAGATCTCTCTCCAGATCTCTCTCCAGATCTCTCTCCAGCTTTCTCACCATCTTCTGCTTCATACTGGAAAGAATCCTGAAACTTTTTAAATCGGCCGACGGAACGTTCAGTTTGATTGTCATACTTACTCTTTAGGCGAGTAACCCAATACGCGTAAGCCAGGCCCCCCGTTAACGCAACTATTGGAATGATCCACCAGACCAGCGCCGATAACGGAGCGTTTGTGTTCTCAGCCGCGAGATGAAGTTCGATCCCCAAGAGAGGGGCGAGCGCGGCGAGGCCAGAGGTGAAACTAAGCATCTCCTAAGCCTAGGCGAGCGGAAGGTCTTCTGCCTCGCGGGAAGAATTTCGCTATCTTCGTGGTTTGACCTGCTACATCGAGTTTGTCTCAAGAGTTATCTAGCGAGGTTCTTGTAAGGAATCTCATAGGGAGGGAATCAATGGCTGGCTTCGGTTTTACCCCGCCTGATGAACCAATTGATCCCAATCAAAATCCAAATCAGAACCCAAATCCTTTTGGAAACTTCGGTGATATCTTTCAGCAATTCTCATCTATGGGACTTAATCTCCAAGGTTTGATGTCCGCTCTCTCCGGACAGAAGTCTCCAGCATCACTTTCTCGCGAAATGATCAGGGATATCTCAAAGAAGTTTCTCTCCGCCCATGGCGAACTTGCACTCTCGATTGCAGATTTAACAGCAACCCAAGAATCGATGAATATCGCAGACTTATGGCTCAATGAGGCAACGATCTTCCCGCCC
>VGAF01000050.1 GCA_016870855.1 Actinomycetota bacterium | reverse complement strand
ATGCCGCCCTGAATTGCATCAGTGCGATCTGCGAACGCTTTTTCAAACTTCGGAACAACTGCTCTACGGAGCACTATGTAAAGAAGTGAGAACGCGACAAAACCAACGATGATCTCAGAAGTGTGCGGGATTAGAGGGTTTAGCTCTTCTCCAGCAGCTAACTCAAGTGCAGCTAATTGATCAGCTGCGAATTGAATAGTGCGCATCTTGGATTAGAGAACGAACGCGAGAACAAGTCCGAAGAGCGCCAAAGCTTCAGCTAGAGCGAAGCCAAGGAATGCAATCGGCTGTAAGACGTTGCGAGCTTCTGGTTGACGAGCTACGCCGTTGATATAAGCGGCGAAGATCAATCCGGTTGCAATACCCGGTCCAATCGCTGCGAGGCCAAAACCGACCAGGTTGAGTGTGCCTTCCATGTTTCTTACCTTTCTTTCCGTCTTTTCTTATCCCGCATCCCTTTTGGAATGGGAAACCTTTTTACTTCTAGTGCTCGTCCGCCAACGCCCCGGTTATGTAGAGAGCTGTAAGGAGGGTGAAAATGTAAGCCTGTAGGCATTGGACCATAAATTCGAAGAAGGTCAGCGCGATCGCGACCACGAATGAGAAGGGGCTAACTAACTTAAGTCCAATCACGCCTTGTAATAGGTGCTCGCCACCAAGAATGAACACGAGCAAGAGCAAGTGTCCAGCGAACATATTTGCAAAGAGACGCAAGCTCAAGGTCATTGGTCGAACGATGAAATATGTTGCCAACTCAAGTGGTGTGATCAAAATGTAAGCAGGCTTAGGAACGCCTGGGATGAACATGATTCCCTTTAAATACGCAATGAGTCCATGGCGCCGCACGCCGATGTAATGGAACACAAAGAATGTGATCGCAGCAAGTACATAAGGGAAAGAGACTCGTGACATCGTTGGGAATTGGATAAACGGAACAATTCCAAAGACGTTGTTGACGAGGATGAAGGTAAAGAGCGTGAATAGATAAGGAGCAAATCGCATGAACTCATGTCCGATGACATCGCGACCCAGATCATTTCTCACAAAGCCGTAGATGCTCTCCCCAGCGAATTGGAGCTTTGATGGAACGACCGCGGACTTACGAGCCGCGAGGATAAAGAAGACCGAGATGATAAGAACCGAGAAGAAAGCCAAGAGGATCGGTTTAGTAGCAAATGAATTTCCATCGATAAACGGAGGGAGGTTGAAGTCACCAGCGTCGGGAGGATTGAAACCCTCATCCTTGACGCCTTCAGTAGCTGCGTAGACGCGCAACATGACTCCTTAGTGGGTAAATCGGTCTTGAGTTCACTACGGGGTAAAGCGTTTTATGCGGGGAAGTCGGCGCAACCCTATTGGTTAGTCGCTGGGTGTGAGAAATCGAAAAGGTACGGGCTGGGAGTTATCTGGGCTACTAACTACGGTTCTGGAGAATGGGGCCGCCCAGCAAAACTACTCTCGGCCGAACCGGAGCCAGATCAGATAGAGGGCCGAACCCATTCCAAGCAGGAGCCCCCCAAGAAGAAAGAAATCGGTATCGAGCCACCAATCCAGGCCATAACCAATACCGCCCCAGATAAGAAGGCCAGAGAGCATGTAACCAAAGATGGTCCAGAAAGCATTCTCATCATTCTTCGCACTCATTTTCTATCGCTCCCCTCTCCCGGAAGAGGTAACTGTAACCGTAGCCTCAGGAAGGCCCTAACTTCCCCGCCTAACCAGGTGAAAGCGATTGCAAGCGCGCTCACTCCAAAGGCCCTTCGATCCACGCTCTCTGGAGAGGTCAGGCGAGTCACCGCAATCAAGAAGAGCGCCATGAAGAAGAGCTTGGTGAAGTAAGAGAACATCGCAAGCGCCATCGTTGCAATTGGATTTACATCCTTAGTGAACTTTGCGACCAACATCGATACAGAAAAGAAAATTAGAACTGTGAAAGATGCAAGGAGCGCTCCAAATAACCCGCTCGTTCCTGAGGCAAACCAAGATATGACCGCAGCGAGAATAGTTACTACAACTGATGGAATTAGGGCGCCGCGCCACATTGCGCTATTTGAATTCTCCATTTGTAGCTTCACACTCCAGTTGTCGATTTACTTCGTTTAGTTATCGCAAAGGCAAAGAGAAACAGAACTGGTCCAGCGCAGAAGGCTAACCAGACTGGAACAAAGGCGGATAGCATCGCGGGGATCGCTAACATCGCAGTTGCAAAGTAGAGAATTACCGCGGTGCGTTGTTGTGAGTTACCTAACTTCATAAGTTTGTGGTGTAAGTGCTCTTTATCCGGTGCAAATGGTGACTTTCCCTGACGGAGTCTGCGCAAGATAGCGAGCCCAAAATCAAGAAGTGGAACCGCAAGAACTGCAAAGGGAAGAAGTAATGGAAGGGCCGCTGGCCCGATATCTTCGGCAAAGACTGCATTCGCATCAATCTGGCCCATCAATGTGATTGCTGAGGCTGCGAGCAATAACCCGAGAAACATCGATCCGGAATCCCCCATAAAAATCCGCGCTGGATAGATGTTATGAGGCAAGAAACCAAGGCAGATCCCAATCACTATCGCTGTTGCAAGTGAAGGTGCGCCAGCGCGGCTAAAGCCATTTTCTACCGCGAGTAGATAAGCAAAACCAAAGAAGGCTGCAGCTGAAATTCCCACGATCCCAGTAGCCAACCCATCCATTCCATCTACGAAATTCACAGCGTTGATAATTATCATCACAACAAGAACCGTTAGAAATTGGCCAATATTGGTCGGCAAAATAATGATTCCATTAATTG
This sequence comes from Actinomycetota bacterium, assembly GCA_016870855.1. Lineage (GTDB taxonomy): Bacteria > Actinomycetota > Actinomycetes > Nanopelagicales > Nanopelagicaceae > MAG-120802. Next base: position 5,118 of record VGAF01000050.1, on the reverse strand, counting down.
GTAACCAGAGAAGTTGGATCCCAAAAATCAACAAGATTCCAGCAGCTAGGCCTTGCCCTGCGAGTTTGGTGATCGCATCTAGTTCATAGCGATCATCAAGCATGCCAATAACGAGTACAAATGTTCCCGCAAGGAAGATTCCTAGTAATTCTCGGCTATATGCCTTTCCTACTAACTCTAAGTTCTGTACGGCTAGCAGCGTGGCTGCCATCGCGAGCCACATCGCAACGCCGCCCCACCGAGGCGTGGTCTCGGTGTGGATATCGCGCTCTCGGACTTGGGCTACGGCGCGAAAACGCAGTGCAAAATTCCGAACAATCGGAGTGAGCATGTAGGTAAGAGTTGCTGCTATGAAGAGCGTTAAGGAGTACTCGCGCATTACCGTGGATAAACAGGGAACTTCGCCGTTAAGGCGTTGACCTCGCTGCGGATAGCGGCCGCCTTCGCATCATCGGCTCCATCCTTTATAGCGCGCGCAATAAGTGAGGCGATTATCGGCATCTCAGTAACGCTCATACCTTGAGTTGTTACCGCAGGGGTTCCAACGCGAATTCCGCTCGTGACAGCCGGAGTTTCTGGATCATAAGGAATCGCATTCTTATTTAGGGTAATTCCAGACTTGCCACAACGCTCATCGGCAACTTTTCCATTAATTCCAGTGCTCCGAATATCAATAAGAGCAAGATGCGTATCGGTTCCGCCGGAAACTGCGCGCATGCCCTCTTTCTCAAGAGCGCTAGCCAAGGCTTTACAGTTCACAATTACCTGCTTGGCGTAATCCTGATAAGAGCTATCCAGACACTCTTTTAGCGCAATCGCTTTAGCTGCAACGGCGCTCATAATTGGCCCGCCCTGCATGCCAGGAAATACCGCTTTATCAATCGCAGCAGCATGCGCTGCTTTAGAGAGGATCATTCCACCGCGTGGGCCGCGCAAAACTTTATGGGTAGTAAATGAGACGACATCGGCATAGGGAACTGGTGATGGAATCGCTTTTCCGGCAACTAAACCGATGAAGTGTGCGGCATCGACCCACATAATCGCACCGACCTCATCGCAGATCTCTCGAATGATTTTAAAATCAATTAACCGTGGATACGCGGTTGCGCCAGAACAGATCATCTTTGGACGAACTCGCTTAGCCGTCTCGCGCAATTCGTTGTAATCGATTAACTCATCATCTTTTCTAACGCCATACGACTCGACGTTAAACCACTTTCCCGAGAAATTTACTTTAGATCCATGGGTTAAGTGGCCGCCATGAGGTAACGACATCGCAAGGACTGTATCTCCAGGCTTTGTGAATGCTTGATAAACGGCGACGTTGGCGCTTGCGCCGGAATGAGGTTGAAGATTTGCGTGTTCTGCGCCAAACAATTCTTTGGCCCGCTCGATACCAATCACTTCGGCTTTATCAACTTCTTCGCACCCTCCGTAATAACGTTTCCCAGGATAACCCTCGGCATATTTATTAGAGAGCGTTGAGCCCAGCGCAGTTAGCACAGCTGGTGAAGTGAAATTCTCACTTGCAATTAATTGGAGGTTCTTACGTTGCCGATCTAATTCAGAGAGGAGAATTGCGGCAATCTCGGGATCTTGCGATTGAAGTTGATCAAAATCAGCGCCAAAGAATTGCGACATGGCGGGAATCTTAGGCTGGAACAGCGATATTCGGGGTTACCGAACGTAGTTCGGCGAGTGATATCGCTCCCACTCGCTTCAGCGTGATCCCATCAGATTTCACAGAGATTACGGTGCTTGTTGGGCCCTCAGCTAATTCACCAGCATCGAAGAAATATGCATAATCCGCATCGAGGGCTGGAAAGAGCGGTCCGCGTCGCTTTGGTGGCATTCCCGCTCTATTTGCCGAGGCCATTGCAAGCGGGCCGGCAACAAGTGCTACTCTCTGTAAGAAATCAGAAGCAGGAACTCGAATCGCAATCTCATCAAGTGATCTTGCATCACCTAGATCCCAGACGAGTCCTTGGGCTGGTGCAATACTCAAAGTTAACAATCCAGGCCAGAACTTTTCACAAATTGATTGGGTGGTAGGACCAAATTCATTAGTAATTCCTGTTGCAGTCTTTACATCTCCTACGATGACTTGCGCAGCGACTCCAAGGGCATCTCCACGAAGAATGTGCATCTTCTTTACTGCGCCATGATTAAAAGCATCAGCGATAAAGACATAAGCATGTTCGATTGCGGCAATAATCAATCGACCTTCGCGAAGCGCTTCTACCGCCTTTATTACCTCTTCGGATAAATCAGATCCAGCAGAAACTAATTCTGTGAGCGAGATTGTTTCAGCCATTACTCACCTTCTCTCTCTAATTCCATCCGAACCACTTCTCCGAGCCGTCAACCACCTTGGACGGTCGGCTAAATCTTTGAAGTGGGCGATCTCAAAGTAGTCCGGCGCTAGCAGCGCTGCAAGAGTTTCTAGTTGAGATTCATGGTGCTCGAGTACTAGAAAACCGCCTGGCTTAAGGATTCGCGTTGCGCTCTCAATAAATTGTGACGGAATTTCAATTCCTGCGATTCCGCCAAAGAGCGCGGTGGCTGGTTCGTGGCTAAGAACTTCTCTTGGCAGCGTTGAGCCATCGGGAACGTAAGGCGGGTTCGTTACAACTAAATCGCACTTGATTCCATCGAGAGCTGTGGCAACGTCGCTCTTGACCACTCGGACATCGACATCGTGTTTCGCGATATTTCGCTCTAGCCAAGTTAGGGCCTCGCCCTGGCTCTCCACCGCGACGACTTGGACAGCGAGGTTTCGCTTACGCGCTTCATCGGCAATTGAGACCGCAATTGCGCCGCTTCCCGCTCCTAAATCAACTACCGATGTGCGACTCCCAGTTCGCCAAGTAGCGGAAGATTGGATCCGCTCGATCTCAACTAACGCAGCATCGACAAGCAATTCTGTTTCTGGTCTCGGAATTAATACTCCGGGGCCAACATCAAAAGTTAGATAACGAAAGTGAGCTTCGCCAGTTAGATATTGGACCGGGATCCCAGATTTTCGCTCCGAGATTAGATTTATGAATTCAGCTTCTTGTTCGGGTGAGAAATTAAATTCCTTCGCGTGCAGCTCCATCCTGCCAACCCCAAGAACAAAAGCTGCCAACAATTCAGCATCAACTTCTGGGATAGCGGCCTCAGCTAACTCGTAGCGAGCGGCTCTCAATTTATCTTTTAGGCCTAACTGATTGGGCATCAATTACGCCTCCGCAGCGGCCAACTTCTCAGCTTTATCCGCATCGAGAAGTGCGCCAATAACTTCATCTAATACACCATTAATAACCGCATCCAAATTATTTGCTTTGAAATTTACGCGATGATCCGTTAGTCGATTTTCTGGGAAGTTATAGGTGCGAATTCGCTCCGAGCGATCAACAGTTCGAACCTGGCTCTTTCTAGTTGCAGCTGCTTCGGCATCGGCTGCTTCTTGGGCGGCGGCTAGAAGTCGCGCGCGCAAAATCCGAAGTGCGGATTCTTTATTCTGTAATTGGCTCTTCTCGTTCTGGCAGGAGACAACAATTCCGGTGGGGATATGCGTAATTCGTACCGCAGAATCGGTTGTATTAACGCTCTGTCCGCCTGGGCCAGATGAACGATAGACATCGATACGTAACTCATTCATATTTACTTGTACATCAATTTCTTCCGCTTCAGGTAGCACCAGCACGCCAGCGGCTGAGGTATGGATTCTGCCCTGTGATTCAGTTTCTGGAACGCGTTGTACCCGATGCACGCCGCCTTCAAATTTCAATTTAGAGAATGGTGCACTTCCTGGCTCGCTATTCCCACGCGCTTTGACAGCAACGGAGACATCTTTATATCCACCCAAGTCGCTCTCAGTGGCATCGATGATTTCAGTCTTCCAACCCTGCTTTTCAGCGTAACGGAGATACATGCGGAGTAAGTCGCCTGCAAATAGGGCTGATTCATCACCACCCGCACCTGCTTTGATTTCTAAAATTACATCGCGATCATCATTTGGATCGCGTGGAAGTAATAACTCCTCTAATTTCTCACCGGCTTGGGCCAAGGCAGATTCCAGCGCTGGAATCTCAGAAGCAAATTCTGGATCTACATCAGCTAGATCTTTCGCTGCTTTCAAATCATCATCACAACTTTTATATTGGCGATAGCCGGCAATAATTGGGCCGAGTTGGGCATAACGTTTACCGAGTTGGCGGGCTTTACCTTGATCGGCATGAATTGATGGATCGGCCATCTGGGCCTCAAGTGATTCATACTCCTTCAAAATTTCCGGCATAGAAGCAAAGCGCTCGGTGCTCTTCTCCTTCATCGCTTGCTCCCTTCTCTCAGACAAAACTAAAAGCTATATAAATAAAAAGAGACCGCGCCCCAAAATGCGGGAGATGCGGTCTCGTTTAAAAAAGCTACTTCTTAGTTGGTTTTACTTTCTGAATACGCTCTTGGAATTTTGCTACGCGTCCACCAGTATCAAGGATGCGCTGCTTGCCGGTATAAAAAGGATGGCAGACCGAGCAGACTTCAACGAATAGTGAGCCGGACTCGATTGTTGAGCGAGTTTGGAAGGTCTCGCCGCAACCACAGGTAACAGTGGTCGCCCCATAATTTGGGTGGATCTCGTTCTTCATTACTTCTCCTTAACTTTTTCAGCTGGGTCCAACTCGGGTTTAAAGCGAGCCGGTGAACCAGCGGATGCGAAGGCTACCCGGGTAGTTGGAAAAGGGCTAATTCCCGTTTTGATCTGGGCCGACGGTGGTCTTCTGGACCTGCATCAAGAACTCCACATTGGACTTCGTGCCCTTCATCTTCTCAAGCAAAAGCTCGAGGGCTTGTTGTGAATCAAGAGCATGTAGAACGCGACGGAGTTTCCAGACGATATTCAATTCTTCTGGGCCCATAAGGATCTCTTCCTTACGCGTTCCGGAAGCATCGACATCAACAGCTGGGAAGATGCGCTTGTCGGCAAATTTACGATCAAGCTTCAACTCCATATTTCCAGTTCCCTTGAACTCTTCGAAGATAACTTCATCCATCTTCGAACCAGTCTCAACGAGCGCTGTTGCAAGAATCGTTAGTGAGCCACCATCTTCAATATTTCTAGCCGCGCCAAGAACT
>VGAF01000049.1 GCA_016870855.1 Actinomycetota bacterium | reverse complement strand
GGCTTTATCGAGCCGATTGCTCGTGAGTTACCGATGGAGTATGCCCTTGAGTTAAATCGTCTCATCGAGCTCCAGATGGAAGGTTCCGTCGGATAATGAGCGGACTACCAACAAATTACTTGACCCCAACTGGAAGAGAAGAAGCTTGGCGCTTCACTCCGCTTAAGCGATTGAACGGATTGCATGATGCTGCAACATCAGTTCTCGATCGAATTTCAATTGAACTTGTTGGCTCGGTCCGTGCTGGTTTCAACATCGAAACTGTTGCGTCCGCAGATTTGCCACCAAAGTCCAAAACCGAGGATGTAATCATCCAACGGGTCCGCGCTACCGCATCAAAAATAACTCATTTGAAGATTCATAAAGAAGCGGTCGTAAGTGAGCCGATATTTCTAAAGCGCTCGGCCGGGGCGGAGAAAGAGTTCTCTCGGACCGTTGTAACGGCGGGCGCCCATAGCAAGGCGACTGTGGTTGTTGAGAATGAAGGCGCGGGAACTATTGGAGAAGAGATTGAGATTCACCTTGAAGTAGGCGCGAACCTCACCTTCATCTCCCTACAGGAGTGGAACGAGAACGCAATTCATCTTGGTCGCCATCACGCGATTGTTGGAAGAGATGCAACCTTTAACTCGATCACAATAACTGTGGGGGGATCGCTCGTTCGATTACTTCCAACTGTTGAGTACTCTGATCAAGGGGGAAGCGCAGAATTACTAGGACTCTATTTTGCAACCGATGGACAGCATCTTGAGCATCGAGTGCGTGTCGAGCATGGAATTCCTAACGGCAAATCACGAGTCACCTTCAAAGGAATCCTTGCCGGTGCGCAAGCTAGGACAGTCTGGATTGGCGATGTGTTTATCCGTGGAAATGCGGAAGGCACAGATACCTATGAATTGAACAAGAACCTTCTTCTAACCGATGGAGCGCGAGCTGATTCAGTTCCCAATCTTGAAATCGAGACCGGACAGATCGTAGGCGCCGGTCATTCAAGCACCACAGGAAGATTTGATGACGAACAACTCTTCTATCTGATGTCACGTGGGATTCCAATGTCGGAGGCTCGGAGGTTAGTCATCCGCGGTTTTTTCGGTGAGATTGTCAGCAAGATTGAAATCGAGCGCGTTCAAGAGCGGCTTATGAATCGTATCGACTCACAACTAGCAAAGGTTGGTGAGTGATGAGCGCTTTGCTCAACTTCGCGAATCTAACTTCCGGCAAGCCTACGAGAGTAACTGTCGGCGATAAGGATGTATGTGTCGTTCGAGTAAGTGAAGAAGTGTTTGCAGTCGCGGATATCTGTTCTCATGCCGAGGCATCGCTCTCTGAAGGTGAAGTCTCAGGAGAGAAGATTGAATGTTGGTTACACGGAGCAGAGTTCAATCTGCGGACTGGAGTCGCATTGACGCCCCCAGCAACTGAGGGGTTAGAAGTTTTTGAAGTAAAGCGTGATGGAGATACTGTCACGATTTCTGAGAGTGGACGGTAGGAGCGGAAATGCCACAACTAGTAGTCAAGGGTCTCCAAGTCGGAGTTGAGACAGAGTCGGGTCTAACCGAGATACTCCGTGGCGTTGATCTCACCATTAACTCTGGCGAAGTTCACGCAATCATGGGACCGAATGGTTCCGGCAAATCAACACTTGCTTACTCAATTGCTGGCCACCCGAAGTACACCATCACTGGTGGCTCGGTCACACTTGACGGTGTTGATGTGCTAGAAATGAGCGTAGATGAGCGTGCTAAAGCTGGTCTCTTCTTAGCCATGCAGTACCCAGTCGAAGTACCTGGCGTATCGGTAGCGAACTTCTTACGTACAGCGGCAACTGCGCTACGTGGCGAGGCCCCGAAAGTGCGCACGTGGGTCGGAGAAGTTAAGGATGCGATGAGCAAGCTTGCTATGGATCCAGCTTTCTCAGAGCGGAGCGTTAATGAAGGCTTTTCTGGCGGCGAGAAAAAGCGCCATGAGATTCTGCAGATGGAGCTCTTAAAGCCAAAGATTGCGATTCTCGATGAGACGGATTCAGGTCTAGATGTTGATGCGCTACGAATTGTCTCCGAGGGCGTAAACCGAGTAAAGCAAGAACAGAACCTTGGAATCATGCTTATTACTCACTACACACGCATTCTCCGCTACATCAAGCCGGACTTTGTACATGTCTTTGCCGGCGGAAAGATCGTTGAAGAGGGTGGACCTGAGTTAGCAGAGCGACTTGAAGAGAAGGGTTATGCGCAATACGTGAAAGCGTAATTGCATCTCTGTGAGTTCTTTAGATATTGCCGCGATCAAAGCCGACTTCCCAATCCTAAAGCGGAGAATTCGTGGCAATAATCGCCTGATCTACTTAGATAGCGGAGCGACATCACAGAAGCCGAATTCTGTTCTCGATGCAGAGCGCGACTTCTACCAAAACCATAACGCCGCCGTACATCGAGGCGCACACCAGCTCGCCGAAGAGGCGACTGAGCTCTACGAGGGCGCACGCGAGAAGGTTGTTAAATTTATTGGGGCGGATTCAAGTGAAGTTATATTTACAAAATCAGCCACCGAAAGCATCAATGCGATCGCCTACTCTCTAGGGAATTCAACTTTTGGCTCTAGATTTCATATAAAGGCGGGAGATCGAATTGTTGTATCGGAGATGGAGCATCATGCCAATCTCATACCTTGGCAAGAACTCGCGCGTCGAACTGGAGCTGAACTCGCTTGGTTTAAAGTAACTGACGAGGGGCGATTAGATCTATCAAATATTGATGATTTGATTAACTCTAGGACCAAGGTCGTAGCGCTAACGCATCAATCCAATGTCCTTGGAACAATCAATCCATTAGGAGAAGTCACAAAGCGGGCTCATGAAGTTGGAGCGCTCTTTGTGCTCGATGCTTGCCAATCTGTTCCACATTACAAAGTTGATGTTAAGTCAATAAATGTAGATTTCGTTGCCTTCTCTGGTCACAAAATGCTTGGACCAACGGGGGTGGGAATTCTCTGGGGCAAAAAGGAATTACTCGATGCCATGCCTCCGTTCCTAACTGGTGGCTCAATGATTGAAACCGTCACAATGGAATCTGCAACCTACCTTGATGCTCCAAAGCGATTTGAGGCGGGAGTTCCGAATATGGCGCAAGCTGTTGGGCTTGGAGCGGCTATTGATTACTTAAACAAAGTGGGCCTTGATCGCATCCATGCTCACGAGGTTGAACTAACCAAGAAGGCTCTAGCGGGACTTCAAACTATTGGTGGTCTCTCGATAATTGGACCAAAGGATTTAGAGATGCGTGGGGGAGTAGTTTCTTTTGCAATAGATGGAATTCATCCGCATGATCTTGGTCAGGCGCTCGATCAGTTTGGCATCGCTGTACGCACTGGCCATCATTGTGCTTGGCCGCTAATGAAGCGATTTAAGACGGTCGCTACGACTCGCGCCTCGTTTTATCTTTACAATGATCTTGAAGATATTGCCGCGCTTGTAGATGGTGTCGAACGAGCTCGAAAGTATTTTGCGGAGCGGTAATGGAACTTGATTCGCTCTATCAAGAAGTGATTCTCGATCACTATAAGCGGCCGTTAAATAAGGCGCTAGCCCCAAACCCCGATGCTCAAGTCCATCACGTCAATACAAGTTGTGGCGATGAAGTGACGCTAAATCTTCATCTAGAAGGAGACCGGATTTCAAGAGTCACATGGGAAGGCGTTGGCTGCTCTATCTCCCAGGCATCTACCTCCGTGATGACCGACTTATTGATCGGCAAGAGCAAAGAGGATGCGCTTGCGCTGGTTGAGGAGTTCCAAACAATGCTTCAAAGTAAGGGGAAAGACACTGGCAATGAAGAACATCTTCAAGACGGTGTTGCATTTGCCGGAGTATCAAAGTTTCCAGCACGGGTAAAATGTGCCCTGTTGGGTTGGATGGCATTTAAAGATGCGCTCCAACAAGCAGTCAAGAAATAAGTAGATGGGATAAGACGATGACAAGTAAAGCAGCCGTTGCAGACATCACAGAGGCAATGAAAGATGTCATCGACCCTGAACTCGGGATCAATGTTGTAGATCTTGGTCTTATCTATGACGTGACCGTTGATGATGGGAATGTCGCAGTCCTTGACATGACTCTCACCTCAGCTGCCTGTCCGCTCCAAGATGTGATTGAGGATCAAACTCGCTCAGTACTTCAAGATTTAGTATCTGATGTGCGTATCAACTGGGTCTGGATGCCACCATGGGGCCCCAACAAGATTACTGATGATGGACGTGAACAACTGCGCGCCATCGGCTTTACTGTCTGATTTTAGATTCCAACAATTAAGCGCATAGGGTAGCCACATGTCTCAACATGCGATGTGGATGTCATTCCGCTCGCTTACCGCAGATGCCTCAGTAAAAGATCAACGATTAAAAGCCGGAACAGTAAAGCGGATAGCTTCCTATGCTGCTCCATATAGAACTTCACTCATATTCTTCTTACTTACTGTAGTTGTTGACGCAGTTTTGGTGATTACTTCACCGCTCTTACTTAAGCGCTTGATAGATGACGGCGTGATCCCGGGCAATCCTGGTTTGGTAACTCGACTTGCTCTATTGGTGGGTTTGATCGCCATTCTTGATGCCATCTTCTCCATGATCGGAAGATGGTTTTCGGCTCGTATCGGTGAAAATCTAATCTTTGACCTACGTACCCAAGTATTCAGCCACGTCCAGCGCCAATCCATCGCCTTCTTCACGCGGACTCAAACCGGAGCGCTGATTTCGCGGATCAACTCAGATGTGATTGGTGCGCAGCAAGCATTCACAACCACTTTGGCGGGTTTAGTTAGCAATATTCTTACCTTAATTCTCGTGGTGGGAGCTCTACTAACCCTCTCTTGGAAAATAACGCTCCTTGCGCTCGCCCTCCTACCGGTCTTTCTCTTTCCTACAAAGTGGGTTGGTCGGAAACTGCAAGGCTTGACGAGAGAATCCTTCAATCTAAATGCCGAGATGTCGGCCACCATGACTGAGCGTTTCAATGTTTCTGGCGCCTTGTTGGTATCTCTTTATGGGGGTCAATCCAATGAGCGAAACTACTTCTCGACTCGAGCCCGAAAGGTGGCGAATATCGGGGTATCAATCGCGCTACTTCAGCGGATGTTCTTCATTGCCTTAACTTCGATCGCCTCAATTGCGACTGCTTTTGCATATGGAGTTGGTGGACACTTAGCGATAAATAAGGAAATCACCCTCGGAACCCTGCTAGCCATAACTACTTTGCTAGTTCGTCTCTATGGACCGCTTACTGCTCTCTCCAACGTCCGAGTTGATGTTATGACGGCGCTAGTTTCTTTCGAGCGGGTATTTGAGGTTCTAGATCTAGTCCCCATGGTGCGTGACAAAGAGAACGCGCGAGATGTGAAGTCAGGTCCGTTGAGCGTTGAGTTTGAAAAGGTGCGCTTCGCTTATCCGAAGGCAGATGAAATATCGCTCGCTTCACTTGAGTCAGTTGCGAAGCCGGAGTTAATTGAGAGTGGTGAGATTCTCAAAGAGATCAGCTTCATGGCTCCCGCTGGTTCATTGACGGCGCTGGTTGGTCCATCGGGCGCTGGAAAGACAACTATTAGCTCGTTACTACCTAGGCTCTATGACGTAACTTCTGGAGCAATAAGAGTGGGTGGCGATGACATTCGAGAGTTAAGAGTTGACTCACTTCGAAATTCCATAGGTGTTGTAACCCAGGATGCCCACATGTTCCACGATTCCATTGCGGCGAATTTGCTTTATGCAAAGTCTGATGCATCAGAAGTTGAAATGGAGGGCGCATGTCGCTCTGCCCAGATCTGGGAAATGATTCAGTCGTTACCGAATGACTTGGATACAGTTGTCGGAGAGCGCGGCCACAGATTATCTGGAGGGGAAAAGCAACGACTTGCTATCGCCCGGTTGCTTCTAAAAGCGCCACGAATTGTCATATTGGATGAAGCAACCGCGCATCTTGATTCGGAGAATGAAGCCTTAGTTCAAGAAGCGCTTGCCACTGCTCTTAAAGATCGCACCAGCATCGTTATAGCCCACCGGTTGTCGACGGTACGAAGAGCGGATCAGATTCTTGTGATCGATTCAGGAGAGATAAGAGAGCGTGGCCGCCACGATGAGCTCCTAGCGCAAAATGGACTCTATGCTGATTTATACGCTCGTCAGAGCTTCTGGGCTTGAGCCTTCCGTTCTTCCCGAATCACTAGATAAAGTCCAAAGAGAACTAATCCAGCAAAGAGAATCCATTGCACCGAGTAGGCAAGGTGCGGGCCATCGCTTAGTTCAGGAAGGGCTGCTGGAACGTCCGGTGTAAATGCGGAGTTATCTGCGTTGACTAGGTCGAAATAGAAGGGCTCAGTAGTGATTTCTTTTTCATTATTCCAACGAGCTAATTGTGATTCGCCATCATTTCCAGGTACGGCAAATACCGTTCCAGCAATTTGCGATTCGATATTCTCTGCCCTTACCCGCCCTTCAACTGAAATCAGCTCGTTTGAGACTGCTTGCGTCTCCGGGGGAGTAAGGGCATTTTTGCCGGCAACAACCCAACCGCGATCTACCCAATAGTTCTTACCTGCAGAGCTTTGAAAGAGAGTGACTACTCCGAATCCATATTTCCCTTCGTGGTATCTATTTCGCACCAATATTTCACTCTCGGGGCTAAAGCGGCCGGCTATCTTGATGGAGCGCCAAGCAACTTCATTTAAATTCAAATCAGTTAGATCAGATTCTGTTATAGGAGCCTTAGCGACATTAGCTCGGATCAATTCATTTTTGGCGTGACGCACCTCGTGGCGATCGAATTGCCATCTAGCTCCCTGGAGACAAAGGGCTACAAGGATTACTGCGAGGAGTGAAGCTCCAACTATCCGTTTCATCTACCAATCTCACGATTACGAGAACGAAGCAATTTTGCTTCTCCTCTAATCGTCTCACGGCCGGCGTTTGCGACAATAACTGAGATGTAAGGAAGCGTTACTGCGCCGACCAAGAAGAACCAGCGATATGGGCTAGGAGTGAAGACTGCGAGTAGGAAGCAGAGCGTACGAATCATCATCGACCAGAAATACTTGCGCTGGCGACCAGGAATATCATCGGAAAGCGCTGATTGAGCCTCAGTAATGTTGTGAAACTCTTCATCCCCACGCTTCTTCATGCGCTAACGCTAGATGCCAGACCCATTAACCGCACCCCGATTTGGCCGGCCAAGGTCCACCGGGTAGCCTTGCGCTACGCAATTGGGCCTAACGTAGGTCTAGTCGCCAAGATGAAGTGGAGCTAGCCGCTCCCACCTACCTCGCTTTTTTAGCGGGCTGGTCAAGGTTTACGGGGTTCATCGCCTGTTTACATTGTTGCGGCCTCCTCTCACTAAATCTTCAACTTATTCGATCATTAACTCGAATACTTGAAAGGAAGAGTTATCAGCACCACAGAACCAAGAATCAACGATCGTATCCGCGTTCCAGAAGTTCGATTGATTGGCGCAGGCGGCGAGCAGGTTGGAGTAGTTGCTATCGATGTAGCGCTACGACTAGCCGACGAGGCTGGTTTCGATCTCGTAGAGATTGCACCAGATGCGGAGCCCCCAGTCTGCAAGATCATGGATTTTGGAAAGTACAAGTACGAGATCGCCCAGAAAGCACGGGAAGCTCGCCAGAACCAGACCCACATTGTGGTGAAGGAAATCCGGATGGGTTTAAAGATCGAGAACCATGATTACGAGACGAAGAAGAATCACATCGAGAAGTTTCTTCTCGGTGGGGACAAGGTAAAGGTGACTGTTCAATTCAAGGGGCGTGAACAAACTCGCCCGGAAATTGGTTTTCGGTTACTGCAGCGTCTTGCTGAAGATGTTGCCGGAACTGGATTTGTCGAATTCGCACCAAAACGAGAGGGACGAAGCATGACGATGGTGCTTGGTCCACTTAAGAAGAAGAGCGATGCAGTAGCTGAAGCGAAGCGTCGCGCAGCTGCAGTAAAGAACGAGCAGAAGTAAAGGAGCTACATATGCCAAAGATGAAGACTCATAGTGGTGCGAAGAAGACCTTCCGCGTCACCGGATCCGGAAAGGTTATGCATGAGCGC
>VGAF01000048.1 GCA_016870855.1 Actinomycetota bacterium | reverse complement strand
ATGGAGTTCTAGCGGCTATTCGAGAGATAAAGAAAGACCTTTCACTTTAACCGCTCGCCTTGAAGAAGTAGTTCTCTCAAGCGAAGAGCGCCAATTAGTTCGGATCTAGTCATATCAGTAAGGAATTGAAGATTTTCTAAGTCCTGTCTTCTGATGCTAAGAACCTCACCATTTAGATCACCACGCATGCTCGTGATTCGCCCCGCTAATCGAGAGATAGTCCTACTTAGGTCATCAGGAAGATTTCGAGCCAATGCCAATCGTTTAAGGTCCAAGATGGCGCGAAAATCCTCGTTCTCGTTACGCGCCGCTCCGAGCTCGGAAAGATCTGCACCATAGAAGTCACAGAGCTCCACGGCACGCATCAAACTTAGATGACGTGTACCTCTCTCGTAGGAGCCGACCACGACGGCCTTCCATTTCCCGCGACTCTTGATTTCAACTTGTCGGAGGGTGAGTCCAGCGGCTACGCGAATCGCTCGTAGCCGGGCAAGTGAACGTTTGTAATTGGAATCCATGGCGCTCCGCTCAAGAAACTAATTGCCTTTAAGGAGGCGAGGGTAGGAGAGTTTGGCGCGCAGGTAGCGCGTTATGCACAGGCGGAGTCGATGCGCTAGCATTCGCCAACCTTTAAGAGGCCGTCCAGAGAGGCGGAAAAGGAAGTGTTATGTCTATTGTTTTGGATCAGGCTGAGATAGCCCGGGCGCTTAAGCGAATTGCCCACGAGATTATCGAGCGAAATAAGGGCGTCTCAAATTTAGTAATTATCGGGATTCCTACCCGAGGCTCATTTCTTGCCGCTCGTTTAACAAAAATCCTCAGCTCGCTTGAAGGAGTTGAGATCCACTCAGGATCTCTAGATACGACCATGTATCGAGATGACTTAAGGAACGCCGCGCCTCGCTCTTTAGGAAAAACGGAGATTCCACTTAGCGGTGTTCATGATCGTGATGTGGTCTTAGTTGATGACGTACTTTTCTCTGGCCGCACGATTAGAGCTGCTCTTGATGCGCTATCTGAACATGGACGGCCAAAGACGGTACAACTTGCAGTACTAATTGATCGAGGCCACCGTGAGTTACCGATAAGGGCTGATTATGTAGGTAAGAATCTGCCTACCAATCGAAATGAGCGAGTACAGGTCTGCCTCTCGGAGATAGATAATCTCGATCAGGTAGAAATCGAAGGTCGCGCATGAACAGGCATCTTCTCTCTATCGCAGATTTGAGTAAGGAAGAGGCGATCAGCCTCCTAGATACCGCGGCTGAACTTGCGCGAGTTACGGAGACGCCGGTCAAGAAGTTACCTACCTTGAGAGGGCGCACAATAGTCAACCTTTTCTTTGAGGATTCCACGAGAACTCGAATTTCGTTTGAGGCGGCCGCGAAGCGACTATCGGCCGATGTAATTAACTTTTCCGTTAAAGGTTCATCACTTAGTAAAGGGGAGAGTCTGAAAGACACCGCGCTAACCCTGCAAGCTATGGGCGCTGACGGTGTAGTGATTCGCCACCCAGCTTCTGGAGCTGCCCACCGACTCGCTTCGCAAAAATGGATGAGTGGTTCAGTCATTAACGCCGGTGATGGTACGCATGAGCATCCGACTCAAGCGCTCTTGGATGCATTTACCATTCGGGAGAACCTTAAGGAGCGATCGGGCGACTTAATGGGATTAAACGTCGCCATAGTAGGAGATGTCTTACATAGCCGAGTTGCACGTAGCAATGTTCTCCTTCTTCAAAAACTTGGCGCGAAAGTTACTCTGATTGCGCCACCAACTTTGCTGCCGGTGGCGGTAAATTCTTGGGGATGTAACGTTAAATATGATTTCGATTCTGACCTCAATAGTTTTGACGTCGTTATGATGTTACGTGTACAGCGGGAACGGATGGAAGATGCGTTCTTCCCCAGCGAGCGAGAATATGCGCGTAGATATGGATTGAATGCTGCACGTTTGGCACAATTAAACTCCCGCTGCATAGTTATGCATCCAGGGCCCATGAACCGCGGTCTGGAGATTTCGGCAGACTCTGCCGATAGCGATAAATCTGTAATCGTTGATCAAGTAAAGAATGGCGTGGCAGTACGAATGGCCGCCTTGTATCTACTTCTAGGGGGAGAGTGAGATGTCTAGAAATTTCTTACTAAAAAATCTAAAGGACCCATCAGGCAGACCGCTGGAGCTAGCGATAGCAAATAGCCGATTCATGACAGTTAAAGATGCCGCACCAGATTCAGAAATCATTGATGGTAACGGTCTTACTGCGATTCCAGGGTTGGTAGACCTCCACACACATCTCCGCGAACCTGGAAAGGAAGATGCCGAGACGGTGCTCTCTGGATCCAGGGCTGCAGTAGCCGGTGGCTTCACGGCGATTTCGGCGATGCCCAATACCAATCCAATTGCTGATACCGCTGGAGTTGTAGAACAAGTCTTCCGTCTCGGTATTTCGCATGGTATTTGTGATGTCTTTCCAATCGGTGCTGTCACTTTAGGACAGCAAGGCAAGATCCTCTCCGAGATGGGTGCGATGCATTCATCGGAAGCAAAAGTGCGGATATTTAGCGATGATGGTCATTGCGTTTGGGATTCACTTGTAATGCGACGGGCGCTTGAGTATGTGAAAGCTTTCGATGGAGTGATTGCGCAGCATGCAGAAGATCCGCGCTTAACTCATGGTTCCCAAATGAATGAGGGAGAAGTTTCAGCTGCACTCGGTTTGAAGGGGTGGCCAGCTGCTGCCGAGGAGTCGATCATCGCTCGAGATCTGCTTTTGAATGAGCATGTCGGAAGTCGTTTGCACATTTGCCATCTCACAACGGCTGGTGGCGTTGAACTAATTCGCTGGGCAAAGAATCGTGGAATACAAGTCACCGCTGAAGTCACTCCGCATCATCTCTTGTTAACCGATGATTTAGCGCGTTCCTACGACCCTGTCTATAAAGTGAATCCACCACTTCGCACCGAGCGTGATGTAATGGCGCTGCGTGAAGGAGTAGCAGATGGAACGATCGATGTAATTGCGACGGATCACGCGCCCCATCCTGCAGAAGATAAGGATTGCGAGTGGGCAGCAGCTGCTTTTGGAATAATTGGGTTGGAGACTGCACTATCAGTTTCATATAAGGCGCTCGTCGAATCAGGGCTGATGAAATTGGAAGATTTAGTTGAACGAATGTCTGGGGCGCCCGCTCGCATTGGGCGATATGAAGGGCATGGCTCCCTGGCGATAGGTAATGAAGCGAATTTCACACTTGTAGATACCGCTGCTAACTGGCGGGTTGAGACCCTGGAGATTCGCTCCAAGAGTAAGAATTCGCCCTACCTCGGATTGGAACTTCCAGTCAAAGTAAGGCGTACCTATTTGCGTGGCAAGGAGGTTTTCTCGCAATGATGGTCAGCGCTTCATCGGGATATCTCGTCTTAGATGACGGCACCATCTTTGAGGGTGAAGCTTGGGGCGCAACCGGGGAAGCGTTTGGCGAGATCGTCTTCACCACAGGAATGACCGGCTATCAAGAGACGCTCACAGATCCTTCCTACTTCAACCAGGTAGTAGTAATGACCGCGCCACACATTGGAAATACCGGTATGAATTCGAGTGATGAAGAATCTCGAAGAATTTGGGTGAGCGCTTTCGTTGTAAGAGATCCCTCACCGCTCGTTTCTAATTGGCGCTCTGAAAGAGCTTTGGAGGATGAGTTAATTAAGTATGGCGTGGTCGGGTTATCTGGCGTTGATACCCGTGCAATTACTTTGCACATTCGAGAGCGCGGTGCCATGCGGGTTGGAATTTTCACTAAAGGTAATTTAACCCGAGAGGAGATGGTGGTTCGGGTTCGAAATACTCCACAAATGGCAGGTTCATATCTCGCAGATTCGGTCTCGATTCAAAAGAGCGAGGTTATACCGGCGGAAGATTTGAGAAAGTTCCGGATTGCCGCACTTGATCTCGGAATAAAGGCAGCAACTCCTCGGAATTTTGCCAAGCGCGGCGTTGAAACCGTCCTGATGCCAGTCAACACTGACTTCAGCGTGATTGAACATGGCGGATTTGATGGCGTTTTCTTATCTAACGGTCCTGGCGATCCATCGAGCATGAATGATGTTGTTGCAAATGTGAGATGCGTGTTAGATGCTGAAATCCCTATCTTTGGCATCTGCTTTGGCCACCAAATTCTAGGTAGAGCCCTTGGTTTCGATACCTACAAGTTGCGTTTTGGACATCGTGGGATCAATCAACCAGTTTTAAACCGTTTAAAGGATCGGGTAGAGATAACCGCGCACAATCACGGGTTCGCCGTAGAGGCGCCCACCGAAGGGGAGTTCTCAACTGTTTATGGTCCGGGAGTTGTTTCACACATCTCCTTAAATGATGGAGTAGTAGAGGGCTTGAAGCTCTTTGATCGACCCGCATTTTCTGTGCAGTACCACCCGGAAGCAGCGGGTGGACCTCACGATGCAAATTATCTCTTTGATGAGTTCGTTCAGATGTTAGGTAAATATGCCAAGAGATAATTCAATCAAGACCGTTTTGGTGATTGGAAGCGGACCAATCGTTATCGGACAAGCATGCGAGTTTGATTATTCCGGTACCCAGGCCTGTCGCGTCTTGCGAGCTGAAGGAGTTCGTGTAGTTCTCGTAAATAGCAATCCAGCGACAATAATGACCGACCCAGAATTCGCAGATGCAACCTATGTCGAACCAATAACGCCTGAGTATTTAGAATCAATAATCGCTAAGGAGCGACCCGATGCCATCTTGGCAACACTCGGAGGTCAAACCGCTCTAAATGCAGCGATGAAGTTAGATGAGCTTGGGATTCTTGCGAAATATCAAGTCCGATTAATCGGTGCAGATATTTCCGCGATTAAGCGGGGCGAGAATCGTGAGGAGTTTCGATCTATTGTCGAGAAGGTCGGAGGCGAATCAGCACGGTCGGTGATCTGTCACAAGATCGAAGAGTGTCTTGAGGCTGCCAAGGAGTTGAATTATCCAGTCGTTGTTCGGCCCTCCTTTACTATGGGTGGGCTTGGAAGCGGTATTGCCTTTGACGAAGCCGAGTTACGACTTATCGCCGGAGCCGGTCTCCAGTACAGCCCAGTAACTGAAGTTCTTCTAGAAGAATCAATTATCGGCTGGAAAGAATATGAATTGGAAGTAATGCGGGATCACAAGGATAACGTCGTAATTGTCTGCAGCATCGAGAACGTGGATCCGATGGGAGTGCACACAGGTGATTCGATTACCGTTGCACCAGCGCTGACGCTTACCGATGTGGAGTTCCAGAAGCTACGGGATTTAGCTATCGCGATCATCCGCGAAGTTGGTGTTGCCACTGGTGGCTGCAATATTCAATTTGCAGTAAACCCACGAGATGGGCGGATAGTTGTGATCGAGATGAATCCCCGAGTCTCACGAAGTAGCGCTCTTGCCTCAAAAGCAACCGGGTTTCCAATCGCCAAAATTGCCACAAAGCTCGCCATTGGCTATTCCTTGGATGAGATTCCTAACGATATAACGGAGAAAACGCCAGCATCTTTTGAACCTACATTGGATTACATAGTCGTGAAAATCCCACGATTCGCCTTTGAAAAATTCCCAGAGGCCGATCAACGGCTAACTACGACAATGAAAAGCGTGGGCGAAGCAATGGCTATGGGAAGATCCTTTCCGGAAGCTCTTCAAAAGGCGCTTCGTTCATTAGAAAAAAAGAGCTCAGAATTCAATTGGGATTTCACTAGATCTAAAGAAGATCTATTGGAATCTATAAAAATCCCAACAGAATTCAGGTTACAAGAAGTTCAGCAAGGCTTGGCCCTCGGAGCATCCGTGGCGGATGTTCATGCAGCCACCGGAATAGATCTATGGTTTCTTGCGCAAATTCAGCTTATTAACCAACTCGCGGAAGAACTCAAAAGTAGCGCTGATCTAAACATTGAAATTCTCCGTCGAGCAAAACGGATGGGATTTTCCGATCGCCAAATTGGAAAACTCCGCAGTATTGATGAAAGCGAAGTGAGAGCGCTACGTTGGCGCAATTCGATTCGACCTGTTTATAAAACTGTAGATACCTGTGCCGGAGAGTTCGAAGCGTTTACGCCTTATCACTACTCCTCATATGACTTAACCAGTGAGATTAAACCCAGAACAAAGCCGGCAATCATAATTTTGGGAAGTGGGCCTAATCGGATAGGGCAAGGTATTGAGTTTGATTATTCATGCGTGCATGCCTGCTTTGCGCTTAGTGAGGCAGGTTATGAAACCATCATGATTAACTGTAACCCCGAAACTGTATCTACCGACTATGACACTTCTGATCGTCTCTATTTTGAACCTCTTACCTTGGAAGATGTTCTTGAGGTATTCCAAGCCGAGGTTTCGGCGGGGCCAGTTCTTGGAGTTATCACTCAACTCGGTGGACAGACTCCTCTTGGTTTAGCAGCCGGCCTAGCCAAGGAAGGCGTACCGATAATTGGAACTTCGGTTGCTGCAATTCATAGAGCTGAAGATCGCGGCGAATTTGGTCAGGTTCTCAAGGAAACAGGTTTGAGCGCTCCCGCTTTTGGTACGGCCTTCTCCTACATAGAGGCAAAGCAGGTCGCAAATGAGATTGGCTACCCCGTACTTGTTCGTCCTTCATTTGTACTAGGCGGGCGAGGTATGGAAATTGTCTATGACGAAGGATCACTTCAAGGCTTTATAGAGAAAGCTACCGAGATAAATCCTGCGCACCCGGTTCTGATAGATAGATTTTTAGATAACGCGATAGAGATTGATGTAGATGCGCTTTTTGAGGGGGAAGCTGTCTATTTGGCAGGAATAATGGAGCACATTGAGGAAGCCGGAGTTCACTCAGGAGACTCCGCCTGTGTAATTCCGCCACAATCCATTTCAGAGCCAATGACTATGGAAATTCTGGCTACTACTGAGAAACTGGCTCGGGCGATTGATGTTAGAGGATTGCTCAATGTTCAATATGCAATAAGCGAGGGGAAGCTTTTCGTAATCGAAGCTAACCCGCGAGCTTCGCGAACGGTTCCTTATGTAAGTAAGGCGACGGGCGTCTCGCTCGCAAAGGCTGCCGCGCTAATTGCTTCCGGAAAGAGCATTGCTGAGTTGCGTGAACTTGCGATCTTGCCGAAAGCCGCGATCGGAACCAGTTTTGGAATAGCGGTGAAGGAAGCAGTTCTTCCTTGGAATCGATTCCGACGTTCTGATGGGAAGAACGTCGATTCAACTCTCGGACCAGAAATGAAGTCAACGGGCGAGGTAATGGGAATCGCACCAGACTTTGGAAGCGCTTTTGCGAAATCACAGATAGCTGCCTTTGGAGCGCTTCCTAAGAGCGGGAGCGTCTTCATTTCGCTAGCCGACAAGGACAAAACCCAAGCCGTTGAGTCCGCCAGAGCACTTTACGAACTAGGGTTCAAGCTATATGCAACAGCCGGCACAAAATCCATCTTGGCTAATGAAGGCATTGAAACTGAATTGGTCATGAAGCACTCCGAGAAATCAGGAATCGATGGCAGATCAGCTGTTGACCTAATCGAAACAGGTGAGATCAATCTGGTGATAAATACTCCATTTGGGCGAGATTCAAAGAAGGATGGATGGTTTATTAGGAGCTCTGCGGTCGCAAGAGGTATTCCATGTATCACCACCATCCCAGGCCTCAAGGCTGCTGTCTCGGGAATCAAGGCGTTAAAAAGTGCCCCCATATCTACTAAGTCACTTCAGGATTGGACTCGGAAATGAATATAAATCCGAGAGCTATCCAAAAGAGCGTTGAGGTTCTGTCAAACAAGAAAGTGGGTTCATATCACCATATGGTTTTTTCGGTTGGTGAGATGGCGCTCCATGCCAAACCCGGAAACTTCGTCGCAATATCTGTCGGTGGGAACTCTTCGGCCATGGTGCTACGGAGAGCTTTTGCAATATATAGAGCAAGTGATCGTGGAAATTTTGGCGGAACAATCGAATTGGTTGTGGCAGCCCATGGTTCGGGTAGCCGTTGGTTAAGCGAGCGGGCAATCCACGATCGAGTAGATATGGTCGGTCCATTAGGAACTTCATTCGGAATCCCCACCGAGCCAGTTAGCGCG
>VGAF01000047.1 GCA_016870855.1 Actinomycetota bacterium | reverse complement strand
TCTAACAGCGCGCTCTACGCTTCGTAGCGAGTTCACATTCTTGGTCTCACTTCGCGTACCAAGTTTTTCAGCTCCAATTAAACGTAATGAAACATTGGCGTCGCAACGTAGCGAACCTTGCTCCATCTTCACATCACTTACGCCAAGTGATCTAAGGATGTCGCGTAGTTCTGAGACATAAGCACGCGCAACTTCAGGCGCGTACTTTTCAGTTCCAGTCAAAGGTTTAGTGACAATCTCAACGAGCGGAATCCCAGCGCGGTTGTAATCAAGGAGTGAGTAATCGGCGCCATGTATGCGGCCAGTCGCGCCACCCATGTGAAGGGACTTACCGGTGTCCTCTTCCATATGAACTCTTTCAATCTCAACGCGATATTCCTTTACGCCTTCATCGGTATCAATCTTCACATTAAGGAATCCACCAAAACAGATCGGTTCGTCGTATTGCGAAGTCTGGAAGTTCTTAGGCATATCGGGATAGAAATAATTCTTCCGAGCAAATCTAGAGAATGGGGCAATCGAGCAATTAAGCGCCAATCCAATAGCGATCGTGTACTCAATTGCCTTGCCATTTACAGCGGGTAAAGCGCCAGGAAGCCCTAGGCATACCGGACAGACTTGGGTGTTAGGTGCAGCTCCGAATTCCGTGCTGCAACCACAGAACATCTTTGACTTAGTTCCAAGTTCAACGTGGACCTCTAGGCCAAGGACTGGTTCATATTTCTCAATCACTTTTTCATAAGAGAGCGCCATTATTTCGCTCCCAACTTCGGAGCTTTAGAGAGAATCGGCGCTCCCCACTTTGAATTCAAAGCTACTTCCAAAGCCGCACCGACTTGGTAGAGGCGATCATCTTTCATCGCTCCAGCCATGATTTGGAAACCTGCTGGTAGTCCGTCTTCCTCAGCAAGTCCTGATGGGATTGAGATTCCACATACGCCGGCAAGATTTGTAGGGATAGTTGCTATGTCATTTAGATACATTGCGATTGGATCATTTGATTTCTCGCCAATCTTAAATGCAGTTGTGGGAGCAGTTGGTGATACCAGGACATCTGCCTTTGTGAATGCGTTCTCAAAATCTCGCGAAATCAAGGTACGAACTTTCTGGGCGCTTCCGTAATACGCATCGTAATAGCCACTTGAGAGCGCATATGTTCCAAGGATGATTCTTCGTTTAACTTCTTTACCAAAACCGACTTCGCGCGTTGCATTCATTACTTCTTCAGCCGAACCTTCACCGACGCGGATTCCGTAGCGCATCGCATCAAAGCGGGCAAGATTCGAAGAACACTCACTAGGGGCAATTAGGTAGTAAGCAGCAAGTGCATACTCAAAGTTTGGACAGGAAACCTCAACAATTTCAGCACCGAGTTTCGCTAACTCTTCTAGTGATTCATTGAAGCGCTTAAGAACTCCGGCTTGATACCCATCACCTTGCAGTTCCTTGATTACGCCGATCTTCATCCCCTTGACGGAAGCGTTTTTCGCGGCCGCAACAACAGGTGGAATCGGGGCACTAATTGAAGTTGAATCCATTGGGTCATATCCACCAATAACTTCATGAAGATACGCAGCATCCAATACATTTCGAGCGCATGGACCGGCTTGATCTAGTGATGATGAGAATGCAACTAACCCATAACGAGAAACTCCACCGTAGGTTGGCTTTACTCCAACAGTTCCAGTCACGGCTGCGGGTTGGCGAATCGAACCACCGGTATCAGTTCCGATTGCAAGAGGAGCTTCGAATGCGGCTAGAGAGGCTGATGATCCACCGCCTGAACCGCCCGGGATTCGAGTTAAGTCCCATGGATTATGCGTTGGGAAATATGCTGAGTTTTCGGTAGAAGAACCCATTGCAAACTCATCCATATTTGTTTTACCAAGAATGATTACGCCAGCGGCCTTTAGCCGTGAGACAACAGTTGAGTCATATGGGGGGCGCCAACCTTCTAGCATCTTTGAACCACAAGTTGTCGGCACTCCTTGTTGAACCATTACATCTTTAAGCGCGAGCGGAACTCCAGCAAGCGGCGATAACTTTTCTCCTGATTTTCTACGTTGATCAACATCTCTTGCTTGTGCCAACGCGCCTTCATTATCAACATATAGAAATGCCTTCACTTCGCCATCAACGGCAGCGATTCGATCAAGGTGCGCTCTTGTCAATTCGACAGCGCTAATTTCGCCCTTTTCAAGAGCGGTCGCCATCTCGGTAGCGTTCTTCTCGTAAATCATTCTTCACCGAGAATCTGTGGGACTTTAAATCTCTGCTCTTCTTGAGCTGGGGCGCCCGACAGCGCTTGTTCCGGAGTAAGGCTAGGACGATTCTCATCAGCGCGAAAGACATTTGTTATAGGTAGTGGATGCGAAGTAGGAGGCACATCTTTGCCAGCAACTTCTTGAACTCGCGCAACCGCATCGAGGATGACTGATAACTCGCTTGATAGATGATCTAACTCAGCCGGAGTCATCTCAATTCGCGCTAGGCGAGCGAGATTTGCGACATCATCACGAGAAATCTTTGACATAGAGGTCACCTTACCGAAATTACTTTCGGATTTGCCCACTCCCTCTTACTACCCAAGTGGTGGTGGTCATTTGATCTAAGCCCATCGGTCCCCGGGCGTGAAGTTTTTGATTTGAGATTCCAATTTCTGCTCCAAAACCCATCTCTTCCCCATCGGTAAAACGAGTAGAGGCATTGACCATGACGGCCGCACAATCAGAGAGGGCGATAAAGCGATTAGCAGTCGCTTCATTCTCAGTGACAATCGCTTCTGTGTGCTGGGTTCCGTACTTGTTTATATGGTTCATCGCACCATCGACATCAGAAACTACGCCTACATTCATTTCTAGGGTTCCGTACTCCGTGGACCAATCAGGCTCATCAGCGAGCGATGCATCAATTCCGAGGCTCTGGGCTAACTTCAGAGCTCTTGGATCGCAATGTAATCTCACATTGGCGCCACTTAGCGCCTTTAGCGCGATTAGTAAGAACTTCTCGGCGATCTCTTCGTGTACCAATAAAGTCTCAGCTGCATTACATACCGAAGGCCTATGGGTTTTTGCGTTGACGACTATAGGTAGAGCTTTTTCGAGATTGGCATCTTTATCTACAAAGACATGACATACGCCCGCACCAGTTTCAATTGTTGGGACCAACGCTTCATCAACAACGGTTCGTATCAAGGCCGCAGATCCTCTAGGGATGACTAGATCCACTTTTCCACGAGCATGCAGTAGTGCCCTGACTGTGTCACGATCATCGGAAGGGATTAATTGGATGACGTCTGGGGAAATCTCACTCTTTGTTAAGGCTTGCTTGATTACCTTCACAAGTACTTCATTGCTCTTCTTAGCTGTTGATGAGCCACGCATTAAGGCGGCGTTACCAGACATTAACAAGATCACAGCAGCATCAACAGTCACATTCGGACGTGCTTCGTAAATCATTCCAACTACGCCGAAGGGGACGCTTAGTTGGGTTAGCTCTAAACCATTTTCTAAAGTTCGTGAATTGATTACTCGTCCAAGCGGGTCCGGAAGGGCTGCGACTTTCTTCGTCCCTCCGATGATTCCATCGATTCGCGCGTCATTAAGTAAGAGACGATCCAATAACGATTCAGATAATCCAGCGGCTCGCTCGCGCGTTACATCTTCACTATTTGCAGCCAATATCTCGCTACGGGAAGCATCCAATTCGCTAGCAATAGCAAGGAGGGATTTCTTGCGAACTTCATAGGAACTAGCGCGAAGAGTTTGTGCGGCTTTCCGAGCAGTTTCCGCTAGCCCTGCGATTAATTGATCATTACTCATAGCAGCACCAAGTCATCACGGTGAACGAGTTCTCGTTCAAATTCCGGACCCAAATCGCGCGCCAACTCTTTTGTGGAGCGCCCCAACATCGCAGGGATTTCGCCGGAATCAAAGCCAACAAGTCCACGTGCGATTACGGAACCATCTGGGGCAACGATTTCTACGGTATCCCCTGCGCTGAAATCACCAATCACTTTGGTAGTTCCGGCGGGAAGAAGTGAGACGCCTCTTTCGCGGAGCGCTTTTGCTGCGCCCTCATCGACATGCAACTTTCCAAGAGGAGTTGCGGCATGCGCTAACCAAAGTAAACGTGATGGTTGACGCTCCCGGATAGATTTGAAGAGAGTTCCAACCTTCTCACCATTCATTGCCTCACTTACTTTGGCAAGGGAAGTTAGAAGTAACGGAATTCCGGCACCCGTTGCAATACGTGCAGCTTCAATTTTTGTGACCATTCCCCCACTTCCAACCTTTGAAGAGGTGCCACCAATTTCTGCGCCACTAAGTACCGAGATATCTTCAACTTCATGGATTGGCTTCGCGCCAGCTTGTGAGGGCGGCGCGTCATGAAGAGCATCAACATCAGTCACAAGAATCAACAAATCAGCGCCAATCAGATGCGAAACTAGCGCTGCAATTCGATCATTATCGCCAAAGCGAATTTCCTGGGTTCCAACCGAATCATTCTCATTGATGATAGGTACCACGCCAAGTTGTAATAACTTCGTTAAAGTGCGTTGGGCATTCTGGTAATGAGAACGGCGAACTACATCATCAATCGTTAAGAGAACTTGGGAACCAACAATCGAGTAGCGAGCTAGCGATTCGGTGTATCTATGCACTAGCAAGCCTTGGCCAACCGAAGCGGCTGCTTGTTGGGTGGCGAGATCCTTTGGCCTTGTAGTAAGTCCAAGAGGCGCTAATCCCGCAGCTATCGCTCCAGATGAGACGATTACGACTTCGCTTCCAGACTTTTTCAAGTTAGCAACAACATCTACTAACGCATCGACTGACTCGGACTTTAAGCCAGCTGCATCTACGCCGGTTAGCGATGAGGAACCAATCTTGATTACTACCCGCTTTGGAGCGCGCAATTCCTCGCGGTTACTCACTTGGAATCACCTTCAATCCTGGGCGAAGTTGGGTCAGCAACTTGGTACTCCCACTGTTGGGCTAATTCTTCATCATCTAACTGATCGACTGCTTCCTCGTCGAACTTCTCCCAACCTCTTGGGATTCGCAGATCATCTCCACGTGGGCCAGCAAGGAGTTCGGCACCCGGCTCGATGGTTGGCTCCCAATCAAATACGACCGCATCTTCATCGTTACCGATACGAACTTCATCGCCAGCTTTCGCACCTAACTTAAATAGCTCTCGCTCAACTCCAAGACTTGCTAGTCGATCAGCGAGGTAGCCAATTGCCTCGGCATTTGCAAAGTTGGTTTGATGTATCCAGCGCTCTGGCTTAGTTCCAATCACGGTAAATGAGCCATCCTCACTTGCAACAACTTTAAAGCCACGATCATCAACAGGAGTTGGACGAAGCACTATCCGAGTCTTCTCATCTAAAGATTGGCGAGAGCGATACTCGTTAACGGTTCGCGCCATCGCATAGAGGAGCTCTTGAAGTCCAATATGAGCAGCAGCTGAGATCTTATAAACCTCATAACCTCGCTCTTTAAAGATTGGTGCGACCATGTCGGCGATGGCAGCGCCATCTGGAAGATCAACTTTATTGAGCGCGATGATTCGAGGGCGGTCACTTAAATCAGCCGAATAGTTCTTTAGCTCTGCTTCAATAATTTCGAAGTCTTTAATTGGATCTCGCACTGTTTCAAGCGAACCGCAATCAAGCACATGAACTAAGGCCGCACAGCGCTCGACGTGACGGAGAAACTCAAGTCCAAGCCCTTTTCCTTCGGAGGCTCCCGGAATTAACCCTGGTACATCAGCAACAGTAAATCTTGAATCACCCGCTTGTACTACGCCAAGATTTGGAGCGAGGGTTGTGAATGGATAATCGGCAATTTTGGGCCGCGCTGCTGAGATAGCGGCAATTAGTGAAGATTTTCCAGCGCTTGGAAAGCCAATCAATCCAATATCAGCTACAGATTTAAGTTCAAGAACTAGCGTCCGCTTCTCGCCTGGTTCACCAAGGAGCGCAAAACCTGGGGCGCGACGGCGCGAAGATGAGAGCGCAGCATTACCAAGTCCACCTTGGCCACCTTTGACGGCGATAAAGCGAGTTCCGACTCCAACTAAGTCTGCAAGAACGCGACCATCTTTTGTAAGTACGACCGTTCCATTCGGTACGCCCAAAATCAAATCATCGCCATCTGGGCCATTTTTTAAGGCACCATGTCCTTGTCGGCCAGAAGTAGCGCTTCGATGTGGTGAGTGATGGAAATCAAGGAGCGTGGTCACGCCTGGATCAACAACGAGAATAACATCGCCGCCACGACCACCGCTTCCACCATCCGGTCCACCGAGTGGAACAAATTTCTCTCGATGTACCGAGATACAGCCATCGCCACCTTTACCTGCAGCAGCATGAAGCGTCACGCGATCTACGAATGTAGCCATGACGCTCCTTTCTAGAAAATAAAAAACGGGCCCGTAGCGACGGACCCGTTCTTCTTAAAGTCCGTGTGTTACGAAACCGGTACGATGTTTACGACGCGACGTCCGCGAGCGTTTGAGAATTCAACAGCGCCTGATGCGAGAGCAAATAGCGTGTCATCTTTTCCGATTCCAACATTCTTTCCTGGGTGGAACTTTGTGCCGCGCTGACGGACGAGAATCTCGCCGCTATTTACGACTTGGCCACCGAAGCGCTTAATTCCGAGGAATTGTGGATTCGAATCGCGACCATTTCGTGTCGAGGAAACGCCCTTTTTGGATGCCATTTCTCTTCAGCTCCTTACTTCACACCATTGATAGCGGTGATTTTCACGCGCGTGTTCTTGGAACGGAAACCTTGGCGACGGCGATAGCCAGTCTTTGCCTTGTAGCGAAGGATATGAATCTTCGGTCCCTTAACTTCAGAGATAACTTCGCCAGTTACTTTTACTCCAGAGAGAACCTTTGGATCAGAAGTAACAGCCTCACCATCTACAACTAGAACGGCTGGGAAGGTAACGGTCGAACCAGGCGCAGCCTCAATTCGATCTACGAATACGGTGTCACCGACGGCGACCTTTTCTTGGCGCCCGCCAGCCTTAACGATTGCGTACACGATCTTCCTTCCTCGACTTCACTTCTTTAGTCACGCCAGATTAGCGGCGCGCGCAGGGCGCTAGGTTACGGATTGAGCGTAGGTAGGGTCAAACTGAGGCGGGAGTTCGGCCAACTAGGCCTTCGGAGTAAGGACGCCCGACGAGGAGGCCCTTCTGCGACGACGGCCGAATTTAGGCTTTTCCGCTTCAATTTCAACAACATCCTCCGTGGAGCGCTCTTGGTTAGATTCTTGAGCTTCTTCTGCAACTTCTTCGCTCGGCGCAGTCGCCTTCAGCTCGCGATCCAATTTCTTCTTCTCGACCGGCTTCATATGAACATGAATTCCGCGACCAGCGCAACTTTCGCATGTTGTTGAGAAGGCTTCGATTAAGCCCTGTCCGACGCGCTTTCGAGTCATTTGAACTAAGCCAAGTGAAGTTACTTCAGCAACTTGGTGTTTGGTTCGATCTCTACCAAGACACTCGACCAACCTTCTCAAGACTTGTTCACGATTTGATTCAAGAACCATATCGATGAAGTCGATAACAATAATTCCACCAAGATCGCGAAGTCGAAGTTGTCGAGCAATCTCTTCTGCTGCCTCTAAGTTATTTTTGGTAACGGTCTCTTCGAGGTTTCCACCTTTACCAATAAATTTACCGGTATTTACATCGATCACAACCATCGCTTCAGTTCGATCGATTACAAGCGAGCCACCAGAAGGTAGATAAACCTTACGATCGAGCGCCTTTGCAAGTTGTTCATCTACCCGATTCTCGGTAAATAGATCCTTGCTTCCGCTCCACTTCTCAACCTTTGTCATCAATTCAGGAGCGATGTGACCTAAGTAGCTATTGATGTCATCCCAGGCATTTCCGCCTTGTACCGTCAATTTGCGGAAATCTTCGTTGAATATATCGCGAATAACACGAATAGCTAGATCAGGTTCTCCGTAAAGAAGTGTTGGAGCATTTGTTGAAGAGCTCTCGGACTTTTTCTTGATGTCATCCCATTGCGCTTTTAGGCGAACAACATCTCTTGTTAGCTCTTCATCAGATGCGCCTTCTGCAGCGGTGCGGACAATTACGCCTTCATCATCGGTGATAAGGCCTTTCAAAATATCCTTAAGGCGAGTGCGTTCGCTCTCTGGAAGACGACGGGAGATACCGCTCATTCCGCCACCTGGTACATAGACAAGGTAGCGACCTGGAAGAGAGATCTGACTTGTTAGACGAGCGCCCTTTTGGCCGATGGGATCTTTAGTTACTTGTACAAGTACGGATTGGCCGGTCTTAAGAACGCGCTCAATCTTCCTCTCTTTGTTATCGGCAAGACCTGATTCATCCCAATTTACTTCGCCTGCATAAAGAACTGCGTTACGACCTTTGCCGATATCGACGAAGGCAGCTTCCATAGAAGGCAAGACGTTCTGTACTTTTCCAAGGTAGACATTTCCAACGTATGAGATATTGCTATTTTTATTTACATAGTGCTCAACGAGGATGTTGTCCTCAAGAATTGCAATCTGGGTTCGATCACCTTGTTGGCGAACCAACATCTCGCGATCTACAGATTCTCTACGAGCCAAAAATTCAGCATCGGTCAGGATGGTTCCGCGGCGACGATTCTCGCGATAATCACCGAAACGATTTCGATCTCTACCGCGATCTCGATCCCGATCTCTATCTCTATCTCTATCGCGATCACGGAAACGATCACGTCG
>VGAF01000046.1 GCA_016870855.1 Actinomycetota bacterium | reverse complement strand
GCGAGACCGCAAAAGTTAAGTTAGAGAATGAGAACTTCATGGCCAAGGCGCCGATGGATGTTGTTGCGTCGATAAAAGAGCACTTAGAGTTTTGCGATCGCGAGATGGTAAGAATCAAATCGCTATTGGATTCGCTCCCTAAGGAGTGAGTATGTCCAAGAACAAGATTGATGAGATTGAACAAGCTCTCCTTAATCGCTGGCCAGAGACCCGAATCAATCCAACTTTAGAGCGCATAACGCTATTCGCAGATCTCCTTGGTTCGCCCCAACTTTCCTATCCCACAATTCACATTGCTGGTACGAATGGAAAGACGACCACAACAAGACTAATTGACTCACTCTGTTTTGAACTAGGTCTTCGCACCGGAAGATTTACTAGCCCACATCTAGAAAGTTTCTTGGAGCGGATTTCCATAAATGGCGAGCCAATTTCAGAAGCCGCGATGATTGCTACTTATGAAGATGTTGCACCATATTTTCAACTAGTAGATGAGCGAATGTCGCACCGACTCTCGTTCTTTGAAGCGATAACAGGGCTTTCATTTGTTGCCTTTGCTGAACATCCGGTCGATGTTGGAATCTTTGAGTGTGGCATGGGTGGAGAGTGGGATTCCACAAATGTTATTAACGCCAAAGTTTCTGTAGTCACGCCGATTGGGTTAGATCACACTCAATATCTCGGCGATACCTTGACCGCTATCGCGACTACAAAATCGGGGATCATCAAGCCGGGTTCCTTTGCCGTATTAGCTAGACAGGAGCTAGATCCAGCACAAGTTTTGATGAGCAAATGCGCTGAAGTAGAGGCGATTCCAATTCGCGAGGGAGTCGAATACCAAGTTTCAAACCGCTCGCTCGCCGTTGGGGGACAACTAATAAGTATTAGAGGTGTCTATGGTGATTATGAAGAACTCTTCCTTCCACTTCACGGAGAGCATCAAGCAAGTAACGCCGCAACTGCGCTAGCTGCTGTCGAAGTCTTTGCTGGGGAGAAGAAACTTGATGAGGAGCTAGTTAGGTCTGCGTTTGCAAAAGCTTCCTCCCCAGGTCGATGCGAGATTGTTCATCGAAGTCCCACGGTCATAATCGATGCCGCTCATAATCCCCATGGAGCAAAGTCGTTGCGCAAAACAGTCGAGAATGAGTTCGATTTTGATTCAGTGATTGGAATTGTTGCCCCGATGGGCGACAAGGACACAGATGGAATTCTCGAGGAGTTTGAGGCAATCATGACGACGGTAATCATCACTAAGAATTCTTCGCATCGAGCCGCCCCTATTGATGAGCTCGCAGCGCAAGCTCGCGAAATCTTCGGTGGCGAAAGAGTTCTGACAAAAGATTCACTAGAAAGTGCCATCGATGCGGCGATTACGCAAGCCAAATTTGAGGTGGAGATGAATGAGAGAAGTTGCGCGGTACTGATAGCCGGTTCAGTAATCTCTGCCGGTGAAGCAAGAGCCTTAATAAGGAAGCGGGCAATCAAATGAAGATGTTGGCAAGAAGTGTTCTCTCAATGGAAATTCTTCTAATTGGTTTTGCACTCTTGTTAGCTAAGGACTTGACCACCGATAACGGCCTCTACTTTGGCTACGCAATTCTTGCGCTCAACATCTTGGCGCTGGCGATGTTTCGTAATCGCACCGGATGGATACTTGGGTGGATACTGCAATTCGCTTTGATTCTCTACGGTTTCTATGTCTTTATGATGTTCTTTATGGGAGCGCTATTCCTAGGGCTATGGATTACCGCCATCGTGGTGGGGCGAAAGGGTGAGGCGATCAAGCGGGCTCGCGAGGCTGAAAATCCCGAATAGACTTCTCCCCGTGACTCCCACCTCTAGCGGCATCGAACGAACATTGGTCTTGGTAAAACCAGACGGCGTTCGTCGTTCTTTAGTTGGTGAAATCATCAATCGAATCGAAGCTAAGGGTTACAAAATTGCCGAACTAAGAATGCTTTCGGCTGATCGCGGAATCCTTGAAGCCCATTACGCGGAACATAAAGGGAAACCTTTTTATGAACCGTTACTTGAGTTCATGCTTAGCGGACCAATCGTCGCTCTCATCGCAGAAGGTCAACGAGTAATCGAAGGATTTAGATCACTTGTTGGCGCGACTGATCCGACTGTTGCAGCTCCGGGAACCATTCGTGGTGATCTGGCAAGAGATCAAGGAACCAAGGTTGTACAAAACCTGGTTCATGGATCGGACTCAGTCGAGTCAGCAGAACGTGAAATAAAGATTTTCTTCCCCAATCTATAAGGAGTAAAGAGATGGCAAACCAACTCAATCGTTGGACCTTCTTGGGTCGCGATATGGCTATCGACCTCGGCACAGCCAACACATTGGTCTATGTGCGCGGAAAAGGAATTGTGCTAAATGAGCCAAGCGTTGTTGCCGTCAATCAAGATACTGGCGCGGTCCTTGCCGTTGGCGCTGAAGCAAAGAAAATGATTGGTCGCACTCCTGGAAGTATTGTTGCGATTCGTCCGCTTAAGGATGGCGTTATCGCAGACTTCGACACAACCGCGTTGATGATCAAATACTTCATCCGCCAAGTTCACAAGCACACTTATTTAGCAAAACCAAGAATTGTCATCTGCGTACCTTCCGGCATCACTGGCGTAGAACAGCGTGCGGTTAAAGATGCTGGCTATGAGGCTGGTGCTCGAAAGGTCTACATAATCGAAGAACCGATGGCTGCAGCAATTGGTGCTGGCTTACCTATCCACGAACCGACTGGAAACATGGTGGTTGATATCGGTGGAGGTACCACTGAAGTAGCTGTTATTTCTATGGGTGGAATCGTTTCCGCGGGTTCAATCCGCGTTGGTGGCGATGAGTTAGACCATGCAATCATTAATTGGATCAAGCGTGAGTACTCGCTAATGCTTGGTGAGCGCACCGCCGAAGAGATAAAGATGGCGATTGGTTCTGCGTATCCACTTCGCGATGAGCCAGATGCTGAGATTCGTGGTCGGGATATCTCAACTGGATTGCCCAAGACAATCGTTGTTTCATCAGAAGAAATTCGGAAAGCTCTCGAAGAGCCAGTCACTGCCATTATCAACGCGGTGAAGGCTACGTTAGATAAAACTCCACCGGAGCTATCCGCAGACTTGATGGATCGTGGAATCGTCCTAACCGGTGGTGGCGCGTTACTTAAGGGATTAGATGAACGTCTACGTCATGAGACCAACATGCCGATTCATGTTGCCGAACGCCCACTTCTCGCAGTTGTTGAAGGCTCTGGCAAGTGCGTTGAAGAGTTCGAAGCTCTTGAGAAAGTTCTGATCTCAGAGCCTCGTAGATAAGCGATGGCGCAAAGATGGCGACAAGAGGTACAAATCGAGCGAGGCTCTTACTTGTATCTCTCCTTGTAACGTCCTTACTTCTTATCACCTTAGATTTACGTGGCGTGAGCGTTGTCTCTTCTATACGGGGTTTTACTCAATCGGCGCTTGCCCCATTTCAAAGTTTTGGTAGCACTCTGATTTCGCCCGTCGGCCGATTCTTCAGCGATCTCTTTAATCTAAATAACACTCGTGAACGTATCGATGAACTAGAGAAAGAGAATCAGGAGTTAAAAGCTCAAGTAATTTTTAACGAGGATATCGAGGGAGAACTAAAGCAACTAAAGGGTGTTTTAGATCTTGCCGGTAAGGCGAGATTTAAGACAGTTAGCGCTCGGGTAATAAGTAAGGGTGGCACCGCCACAATAAGTGAATCGATAGTTATCGATCAGGGCTCCAACGCCGGTATTCGTCGCGATATGACCGTAATCGCAGCTTCTGGATTGGTAGGAGTAGTGAAGTCCACCACCGGAAACGCTTCTGTGGTGATGCTTATGAGCGATCCCGCATTCCGAGTAGGAGTGCGCGTCGCGGGTTCACAATTCATGGGAGTTTTAAGTGGTGAAGGCCAGAATCTCTTCTCCCTCCAAATGTTGAGCGCCGCGACTGATATATCTGTTGGGGATGTGCTTTTATCAAGAGGAAGTTCCGGTGATGTTCCGTTTGTTCCTGGTGTTCCAGTTGGGAAGGTCGTCTTCGTTGAGAACGCTACTGGGCAACTCACTAAACAAGCGAGAGTTGAGCCATTTGTAGATTTAAATTCAATTGGAGTTGTGAGCGTCGTGCTCGACTCGCGTGGAAACAACCCAGGAGATGCGCTAGTTCCAGCTGCTCCGCGTCCTGCGCCAACTGTCACGGTCTTTGTCACCCCGTCACCTAATGAGTAATTGAGTAAATAAGCATGTCAATCAATAGAGTTCCGATTAGCGCGGGTTTGCTTTTACTAGTATTTCTCTTTCAAGAGGCTTTTGTAAACCGGATTAATTTTTTCTTGGGGGGATTCGCGCTCTATTTAGCTTTCGCGATTGCTTGGATACTTAGGGAAGAGCGTTCCTCCGCAGTCCTGATTGGATTCCTTGCCGGTCTAATTGCCGATCTCTCACCTACGCTAGAAGCGCCTTTTGGGCTATGGACTTTCACAATGACAGGGCTAGCTTTCTTGATTGTTACATATGTACGTGGTTCCTTAGATTCAAACTTGAGTCCATTAACGCTCTCTATAGTGACAACTATCTTTTCCACTATCGCGCTCATTCTCTTTGTAATTTTCGGTGCAATTCTCGGCCAAGATCTTCCATCGCTCTCTGTTCTGGCAAGAGAGTTGATAGGCAATGCGCTCTGGTCCTTTGTACTTGCTCCGCTCTACATCCCAATCGCTATTCGCACCCATAAGCTCTCCTTGAGCGCGCGGGAGAGATGATGAGAGATAGATCCGCTCTAGCGATAGTTGTTGCTCAGGTTTTCGTTGCTTCACTCATGATTGCACTTTTTGGACGGCTCTTTTATCTTCAAATTGCAGACGGCCCACGCTACCAACAGGCCGCTCTTGATATTCAGAGCCGCGACATTGTTACCCCGGCGCTACGTGGCTTAATTGTTGATAGTAGAGGTGAACCGCTAGCAGCTAATAAAGCCGGACTTATGGTGACAGCGGATCGATCAGTTCTCGACCGCGAAAAAGATAAGGGCAGAAGTGTTTTGTATCGAGTAGCCCAAGTACTTGAGTTAAATCCAAATGATATTTACATCCGCACCAGACTTTGCGGTGAGTTACCGAAGGATGAACAGAACGGTTGCTGGAATGGAAATCGTTATCAACCGATTCCGATTACCAAGGATGCGACTGAGGCCCAAGTGCTTAAGTTGCTTGAGCGTACGGATGTATTCCCAGGGATAAATGCCGAACCGGTATCAATTAGAAACTATCCGAGTATTTCCGGCGAACAAGGAACGCATGTTCTTGGCTACATTGGACCGGTAACTGAAGCAGATCTAAATAACGAAGAGGGTAAACGTTTTTATAGGAACGAATTGATTGGCAAGGCTGGTGTCGAATATGTCTATGATGAAGCGCTCCGCGGAACACCAGGAGTTAAAACTGTTATCGTAAATTACAAAGAATCATTTACAAGAGAATCTAAAAACATTACACCAATTCCAGGTAACCATCTTGTGTTAAATATAAATGCAAAATTGCAGAGTGCGGTTGAAAGAGAACTTGAAGCTTCTGTTCTACGAGCCCGCGCCAATGGCTATAATCGTTACCGATTTGGAGGGAAGAGTTCTTGCTATGGCTTCCTATCCTGATTACGACCTAAATATTTGGGAGAACGGAATTACAGTTCGCCAAGCGAAAGAGTTGTATAGCGGGGCCTCAGGCGTTCCAGCGCTATCGCGCGCGATTCAAGGAGTTTTTGCGCCAGCATCTACATTTAAGGTTGTATCGCTCTCCGCAGCCGTCGAGGCAAATTACAGCCTGAAAGCTAGTTATGACTGTCCTGCAACGGTTCAAATTGGCGATCGAGAGTTTAAGAATTTCGATAGTAAACCAGCCGGAAAGATCTCAATGACTACCGCGATGGCGATCTCGTGTGACTCGATTTGGTACCAAATTGCCTACGATGAGTGGGTACGAGATGGCGGATTAAAGCCTAAGGAGAACCCCAACGACTATTTCTTCAAGACCGCAGGCGGTTTTGGAGTTGGGAAAAAGACCGGCATCGACCTTCCTTCTGAGCAACGTGGTCGCCTTCCTAATCGAGAGTGGAAGTTAGGTTGGTATGAAAATAATAAGGACTTTTATTGCAATTATCGAGAACGAGCAAAGAAGTCTCAATTAACGCCATACTTGATTGAAATCGCTCGAGAGAACTGTCTCGATGGTGACAAGGTGCGCGCCGGAGATATGGTCAACTTCTCAATTGGCCAGGGCGATGTACTGATGACCCCGATACAGATGGCGGTTATGTATGGCGCGATTGCAAGTGGGGGAAAGCTCGTCCAACCAACAGTTGCTCGGGCAATCGTTTCACCTACAAATAGGGTGATAGAGGAATTCCAACCTAAAGTTACCGGGGAACTTCCTATCAAGCGCTCTACTTTGAAGTTTCTACAAAACTCACTAAGAGCTGTGGTAACAAGCGGTACCGCAAGAGGAGCGTTTGCTGGATTACGTACGGAAGTAAGTGGTAAGACTGGAACTGGCCAAGTTTTCGGATTGAATTTAGATGGAAGTGCAAAGGATGACACTTCTTGGTTTGCTTCTTATGCTCCCTCGAAGAACCCACAGTTCGTAGTTGTGATGATGGTTAGCCAGGGAGGATTTGGAGCTTCGACAAGCGGATTAGGCGTAAGGAGAATTTACGAGGATATCTTTGGCGAGAATGGTAAGGAAGCAATATTCCCAAGTGGACCTTCAACTCGCATTCCATCAATTAAAGGTACTTCAGGAGTTAGATCATGAAGAGCGCATTCACTAGATCTAAATCAGAGCGTCGCCGCTTTTTAACCGAGAGCGATCCAGTGATAAACATCGCGGTGTTAGCGCTCTCCATCATAGGAATCATCTTGGTCTATGCCGCCACAGGGGATTGGTTCGCTGCGAATAATCAAGATCCTGAGTATTACTTAAAGCGCCAGCTAATAAATGTTGTTATTAGTATTGCCCTTGCTTATGGTGCAACTCTTGTCGATTACCGCGTGCTTCGGGCATACACCCCGATTCTTTGGGGTATCGGAGTCCTAGGGCTAACTGCTGTGCTGATTCCAGGGTTAGGTAGCGTGGTTAATGGTGCGCGTTCTTGGATCTCACTCCCCGGTGGATTCCAGATTCAACCAGCCGAGTTAGCGAAGCTAACAATCATCGTTGGGATGGCTCTGATTCTTGCCGAGCGAGAAGCCGGCGAGAAGGGGCCAAGCGACCGACAAGTTCTCTACTCTCTAGTAGTCGCTGCAGTTCCAATTCTCTTGATAGTGCTGCAACCTGATCTTGGCACAGTTTTAATCATAAGCGCTGCGGTAGTTTCAATTAT
This sequence comes from Actinomycetota bacterium, assembly GCA_016870855.1. Classification (GTDB taxonomy): domain Bacteria; phylum Actinomycetota; class Actinomycetes; order Nanopelagicales; family Nanopelagicaceae; genus MAG-120802. The sequence continues at coordinate 1,442 of VGAF01000046.1, read as the reverse complement.
TGCAATCTCTGGAGCTCGTCTCCGATGGGTGATTGGATTACTTGTTGTTGGTATTTCTGGCGCATATATTGCAGTTGTATCTGGTGAAGTAAGTGATTACCAATTAAATCGACTTCGTTCGTTTATTGATCCCTATGCTGACCCACAAGCGAGTGGTTACCAGCTACGTCAAGCACGTATCACCATCGGAAGTGGTGGTTTGCTGGGTAAAGGGCTTTTCGATGGACCACAAACCAACGGAAGATTTGTTCCAGAACAACAAACCGACTTTATCTTTACAGTTTCCGGCGAAGAGCTTGGCTTCCTCGGATCTTCTTTTATTCTCCTCTTATATGTGACGATTTTGATGCGTGGCTTTGCAATTGCTAAACGCACTAATGATTTGTTTGGTCGCCTTGTAACAATGGGAGTCGTTGCATGGTTCTCATTCCAAATCTTCCAGAACATTGGAATGACTATGGGGTTGATGCCGATGACCGGCGTTCCATTGCCATTCCTTTCTTATGGTGGTTCGAGTATGTTCGCAAATATGATTGCGATTGGCCTCCTACAAAATGTTTATCAACGCTCCAGATAACCCTTATTTCGCGCTAATTAGCACACTTCGAGAACTTGTGACATACTTGCCCAGCAATCGTCTCGACTCCTCGAGGTCGCCAGACCGCTCTTTAGGTGCGGTCGGCTGATCCGGTAACTGAGGCGCCACCGAAAGATTTTTAGATAAATCGCCCTAACGGGCGGGGATAAAGGATTTTGTTATGGCTGATGAGCCAAAAAAGACGCGTAAGCGCGCTGTAAAGAAAGCCGCTACCAAAGAAGTAAAAGAGACCAAATCGGAAAACAAGAAGGCGAAATCGGCTGCGGTGATTCCAACGCCAATTTTCCAGGCCGCCCCCGTTGCTCCCGCAACGCGTAAGTCGGCATCTAAACCAGCATCCAATTCAGCAGCTAAACCTGAATCAGAAGCAAGGGGTAGCGATAACCAAGATAACGAGAACCGCCGTCGCCGCCGCCGACGCGGAGGTCGTGGCCGTCGCCGCTCTGAACGTGATGATGCTCCAGAGAGTAGCTCCAATAGCGCTACTGAAGTAAATGAGAAAGAAGAGTTTGTAGTCGCTGGAGAGCCAGTATTTAAGAAGCGCCGTCGCCGTCGCCGTTCTGGTTCTGATGGGGTAGTTCCCGGTGAGACCGTTGAGGAAGATGGCGTAGTAACAGTTGTAAAGGTTCGCGAGAAGAAGCCACAGACTGAACGCCCACGCGAACGTAAGAGCTTTGAGCGTAGAGATCGACGTGATCGTTTCCGTGATCGCGATAGAGATAGAGATAGAGATAGAGATCGGGATCGAGATCGCGGTAGAGATCGAAATCGTTTCGGTGATTATCGCGAGAATCGTCGCCGCGGAACCATCCTGACCGATGCTGAATTTTTGGCTCGTAGAGAA
>VGAF01000045.1 GCA_016870855.1 Actinomycetota bacterium | reverse complement strand
GAGCGATGGCGGATCCAACCTTCTAGTCGCCGCCCCTAATGGTTTCGCTAAAGATGTCTTAGAGAGCCGGCTTAAGGTCGCCCTAAATGATGCCCTCTCGGCGAAACTCGGTGAGCGGATCAATATCGCTGTGACCATCGATGAGTCTTTAGATGTCCAAACCCCAGAAATTGATGACCAAGACGAACTAGAAGCCCCACGCGCTGGAACGGGCCGCCAAGAAACCCAGACCAAACCCCAAGAATCAGCCCAACTAAACCCGCGCTACATCTTTGAAACTTTCGTTATCGGTGCATCAAATCGTTTCGCACATGCCGCCGCTGTGGCTGTAGCTGAAGCCCCCGCGAAGGCATATAACCCGCTTTTTATTTATGGCGAATCTGGTTTAGGAAAGACTCACCTACTTCACGCGATTGGTGCTTATGCAAAAGAGCTTTATTCAGGACTGCGTGTTCGTTATGTATCTTCAGAGGAATTCACAAATGATTTCATTAACTCAATCCGTGATGATAAATCCTCGGTTTTCCAACGTAGGTATCGCGATTTAGATATTTTGTTAGTTGATGACATCCAATTCTTAGAGAATAAAGAGCGTACCCAGGAAGAGTTCTTCCATACATTTAATACTTTATATAACGCCAATAAACAAATCGTCATCTCAAGTGATCGCCCACCAAAGCAATTAACAACTTTGGAAGATCGACTCCGTAGCCGTTTCGAGTGGGGATTAATTACTGATATCCAACCACCAGAACTTGAAACCCGTATCGCAATTCTTAGGAAGAAAGCTGTTCAAGATAAGTTAAGTGCTCCTGATGATGTTCTTGAATACATCGCAAGCAAAATTTCCACAAACATCCGCGAGCTTGAAGGTGCGCTGATTCGCGTTACTGCATTCGCATCACTAAATCGCCAACCTGTAGATATGGGCCTTGCAGAAATTGTTCTTAAAGACTTAATTCCCGATGAGAGCGCACCTGAGATAACAGCGCCAACAATCATGGCTCAGACCGCTGCTTACTTCAGCCTCACCCTTGATGATTTATGTGGAACATCTCGTTCGCGAGTTTTAGTAAACGCTCGCCAGATCGCAATGTATCTATGTAGAGAATTAACCGATCTCTCCCTTCCTAAGATCGGTCAGACCTTTGGCGGCCGCGACCACACCACGGTTATGCATGCCGACCGGAAGGTCCGCCAATTAATGGCAGAGCGCCGGTCGATCTTTAACCAGGTCACTGAGCTCACAAACCGCATAAAACAGCAGTCCCGGGCTTAAGTCCCCAGTTGGGGATAACCTGTGGATATCTGTGGATAACCGGTGGATGAGTTTCTGAAATGAAACCCCGCTCCACTCTCTCCACAAATAACCCACAGGTTCCGCACAGAAGAAAGGGTAGATAGGTGAATAAGAAAACGGTTATGAACTGCACTTTCTTTATTTACCCACAGAAATACTCTCTACTTACTACTAATAGTTCTATAGATATAAAGAAGTTTATGCGCGTACCTAATCCACAAACCACAATGACGACAGCAAATAAAGAGACGATAGGCTCAAAGATATGAAGTTCACTGTAGATAGCGCTGTACTAACCGATTCTGTTAACTGGGTTTCACGGAGCCTTTCAACTCGACCAATCATGACCGCGCTCCTAGGAATAGTTATCGATGCCCAAAAAGATATAACCCTCTCAGCTTCAGATCTCGAGACTTCCGCAAAGTCATCATTTAACGCTGATGCTAAAGAAATCGGAAGAGTGCTTGTCCCAGGAAGACTTCTATCTGAAATTTCAAAAAACCTTCCAAACAAACCAGTTTCTTTTACTCTCGACGGTACCCGTGTTCTCGTAACTGCTGGATCTGCAAAATTTACTCTCCCAACTCTTCCGATAAACGAATACCCAAACCTTCCAACACTTCCAGAAACCTCTGGAAATATCACAAGTGATTTATTTGCTACCGCTGTAAATCAAGTCGCAATCGCTGCCGGAAGAGATGATTCACTACCAACACTTACCGGTATCCATGTTGACATAAATAAAGAATCAATCACTCTTGCCGCAACCGATCGCTACCGCTTAGCTGTCCGAGAAATTAAGTGGACCCCTAATGATCCAGAAATCACAACCTCAGCCCTACTTCGAGCTAGAACTCTCGCTGATGCTGCGCGCACAATTGCAAACACAAAGAGCATCTCTTTAGCGATCGCGCCCACCTCTAGCAATGAGCGGCTGATTGGCTTCTCAAGTGAGGCAAAATCAATGACTTCGCGGCAACTAGATGGAACCTTCCCCCAATATCGCCACCTACTACCGGCTGAAGGGATCGCAACGGCGGTTATTGAAGTCTCCAAACTCCTTGATTCAGTCCGCCGAGTAGCGCTAGTTACTGATAAAACCGTTCCGCTCCGCCTTAAATTTAAAGATGGAACTCTCCAACTTGAAGCTGGAACTGGCGATGATGCCCAAGCCACCGAAGAGCTAGAGATTGCTTATGAAGGTGAAGCAATCGATATCGCCTTCAACCCAACATTCCTAACCGATGGATTAAATGCCTTAGGAACCACCTATGTGAATATTGCATTTACTGGCTCAAATAAACCGGCGATGTTATCTGGAAAGAATAAGATTGATGGCGAAACAGATAGCTCATACCGCTACCTATTGATGCCAATGCGCTATGCCTCTTAAATGAAGATCTCCCACCTATCGCTCTTAGATTTTCGCTCTTACTCAAACCTTGAGTTAGAACTAAGCGATGGCACACATATCTTTATCGGCGAAAACGGCGAGGGTAAAACTAATTTCATCGAAGCGGTTATGTACATTGCACTACTTTCTTCACACCGAATTTCATCAGATGCCCCACTTATAAAACTTGGAAGAGAGCGGGCTTACATCCGCGCAAAAGTTAGTGATTCCGACCGCGACACTCTCATTGAGCTCGAAATAAATAACGGTAAAGCAAATCGAGCAAAAGTTAATCAAAACCCAGTCCGGAGCCAACGCGCTATTCAAGGCCTAGTTAAAGCCATCTGTTTCTCCCCGGAAGATTTAGATCTAGTTCGCGGCGATCCGAGTGAGCGGAGAAACTTCTTAGATCAACTACTCACCCAACGAAGCCCGCGCCTTGCTGGAGTAATTAGTGATTACGAAAAGGCTTTAAAACAGCGAAATACCCTACTTAAATCCCGTGCCCCCGAGAGCTCACTCCACCCTTGGAATGAGCACCTAGCTAATTTTGGTGGGGAAGTAATTGCCGCGAGAATAAAGTTAATTGAAGACTTAACTCCCCACCTCTTAACTTCTTATGAAAACATCTCGCAAAAAAAACAACCAACCTTGGGCTATAAATCAAGTCTCGAGCAACCAACTCAAGATAAAGATGAGAATAAAAATCTAATTTTAAATAAAATTGGTGAGATTTCTTTCCAAGAGCGCGAGCGCGGTATTTCATTAATTGGTCCACATCGTGATGATATATTACTCAACCTAGGCGAACATCCCGTCAAAGGTTTTGCTAGCCATGGGGAATCTTGGTCAATCGCGCTTTCGTTGCGCCTAGCTAGCTACCAACTCCTAAAGAGCGATGGCGATAACCCTATTTTGATTCTTGACGATGTCTTCTCTGAACTAGATCAAAGCCGCCGGGAACGCCTCGTAAAATTAACCGAAACCACCGAGCAAACTCTTATTACAGTTGCAGTTGAAAATGATCTTCCTAAAGGTTTATCTGGAAAGAAATATGAAGTTATCGCGGGGAAAGTCAACCAATTATGAGACGCGATATCGCCCGCGAACTTTTCCGCTCCTATCGAACTAAAAGCCGCAAAACAAATAACCAAGAAGAAGACCGAAGCAAGAAAGAAGATCCAGAAAAACTTAGTAACATCCTTAGCGATCTTGTAACCATAAGAGATTGGAAAAAAGGAATTGCGGAGGGAACGCTATTTACAAAATGGCGTGAGATTGTTGGCAATGAAATCGCAGATCACTGTGAACCAATCACACTCTTCGAGGGAAGACTCACTATCAAGGCCGAATCAACCTCTTGGGCGACCCAACTTCGACTCATAACCCCCGACCTTCTTAAAAACATCCGCTCAAGATCTGAGGGCGCACTTGTCGACGAACTCACAGTCATTGGGCCAAATGCCCCATCATGGAAGCGGGGTTTGAGGACGATCCGTGGGGCACGAGGCCCCCGCGATACCTATGGGTGAGATTTGACCCTCACCCAAGCGCTAAAAGTCCGGCTAATCCACATCTAGACCCCTTTTCGGTACCCCATAACCCTCGCCTACCACTAGGATTTCGGAGTACCCAGGCCCATATTGTGGCTCTAATCGGTTTTAAAGGGGTTTAAGTGGCGGATAAGAAGGTCTCTAAAGCGTATGACGCTAGCGCCATCACCGTCCTTGAAGGGCTCGAGGCGGTCCGCAAACGCCCCGGAATGTATATCGGCTCAACCGGCGAACGGGGCCTACACCACCTCGTCTACGAGATCGTCGATAACGCAGTCGATGAAGCTCTAGCTGGATACTGCTCTGAGATAAATGTTTATCTCTTAGCCGGCGGCGGTGTTCGTGTAACTGATAACGGCCGCGGTATCCCGGTCGATATCCACCCAGTTGAGAAGAAGCCAGCTCTCGAAGTCGTGTTAACCGTCCTACATGCCGGCGGAAAGTTTGGCGATGGTGGTTACTCAGTTTCCGGCGGACTACATGGCGTCGGCGTCTCTGTTGTTAACGCGCTAAGCCGCGATCTATCTGTTGTTGTCCAACGCGATGGTTTCTTCTGGGAGCAAAGTTACAAACTCGGCGTCCCCAACTCTCCGGTTGAAAAAGGCGTTGCTACTTCTAACACTGGAACTGAAGTTACATTCTGGCCCTCTGAAGAAATTTTTGAAACTACTGATTACTCATTTGAGATTCTCTCCACCCGTTTCCGTGAAATGGCATTTTTAAATAAAGGTTTGAAAATCACCTTGAAGGATGAACGCCCGAGCCATGTGAATGAAAAGGGTAAACAACTCTATGTTGAGTATCGCTACGACGGTGGTATTACTGACTTTGTTAAACATCTAAACACCACAAAGGGCGTTACCCATAAATCAATAATTGCCTTCGATGCTGAAGATACAAAGAACAAGATGTCCCTTGAAGTAGCGATGCAATGGAATACCGGTTTCTCTGAGTCGGTCTACACCTTTGCCAACACCATTAACACCCAAGAGGGTGGCACACATGAAGAAGGTTTTCGTACTGCGTTAACTTCAATAGTAAATAAGTTTGGCGAAGAGTGGGGATTTATCCGCAAGAAGGAAGATCGTCTAACCGGCGATGATATCCGCGAAGGCTTAACCGCAATCGTCTCTATAAAAGTAGCTGAACCACAATTCGAAGGACAGACAAAAACTAAACTTGGAAATACCGAAGCAAAATCCTTCACCCAAAAAACTTTAAATGACTCAGTAGGTGAATGGTTTGAAAGAAACCCCACCGAAGGAAAAGAGATTGTAAGAAAGGCTATTGACGCGGCTGCGGCACGTATCGCGGCTCGAAAGGCCCGCGATCTTTCCCGCTCTAGAAAAGGACTCCTTGAAGGGCGCGGCATGCCTGGAAAACTCGCAGATTGCCAATGGACTGAACCTGAAAAGTGTGAGCTCTATATCGTTGAAGGTGATTCGGCCGGCGGCTCCACAAAAGGTGGACGCGATTCAAGATACCAAGCAGTTCTTCCAATCCGCGGAAAAATTCTTAATGTTGAGAAAGCCCGTATCGATCGCGTCCTACAAAATAATGAAGTTCAAGCTCTAATAACCGCACTTGGTACTGGCATCCACGATGACTTCGATATCGCAAAACTCCGCTATCACAAAGTGATCCTTATGGCTGATGCGGATGTAGATGGCCAACATATCCGCACACTTCTTCTAACTCTGCTATTCCGTTTCATGCGCCCGCTAATCGAAGGTGGTTACGTTTATCTCGCCCAACCACCGTTATACAAAATCAAATGGGGCGGTAAGGAACCAGTCCAATACGCATTCTCTGATAAAGAACGTGATGGCTTCATAAAGATCGGAACTGAAGGTGGAAAGCGCCTTCCTAAAGAGGATGGCATCCAGCGCTTCAAAGGCCTAGGTGAAATGCCCGCTAAAGAACTCTGGGATACAACTATGGACCCAAATAATCGAGTTCTAATAAGAGTAACTCTTGAAGATGCAGCCGCAGCCGATGATCTCTTCTCTGTGTTAATGGGTGAAGATGTTGAACAACGCCGCCAATTCATCCAACGAAATGCTAAAGACGTTAGGTTCTTGGATATCTAAATGGAAACAATCCCCGAGCAATTCGACAAGATTGAATCTGTCGATCTCCAAGTTGAGATGGCACGTTCCTATCTCGACTATGCGATGTCGGTCATTGTTGGACGAGCACTTCCCGATATCCGTGATGGTTTAAAACCAGTTCATCGTCGCGTTCTTTACGCAATGTATGACGCGGGTTATCGCCCAGATAAGGGTTACTACAAATCCTCACGCATCGTCGGTGATGTCATGGGTAACTATCACCCACATGGCGACGGAGCTATCTATGACACCTTGGTCCGCCTCGCTCAAGCCTGGTCACTTCGCTATCCACTCGTTGATGGAAATGGAAACTTCGGCTCACCTGGAAACGATCCCGCCGCTGCAATGCGCTACACCGAAGCCCGTATGACCCCACTCGCCATGGAGATGATGCGCGATATCGATGAAGCGACCGTTGATTTCATCCCAAATTACGACGGCCGCTCCCAAGAACCTGTAGTCCTCCCAAGCCGTTTCCCAAACCTTCTTGTTAACGGCTCCGCCGGTATCGCAGTCGGTATGGCCACAAACATTCCACCACATAATCTCCGCGAGATCGCATCGGCTGTTGAGTGGGCACTTGAAAACCCCGAAAGCTCCCCTGAAGAAACCCTCGAAGCACTTCTTGGAATTGTTAAAGGCCCAGACTTCCCAACTCGCGGAATCATCGTCGGCCGCCAAGGAGTCGAAGAGGCCTACCGAACTGGCCGCGGCTCAATCACAATGCGCGCTGTTGTTGAAGTTGAAGAGATTAATAAGCGAACCTGTCTTGTAATTACTGAACTTCCCTATCAAGTTAACCCCGATAACCTCGCACTAAAAATCGCTGAACTTGTTAAAGATGGAAAGATTAAAGGAATCGCAGATGTCCGCGATGAAGGTAACGAGCGCCTCGGCCAACGCTTAGTAATCGTCTTAAGAAATGATGCCGCACCGAAGATCGTCTTAAATAATCTCTACAAGCACACCCAACTCCAAGATTCATTTGGTGCAAATATGTTGGCCCTCGTTGATAATGTTCCGCGCACGCTCCGCCTTGATGAATTTGTCCGCCATTACATAACCCACCAGATCGAAGTAATTGTCCGGCGCACCAAATATCGATTAACTGAAAAAGAGAAGCGCGCCCACATCCTCCGCGGTTATCTAAAGGCCCTAGATGCACTTGATGCCGTCATCGCTCTCATCCGCGCTAGCGCCAACTCCGATGAAGCCCGCGAAGGTCTAATGAAACTTCTTGAAGTTGATGAGCTCCAAGCAAATGCAATTTTGGATATGCAACTTCGAAGACTCGCTGCTCTTGAGCGCCAGAAAATCAATGATGAATATGACACTTTGATGGCCGATATCATCGAACTAAATAAGATCCTTGAAGACCCGAAAAAGCAGCGCTCCATAATCAAAGATGAACTAAAAGAGATCGCTGAAAAGTATGGCGATGACCGCAAGACCCAAATAGTCCCCGGTGGCGATACTGATCTCTCCGTCGAAGATCTAATCCCTAACCAAGAAGTTGTTGTGACAATTACGCGAGGCGGCTACGCAAAGCGCACCCGCGCCGATCTCTATCGCTCCCAACGTCGTGGCGGTAAAGGTGTTAAGGGTGCTGCACTTAAACAAGATGACATCGTCGAACACTTCTTCACTGCATCTACCCATGATTGGTTGCTCTTCTTCACAAACCAAGGCCGGGTCTATCGCGCCAAAGTCCATGAACTCCCTGATGCTGGTCGCGATGCTCGCGGACAACATGTCGCAAACCTCCTTGCCTTTAAACCCAATGAGTTAATTGCCTCCGTTATCTCAATCTCTGATTACACAACAATTCCTTATCTTGTGATCGCAACTAAATCTGGAATCATCAAAAAGAGCCCGCTTGCTGAATATGACTCCCCGCGAACTGGTGGCCTAATCGCAATCACTCTTAAAGATAAAGACGAAGTAGTCGCTGCATCCGCACTCACCAACAAAGATGAACTTCTACTAATTTCAAAAAAAGGCATGTCACTTCGCTTTACCGCTGACGATGAAACTCTCCGCCCTATGGGTAGATCTGCATCTGGAGTTATCGGTATGAAGTTCCGAGCTAACGATGAACTTCTCTCTATGGCCACTATTCGCGATGAGCGGAAAGGTGAAGATCTCTATGTTCTAACCGCTACCGATGGTGGTTTTGGAAAGCGCACTAATCTTGATGAATACCGCTCTCAGGGTCGCGGCGGTATCGGAGTGAAAGCTGCGAAAGTTGATGAGAATTCCCGCGGCGGATTGATTGGCGCACTAGTTGTTAAAGCAAGCGATGAGATCCTTCTAATCACTTCAAGCGGCGTTGTTATGCGCACACCCACAAAAGAAGTCCGTGAAACTGGTCGAGACACAATGGGTGTTCGAGTGGTTAATCTCGATCAAGGAACTGAGGTCGTTTCGCTAGCAAAGGTGAGCGAGGAAGATTAAGCGGAGTTCATGCTATTTTTGCGCCCGCCCGCGGGTCAGGTAGCCTTGCGCTTCCGTTTCGCGGGCCTATAGCTCAGCCTGGTTAGAGCGCTTCCCTGATAAGGAAGAGGTCAGTGGTTCAAGTCCACTTAGGCCCACCAT
>VGAF01000044.1 GCA_016870855.1 Actinomycetota bacterium | reverse complement strand
GGAATGGTCTTTACATTTCTCGCGGCTGCGGGCCATTCGATTGGAACCTCACTATTCGAGGCGGAATCAATCGATACTGTTAAAGCAATCATTAATCGCGCAAAGGAACGGGGAGTGGAACTTCACTTACCAACTGATGTAGTGGTGGCTCCTAAGTTTGCTGATGAGAATCCAACGACGGTCGCCGCGGATTCCATCCCAACCGATCAAATGGGTCTAGATATCGGCCCGGAAAGCGCCGCTGCCTTTGCCGCTGCGATTTCCAAGTGCAGAACCGTATTTTGGAATGGCCCAATGGGAGTATTTGAGTTTAAGAATTTTGCAGCCGGAACTCGAGTAGTTGCAGAATCGTTGACCAAGGTGAAGGGATTATCAGTCGTGGGTGGTGGCGACTCCGCTGCCGCGGTACGCGCTCTTGGATTTGCTGATAGCGATTTTGGTTACATCTCAACTGGTGGTGGAGCATCACTTGAGTATCTAGAAGGAAAGGATCTACCCGGTCTCCAAGCCCTTGCCTGATAACCGAGCTTGATAACCGAGCTTGAGTATTTACCACCTGGCCCCATGAGAGGATTGCAATATGAGTAGAAGGCTCCTGATGGCTGGTAACTGGAAGATGAATTTGAATCATCTTGAGGCGATTGCCGTTACCCAGAAGCTTGCATATTCCTTGGAAGATAGAGATTTTGATGCAGTAGATGTCGCAATCATTCCGCCCTTTACCGATATCCGATCAGTCCAAACCCTGGTAGATGGCGATCGTCTTCGAATTTCATATGGCGCACAAGATATCTCGCCCGAAAAATCCGGCGCTTTTACGGGTGATATCTCAGGAGCGATGCTTAAGAAGCTTGATTGCTCTTATGTGGTTGTCGGACATTCAGAGAGAAGGGCAATTCATGGCGAAAGTGATGAATTGGTCAATCGAAAAATTCGCGCAGTTCTCGATAACGAGATGGTTCCGATCTTTTGTATCGGAGAAGAGTTAGCGATTCGGGAGGCCGGAAGCCACGTTGAACATGTATTGAACCAAGTAAGGGCGGGTTTGAAAGGCTTTCATAAACCTGAACTAAAGAAGATTGTTTTTGCTTATGAACCAGTTTGGGCGATTGGTACTGGTAAGACTGCCACCCCAGAAGATGCTCAGGAAGTATGTGGCGCAATAAGAAATGAATTGAAGAAGATTGCCAATGAAGAGATTGCGGAGAACGCCAGGATTCTTTATGGCGGCTCTGTGAAGTCGGCCAACGTGGTTGACATCATGCGCCAAGCTGATGTGGATGGGGCGCTTGTGGGTGGAGCGAGCCTGGACCCAGAAGAATTTGCGCGGATCTGTAAGTTTCATAGGGTCATCTGAGGGGTTCGATACCCTCGGGCAAGGTAATATTCGCACTTCGTCTAGATTTCAAGGCAGGAGAAATTAAGTGGCACTGGCGCTCTCGATCCTACTTTTGATTACGAGTATTTTGATGATCGTTCTCGTACTCCTTCACAAGGGCAAGGGAAGTGGACTATCTGACCTATTCGGTGGTGGCCTCTCCTCAACTTATGGTGGCTCTTCTGTGGTGGAGAAGAATCTAGATCGAATCACCATTGTTGTTGGCGGCCTATGGTTTGCCTCTGTGATCGCACTCGGTCTGGTATTGAAATAGTCGATATTGAAGTAATCGATACTGAGATAAACGATATTGAAGTAATTAAGATTGAAGTAAGAGAAAAATAATAAGGAGAGAAAATGGCCGGTGGAAGCGCAATCAGAGGGTCTCGTGTCGGTGCTGGTCCAATGGGCGAAGCCGAACGCGGTGAAGCAATTGCACGCTTTCGAATCTCCTATTGGTGCCTAAATGGCCATGAAACCAAGCCATCTTTCGCAGACGATGGAACCGTTGCAATCCCCGATGAGTGGGATTGCCCTCGTTGCGGTTTCCCAGCTGGACGCGATAAAAACAATCCACCATCGCCGATGAAGAATGAGCCTTATAAGACACATCTTGCCTATGTAAAAGAGCGTAGAACTGAGGCCGAGGCTAAGAAGATTTTGGAAGCGGCGCTTAAGAAACTACGCGCCGAAGAAGAGGATTAATTCTTTAGGTTTTTAGCTACAGCGAGGAGTTCGGCTATCCCGGCTCGCTCGTTCTTTAAATGGATTCGCATTACTGGCAATTGACGCATTTTTATAGCCTCAAAGTCGCCAAGTGCTTGGGCTAGAACTAACCTTTCGAAACCATACCCTGCTCCCGGAATCGGAATTTTCACTTCGGTAGCTGTGGTGATTTGTATGAAAGAACCAACTAGCGGCCCACCCTTGTGGAACTGACCGGTTGAATGTAAGAACCTTGGCCCCCAACCAAAAGTTGTGGAGATTTTCAGATAACTCTCCAGCAGATCCCTTAGCTGGATTACCTCTTGAGAGGTATTCCGATTCAAGTAGGCCATAATTGAAAGGTAATTACTGCTGCCTGCGCCAGCTAAATAACTTTCTAACGAATCCAAACTTTTCTCACTATAAATAGCTAGCGTCTCGCTTTCAAGTACCGGGCGGCCTAAATCATTACTCCAATTAGCAAGAATCTTTCCCGTGCGATCCTTGGATTCAGCAACATTGGGTTGATTAAAGGGATCCACCTTTAGCAAATAGCAGAGAAGCGCGGTAACCCACTCCCAGAAGATGAATTGGGCGCCCAGATTTCCTACAACAGAGAGTGGATCGTTCTCATTAAAAGTTATGGCGTTGGATTCAGGGCTTGGTTGAGAAGTTAGAACTACCGGTAGTACGCCACGCCCATCTTTACCTGTGGATTCAGCAATGAGCTGTTCAATCCAATCAGCTAGTCCAGGGAAGGAAGAATTTCTGTCGTAGAACTTAGCGAATGCGAAATCCGGCCGAGCGAGCAGCGCCGCGAAAGCAACGACCACAGAGTCAGGCTCTGTAAATCTTTTTGCCGCTTCATATGCATCATCAAGTAGGACAGAGACATCAATTCCAATCAAGGCCGCCGGCGTTAGACCAAAGGCGCTTAGCGCGCTAAACCTGCCGCCTACTTTGGGATTTGCTGTGACAACTTTTAGGCCATTGTTGAGCGCTGATTGGTGTAGTGGGCTATCTGGATCAGTCACGATCACCATGTGATTTCTCGGATCTAGACCGGCTGATACGAGAGCTTCCTGAAAGAGCGCCTTCTGAGAAGCAGTCTCAATTGTGCTTCCTGACTTTGATGCGACGATTATGCAACTCTCGCTCAACTTTGATTTGAGCGCATCATTTACTTGATCAGGTTGAGTTGAATCCAGAATGATTAATGAACGCTTATAGTGCGCTGCGATTACCTCAGGGGCAAGTGATGAACCCCCCATTCCGCAGAGAATGAAATTTCTATGTCCCATTTCGCGCGACCAGGCAGAGAGCGCATCTAGAACAGGTAGTAGATCTCTAGAAACCTCCGGAAGATCAACCCAATCCAAACGAATAGATGCCTCAGCTTGTGCAGCCTCACCCCAGATACTGGAATCCTTATTTGCCAGGCGCGTTGTTATCGCGTTCAGCGCATCCCAATTTGAGTCGCGGTTATTGACTCCGTGAAGCTTTATCACGCCTTTGCTCGCTCCACCACAGCAATCAACTCAATCCAAGGCTTTATGAATTTATCAATTCCTTCGCTCTCCAATTTTTCGGCAACAACTTCAATATCAATACCGATATCTGCAAGTTGCGAAAGTGTTTCTCGCGCTTCGGAAAACCTTCCAGTTATCGTATCGCCGTTGAAATCCGCGCTCGAACTGACTGCGGATAGGGTGGATTCGGGCATTGTGTTCACAGTCTTATCTGCTACGAGTTCTAAAACATACATCGTGGAGCTGTAATTGGGATCCTTTACGCCAGTAGAAGCCCAGAGAGGGCGCTGGATGTTCCCGCCAGATCCCGCAAGCGCTCTCCAACGCTCACTTGATTCAACCTTCATAAAGTGTTCATAAGCAAGACGTGCATTGGCGAGCGCAGCGCGACCTCGAAGAGATTGGTGTTCAGGCTCCTTGAGTCGAGGATCAATCTCCGTATCAACCCGACTGATGAAGAATGAGGCGACGGAGTGAATATCCTTTATAGATAGACCTTTAGCTACTCGATCTTCGAGTCCGGCAATAAATGATTCCAAGACTGCTTGATAGCGCGAAACCGAAAAGATTATCGTGACATTTACGCTTATGCCCTCCGCAGTCAAAGTGCGAATCGCAGGCAACCCCTCTCTTGTGGCTGGAACCTTTATCAGAACATTCGATGCACCAACCTGGTTCCATAGTTCGCGAGCTTGATTAATGGTGCCCTCGGTATCCCGCGCCAGTCTTGGATCTACCTCAATACTCACGCGGCCATCGACTCCATTAGTTCGTTCAAAGACCGGCAGAAAAAGATTGCATGCCTGTCGTACATCAGAAGTGGTCAATTCAGAAATGATTACCTCAGCGTTGAGTCCTTTGCTATGAAGCGTAGCGACATCATCTCTGTAAAGCTCAGAATTGGCGATCGCCGACGAGAAGATGGCCGGGTTGGTGGTAACACCTACGACAAAGTCGTTCTCAATTAGTTGGGGCAAATAACTTGCCTTGCCACCCCTAACCATCCGCTCTCTAGAGAGATCATCAAGCCATACCGAAACCCCGGCGTTAGAGATTTTCTCAAGTGACATCAACGAACTCGCTTCAAAGTAGCCTGGGCAGCTTCAACCACTCTTTCAACGGTAAAACCAAATTCACGAAATAGGGTTGTATGCGAAGCTGAGGCGCCAAAGTGCTCAATTGATATAGATTCACCGGCATCGCCAATCAAATCACGCCAGCCCTGTGCAATTCCTGCTTCAATACTTACTCGCGCCTTAACGCTCTTGGGCAATAGCTCATCTTTATAGCTCGCAGATTGTGCGTTAAACCATTCGAGACATGGTGCGCTTATGACTCTCGTCTTGATTCCCTTAGACTGAAGTTCGGTTAGCGCAGCAATGGCGAGCGAAACTTCTGAACCCGTTGCAATAATTATCAATTCTGGATTCTTCTCCTCGTTAAGAGCGTAAGCACCTCTGGCAACGCCTTCAGCGCAATTGAAGATGGCCCGATCAAATACCGGAAGGTTCTGGCGCGAAAGCAGTAGGCCAACCGGAGCTTTTCGTTTCAAAATCTCTCGCCAAGCGATGGCTACTTCATTGGCGTCAGCAGGTCGTATGACATCTAGACCAGGAATTGCTCTTAAGGCGGCGATATGTTCGATTGGTTGATGTGTCGGTCCATCTTCACCTAGGCCAATTGAATCGTGGGTCCAAACATATGTAACCGGAAGCTTCATCAGCGCCGATAGTCGGACAGCTCCACGCATGTAATCGCTAAATACTAAGAAGGTACCGGCATAAGGTCGAAGTCCACCATGTAGCGCCATTCCATTAAGGATTGCGCCCATCGCATGCTCGCGAATTCCAAAAAAGATATTTCTACCGTAGGGAGAAGCTCCCGAGAGCGTTGAAGAGTTCGGTAGAAACAATCCACCGCCCTCAACCATAGTGTTATTGCTCTCTGCCAAATCTGCAGACCCACCAATTAATTCAGGCAGCGTTTTGGCAAAGTGGTTTATCAATTCTCCGGAAGCCTTTCGCGTTGCAACTTCTCTCTCACTTGCGAAAGTAGGCGTTCCCTTCTCCCAATCTGGTGGCAGTGAATCTGATTCAAGGCGTTGCAAGAGTTGGGCTCTAGCGGGATTTTCTCGCTTCCAACTCTCGAAGGCTTGATTCCATTCGCTTCTTAGAGAGTGAGTTCTACTTGAAACCTTCTTCACATGCTCTTGAACTTGTGAGGGAAAGTAGAAATCCTCATCAGGTAAACCTAGGAGAACCTTTGTGGCAGATACTTCCTCTTTTCCGAGAGCCGAACCATGTGATTTCGCAGTGTTGCGCGCTTTAGGTGCGGGCCAGGCAATTACGGTTTTTAGGCGGATCAGGGTTGGTCGAACCTTTTCGTCTAGCGCGCTCTGCATAGCAACTTCCAAAGCATCTCTATCTACATCGCCATCATTTTTCGCTGCAACTTCAATTACATTCCAGCCATAAGAGCGATATCGAGCGCTTACATCTTCTGTGAAGGTGTGGTGGGTATCGCCATCAATTGAAATTCGATTGTCATCGTAGATAACTTTTAGCGCTCCAAGTTCTTGGGTTCCCGCAAGAGAAGATGCTTCAGCACTCACTCCTTCTTGAAGATCGCCATCGCTACAAATTATCCAGATGTTGTGATCAAAGATGCTCTCGCCGAGGGGGCTTTCTGGGTCGAAGAGTCCTCGTTTGTAGCGAGCCGCCATTGCCATACCGACTGCATTTGCAACGCCTTGTCCGAGTGGTCCAGTTGTTGTCTCTACTCCCAAGGTGTGTCCATATTCGGGATGACCTGGAGTAAGCGATCCCCAAGTTCTAAAGGACTTCAAGTCATCTAGCTTTAGACCATAACCGCTAAAGAAGAGTTGAATGTAGAGAGTTAGCGAAGAGTGGCCACAAGATAAAACGAAGCGATCGCGCCCAAGCCACTTTGAATCGCTCGGATCATGTCTTAGAAATCTCTGGAAAAGCGTGTAAGCGACGGGCGCGAGAGACATGGCAGTTCCGGGATGGCCGTTTCCGACTTTTTGAACGGCATCCATAGCGAGGGCTCGGGCAACCGCGACTGATTGATCATCTAGCGCGGTCCAAGCGGGGCGTTCTGGATATCTCATGGCCGGGATAGGACATTACCTTTAATGGTCAGATTCCAGACCGTTAGCCACACTAGAACCGAGCCAAGAATATGAAAGCCCACCAGCAGTTCCGGCAATCCAGTGAAGTACTGGGTGTAACCGATGAGCCCTTGAGCGAGGCAGATAATCAGAAAGTTTCGAGCGCTGACCCCCCAACTCGATCTCGTAATCTTCGATTCGCCGAGTCGAACTGCTATGAGCATGGCAACCGTAACTCCAAGAAGAGCAATAACTAGGTCCGCGTGAATCCAAGACATCATCCGAGGATCGAGATTGAACCGTTCTGCTAAATCATCGCCGGCATGTGGACCACTACCTGTGACGATAGTTCCGGCAAAAATCACCAGAGCTGTTAGCGCAAGAGTTAGTCGGGCCAGGCGACGAGTTAGCGGCGCCAATTTGATGTCAGTCGGAGTTATCCCATGCGCTCGCTGGCGGAGGGAGAGCGCAGCAGCAATAAGAACTATTGATAATAGAAAATGAGCAGATACCGTCGCAGGATTTAAACCAGTAAGGACGGTGATTCCGCCAAGAACTCCTTGGGCCAAAATTCCCAAGATTTGAATCAGTCCAAGGATGCGAAGTTCGCTTCGCTTATTGCGCAGGATTGAAATCATTAGAAGTAGCGCGTTCAAGAGAAGTACGAAAGTCAATAATCGGTTCCCAAACTCAATCCATGCGTGTAGCGGTGACTCAGGTTGATCCGGGGTGGGAGTGAAAGATCCGGGGGTGCACTCCGGCCAGGTGGAGCAGCCCAATCCAGAGCCAGTTATTCGAACCGAAGCTCCAGTAACAACAATCGCAGATTGCGTGAAAACCATTAATGATGAGAGGCGTCTCAAGGCTTTAGCGCTCTTCAGCATGGGCAGAGCCTACGGTCCGAGTCGACTTTGGTTGGCCCTCTCAATTGGCAGGGGGAGATGAATTACGCAACAATACCGTTGTGAAAACCAGCCTCGCCAGCCCGGACCTGCGTACCCGCGATCAGGTCGCTCGAGCGATTCTGGAATCAGGCCCATCCACCGCTGTCGCCCTGGCCGATCGGCTGAAGATGACGCCAGCTGGAATTAGACGCCATCTTGACTCACTAATTGAAGATGGGATTTTGGAGGAGCGCGAGCCACATTCAAGAAGTGTTCGGATGAGAGGCCGTCCTTCAAAAGTCTTTGTGATGAGCGATCTTGGCCGAGAACAGTTTGAGCACTCCTACGATGATCTTGCAGTTTCGGCGCTCCGCTTTATCTCTACACAAGGTGGCGATCACCTCGTAACCGGCTTTGCAAGACAGAGAGCAGAAGAAATCTCCAAGAAATCAGAAGTGGAAGTAACAACTTCTAAGAATCACGCACGAGCGCTTGCGAAATTTTTAACTAAAGAGGGCTACGCAGCAAGTACACACTCTCATGGGGTTGGCGTTGAACTCTGTCAGCACCATTGTCCGATAGCCCATGTTGCTGCCGAGTTTCCGCAACTCTGCGAAGAAGAGACAAAGGCCTTCGCCCAGATTCTTGGTACCCATGTACAGAGACTTGCAACTATCGCCCACGGTGATGGCGTTTGTACAACATTCATTCCCCAACCAAAGAAGCAGATCAAGAATGCAATCGAGAGGAAGAAGCGCAAATGAGCCAAACTACCCATCCAGAATTAGAGGGTCTCGGCAAGTACCAATATGGCTGGGCCGATAAGGATGTAGCAGGCAAAGAAAGTAAGCGCGGCCTAAACGAAGATGTCGTTCGCGATATCTCCTCTAAGAAGAGTGAGCCAGCTTGGATGCTCGACCTGCGCCTCAAAGGGCTATCACTCTTCGATAAGAAACCTATGCCGGCATGGGGTTCTGACCTATCCACAATTGATTTTGACAACATCAAGTACTTCGTACGCTCCACCGAAAAGCAGGCAAAGTCTTGGGAAGAACTTCCTGAAGATATTAAAAACACTTATGACAAACTCGGTATCCCAGATGCAGAGCGGCAACGCTTAGTCGCTGGAGTTGCAGCACAATACGAATCCGAAGTCGTCTATCACTCAATTCGCGAGGATCTTGAACAACAAGGCGTAATCTTCTTGGATACCGATACCGGTTTGAAAGAGCATGAAGAACTGTTCAAGGAGTACTTTGGAACGGTTATTCCAGTCGGTGATAACAAATTCGCAGCGCTCAACACCGCAGTCTGGTCGGGTGGATCCTTTATCTATGTCCCAAAGGGAGTGCACGTAGAGATCCCACTTCAGGCATATTTCCGAATCAATACCGAG
>VGAF01000043.1 GCA_016870855.1 Actinomycetota bacterium | reverse complement strand
AAATAGACCCGTTAAAGACTCAAGTTGAGGTTGATAATAAGCCAATCAGGACAATTTCGTCCAAGACTTACATTGCGTTTTATAAACCTAAAGGCATTTTGTCCACTATGTCAGATGATCGAGGAAGGAGCTGCATTGGGGATTACTTTCAAGATCGCTCTGATCGTCTCTTTCATGTGGGCCGCCTCGATAAGGAGAGTGAAGGACTGATTCTTCTCACCAATGATGGCGATTGGGCCCAACAGACAAGCCACCCATCCCACGGAGCTGAAAAGACCTACCAAGTTTTTGTAGAAGAGATGGTAACCCGCCCCACGTTGGCCAATCTAAAACGGGGAGTTAGATTGGAAGATGGGCTGGCTAGGGCGGAGAGAACCCGCTTGATACCCGGTGGTTTTGAGATAGAGATTCACGAGGGTAGGAATCAGATTGTCCGCAGAATGGCGGACAGCCAAGGGCTAACTGTGCTGCGTTTGAAAAGAACCCAGATCGGCAAGATTCATTTGGGGGAGTTGAAAGCTGGAAAATGGAGATATCTATCTAGCGTTGAAACGACAAAACTATAAAGCAATAAATGTAGAAATTGATACAAACCTAAAAATAGACTTATGGCTTAATCGCTATTTGTGGAGTTTTTGAATGTTGTTTTATCGACAAATACACGCTCATCAGGCACGCCAAATGTTGATAAATCGTTATCAAAGGCGTTGGATAGGAAGGAGCAAGAATGTCGACTTTTCAATTCTCGGGCGGACCTCAAGACAAAACCGTTTTGCCGATAAATAGGTAAAACGCGTTATCCACTTACGACAAGAATGAGCGCGAAGAAAGTAAAATCTCCGGATGAGCGTCAGAGGTATAAGAGGGGCAACCCAGATTGAGCGTGATGACGCCGGATTGATGCAAGAGGCCGTAGTCGAACTAATTGAAGAGTTGATGCGTGCCAATAGTCTTAAGACCGAAGATTTGATATCTGTCATCTTTACTGTCACGAGCGATCTAACTTCAGATTTCCCTGCTGCATCGGCCCGCGCTATGGGCCTTGGCGATGTTCCTCTTCTCTGCTCAACAGAGATTCCGGTGCCTAATAGCTTGCCTCGAACCATTAGAACTTTGGTTCATTGCGAAACTTCAAGAAACCAGAAGCAGATTGCGCACATTTACCTACGAGGTACCTCCGTGCTGAGGAAAGATCTAGCACAGTGACGCAGCGAGGGGCTCGCATCGTTGGTGCGGGACTCATCGGAACTTCGATTGCGCTGCGCCTGAAGGAGAGAGGCTGGAGCGTAGAGATAAGTGATACCGATGCGGTTAATGAAGCGATAGCAAGGGATTTGGTAGGTGTTGCGTCCGTGAGCGCCGATCCCGAGTTAGAACCCGAGCTAGTAATTGTAGCAACGCCGCCAAACTCCGTTCTGGAGACTATGAAGCAAGAAATTGGACGCCATCCAAATGCAACGTTTATAGATGTCAGTAGTACCAAGACTAAACTTTATGTAGAGATTGCAACCATATCGGAGTTCAAGAAGAGATTTGTTGGCACTCATCCAATATCGGGTAGGGAATCAGGCGGTCCGCAATCAGCCCGAAGCGATCTCTTCGATGGCCGTGCATGGATTATCACTTCAGAGAATAAGGAAAACGCTGATTCAATTAGATTAACTGAGGAGTTCATTCGAGTTCTCGGTGGTGTTCCATACCAAATGACCCCAGCGGAACACGATCATCTTTTTGCTCGCATCTCTCATCTACCCCAGGTGCTGAGCACCTCGCTCGCCGCTTCTGTGGAGTCGGTAGGGGGGTCAATAGATCTAGCCGGTCAAGGTCTCCGTGACATGTTGCGGTTATCAGGCTCCAAGGCGGAGTTATGGAGTGAGATTCTCCTTGCTAATAGCGATGAAGTCCTTGAGTCAATCGATGAGCTAAAGATGAAGATTTCGGAGATCGAAAGAGCAATAAAGCAAGGCGACCTTGACCAATTAGCGGCAATTTTTGCGATTGCAAACTCGGTGCATGGAAAATTGAGTGGCAAACATGGCTTGCGACCTCGTGAATACACATATTTGAATGTTGTAATTGAAGACAAGCCGGGACAACTTGGCGCGCTTTTCAACGAATGTGCCGAAATAGAGGCGAACATAGAAGATCTCACTCTGGAGCATTCTCCAAAACAGGAAACCGGCCTGATAAGACTTGCACTCTCCGAAACCGATGCCGAGAATTTGCGGCTCCATTTGCTAGGAAAAGGATGGAGAGTTCATCGCCAATGAACAAGATGGTTAGTAATTCAAGTAAACAGATTGTCGTAGCCATGGATGGTCCTAGTGGCTCTGGAAAATCTTCGACATCAAAAGGCTTGGCACAGCGCGCTGGTTGGAACTATCTAGATACGGGAGCGCTTTATCGGGCTGCTACTTGGTTGAGCTTGGAACGAAATCTGGATACATCAAGCACCTTGATTGAAGCCTTACGCAGCCATCCAATCAAATTCATAACCGACCCAAACAATCCTCGCGTCTTTGTTGGTGCAAAAGAGCTCACCACAGAAATAAGAGAAGAGCGCATCAATCAGAAAGTAAGTCAAATCAGCGCTTGGCCGGAGTTGCGGAATGAACTGCTCACTCTGCAAAGAGAGATAATTACAAAAGCGGAGCGGGGGATCGTAGTAGAGGGAAGAGACATTGGAACCGTTGTTGCTCCAACAGCCCAACTAAAAATCTACCTTCAAGCGGATATACAAGCTCGAGCCAATCGGCGCGAAAGTGAGTTAAATTCGCTAGATATTCCGCTAAGTGATAATTTCAGCGTGGCCGATAGTTTGGCAGCGCGTGATGCAATCGATAGCACTCGCGAGGCCTCGCCACTCAAGCGGGCGCCGGATGCTCTCTTAATCGACTCGACGCATTTATCTCTTGAGGAGACCATTGATTACATATGGAACATTCTTAAGCAGAGATCTCTCTTGGGTTTGCCGGTGGTTGCAGTCGTTGGACGTCCAAATGTTGGGAAGTCAACGTTGGTAAATCGAATAGTTGGTGGACGTGAGGCGATAATTGAAGATACGCCTGGAGTCACAAGAGATAGAGTGAAATACGACGCGGAGTGGAATGGCAAGAAATTCACCCTGATGGATACGGGTGGTTGGGAGCCAACGGCTGAAGGAATCGCACTAAAGATTTCAGAGGCTGCTCAGAGCGCAATCGGTGAAGCCGATCTGCTTCTCTTCGTAGTTGACACTCATGTTGGTGCTCAAAGCGAAGATCAAGAGCTAGTAAATATTCTCCGGAAAAGCAAGGTTGATGTAATGCTTATCGCTAACAAAGTAGATTCCGAGAAGGATGAGTTGGATGCCCATCAACTTTGGAATATTGGTTTAGGCGAGCCCCACTTTGTTTCAGCAGCCCATGGAAGGGGATCCGGCGATTTACTCGATAAAATCGTGCTTCGCCTTCCTGAAGTTGGTCGCGGTCGTATCTCAGATGGCTTTAGAAAAATCGCAATTGTTGGTCGGCCGAATGTCGGGAAAAGCAGTCTTCTGAACACCTTTGCAGGAAGTACGCGCGCGCTTGTTGATGATGCAGAAGGAACAACAAGGGATCCAATCGATGAGTTGATAGATGTTGATGGAAAGACTTGGCGGTTTATTGATACGGCGGGTATTAGACGAAGGGCTCATCAAGCGAGTGGTACTGATTACTACGCCGCGCTAAGAACGGAACGATCAATTGAGAACACGGAGGTCGTGGTGGCAGTGCTTGATGCAACTGCCCAGATGACCGAACAGGATCTAAGAATCATCTCTATGGCTGAGGAATCAGGAAAGGCTCTAGTTATTGTGATGAACAAATGGGATCTGCTCGATGAAGACCGCCGAGTGCAACTAGAGCGAGAAATCGATAGAAATCTAGATCAGGTGACCTGGGCGGAGCGGATAAACCTCTCGGCCAAGACGGGCTGGCATAAAGATCGCCTTATTCCAGCCGTAGAGCGAGCGCTCAGTGGATGGGAGTTCCGGGTACCTACCGGACGGCTAAATGCTTTTATGGGACAGCTTGTCAGTTACAACCCGCCCCCAGTTCGCGGTGGGAAACAGCCAAAAATTCTCTTCGCTACGCAAGCAGGTATAGAACCGCCAACCTTCATTATCTTTGCTACTGATTTCCTAGAGTCAAGCTATAGACGATTCATCGAAAGACGTCTAAGGGAAGAGTTTGGTTTCGCAGGTTCCCCCATTCGCATCTCGGTTAGGCTGCGCGATCGTTGATTCTACCCATTTGGGCCGAGGTACTATTTCATTACGGGACGTAGCGCAGCTTGGTAGCGCACATGGCTGGGGGTCATGTGGTCGGAGGTTCAAATCCTCTCGTCCCGACCAATTAGTCCGGCGAGAGCCGTTTAGTCCGGAGAAGTCGAGTGCTAAAGCGAGGGGAATATGCTCACCATTCCTAATGCGCTAACCCTTCTTCGAGCCGCTGGAATCCCAGTATTCCTATTTCTCACCTGGCAAGAACGCTACTCGTGGGCGGTATTAACCCTCATGGTCGCTGGCGCCACCGACTATTTCGATGGAAAGCTCGCTAGGGCCCTCAATCAAGAGAGCCGTTTAGGCGAGCTCCTCGATCCTGCAGTTGACCGGCTCTACATCGCGACTGTGTTGATAGCCATGTTTATCACCGGCGCTATACCGATTTGGGTACTAGTTGCGATTATTGCGCGGGATTTAATTCTTGGGGCGCTGCTTCTTGCGATGAAGCGATTCGGCCTCCCGCCTTTCAAGGTGACTTATCTCGGCAAAGCTGCAACATTCAATCTCCTCTACGCGCTTCCGATGCTCTTGCTGACTTTTTCTACTTTAGATGAGATCTCTACCTTTGCATTTATCTTCGGATGGGCCTTTGCGGGATGGGGGATAGGTCTGTATTTGTGGACCGGTGCGCAATACGCTAGAACTGGCCTCAGAGAGTTACGCACCAGATGAAAAATTGGACTGAGAATTTCAGGACAATGATGGAAAGTAGGTTTTAGTGAGTAACGTGCCAACCAACCTCAAATACACCAAAGAGCATGAATGGGTTGAAGAGGTTTCCCCAGGACGGTTCCGAGTTGGAATTACTGATTATGCGCAAGGCGCACTTGGTGACATCGTGTACCTACAAATGCCCAAGGTTGGGGAATCGATCGAGGCTGGGAAAGTTTGCGGAGAAGTGGAGTCAACCAAGAGCGTCTCTGAAATCTATGCGCCAATCTCTGGAACTGTTACGAAAGTCAATAGCGACTTGGATTCTGCTCCAGAAACCATAAATTCAGAGCCTTATGGAAGAGGATGGCTCTTGGAAATGGAAGCATCCTCGCCAAATCAACTTTCCGAACTTCTCTCACCAAAGGCCTATAGCGCTCTTACCGCTTGACTCACCCAAACCTCCACCATAGGGTGAGCCTTAAGTGAAACTTAAGGTTTAGGGGGAGGAAATCGTGGTTGCCGCTGCTGACAGCAGAAAAGATTTAACGACCATAATCCATCTCACCGCACTTCGCTCAGTTGAAAGTTCGCTCTCACGATTAATCCAAGAATCAGGTCCAGAATTAATGGAAGTTTTGAACGCGTTGGGGGATGACGCTGCGATGCTCGTCTCCTTGATCGGACCAAATAAAGGAGCGCGCTTCCTCCTAGAGCCCGAGGTAACTCATATCGGAAGGGCGACCGCGAACGAGATTTTCCTCGACGATGTCACGGTCTCAAGAAAGCATGCCCAGGTTGCCAAGAGCGGCAAGAGTTATATCTTGACCGACTTGGGAAGTTTAAATGGAACCTATTTGAATGGGGAGTTGGTCTCAGAGAAGTCTCTTGCAGATGGTGATGAACTTCAGATTGGCAAATTCAGAATGCATTTCTTTAAAGGTGGAAAGGTAAGAGCATGAGCGTTCCCGCACGCGCGTATCTGAGTATTGGCGAAGTTCTATCAAAGTTACGTGGAGATTTTCCCGATATAACTATTTCTAAAATCCGCTTCCTAGAATCGGAAGGGTTGATAGAACCTCAGCGCACTCCATCGGGATATCGAAAGTTCACAACCCCAGACCTAGAGAGATTGCGTTATGTTCTTCTTGCTCAGCGAGATCAATACCTTCCTCTTAAAGTCATTAAAGAGAATTTAGATGCTTTAGATCGCGGCTTAGAACCAGCGCAAACCCCGGGGAGCGCTCCGACTCCCAGGATGCTCCCTGTAGATACTGCGGTATCGCCCTCAGCTTTTGCAGAACAGAGTGATCTGCGACTTTCCCGTGATGAATTGTTGAAGAGTTCTGGAATCGATGAGGAACAATTAGGGGAACTTGAGAGCTATGGACTTGTCCAAGCTCGAGGAAAGCATTTTGATGGTGACGCGCTAATGGTCGCACGAGTTGTCGGAGAGCTGGCAGCTTTTGGAATAGAAGGACGTCATCTCCGTGCTTTTAAAGCTGCTGCAGATCGGGAGGTTGGTTTAGTGGAACAAGTAATTACGCCACTCCTTCGTCAGAAAAATACGGATTCCAAAGCCCGCGCCGAAGAGGTCGCCCGCGAGATTGCATCATTGTCAATTCGTCTTCACGCCTCACTCGTTCGAGCCGGTCTACACAGAGCGAGATGAATTTTCACGCTCTTGATGTGATTGGCGTTCGAGTCGAGATGCCCTCGAACCAACCGATAGTCCTTTTAAAAGAGATCGGGGGAGCCCGCTACCTGCCGATTTGGGTGGGAGCCGTTGAAGCGACCTCAATCGCATTTGCTCAACAAGGCGTTCAACCACCTCGACCGTTAACCCACGATTTGATGAAGGATTTACTGGTTTCCTTACACAGAAACGTGGACTCAATTCATCTAACTGAACTCCGCGACGGAGTCTTCTACTCCATGATCAATCTTGCCGGCGGGGTCTCGGTCTCCGCCCGACCTAGCGATGCGATCGCGCTAGCACTTCGAACCGGCTCACCAATCTTGGGAAGCGAAGAGTTGCTATCTCAAGCAGGGATTGAGATACCGGATCAGGCCGAAGATGAGGTTGAGAAGTTCAAGGAGTTCCTTGAGGGGATCAACCCCGAGGATTTTCAGGCGTAGAACTCTAAAGTAGTACTAGAGATTTAGAGTGTGTCGTTAATTGATGTCTGCCTTTTCAAGACTTACCGTTAAGCCACTTAAGTGAGAGGCTTCCCCCATGACTTCGCAGCCAGGTTCTGACGAGATTGGCTACCGTGGCGCAACGGCATGTACAGCTGCTGGGATCTCCTACCGACAGCTCGATTATTGGGCGCGTACTGGCTTAGTTGAACCAACTGTACGTTCGGCGGCCGGTTCCGGCTCACAACGTCTCTACGGGTTTCGCGACATCTTGGTGTTGAAGATCGTTAAACGGTTGCTCGATGCAGGCGTCTCCTTGCAGAACATTCGAAGCGCTGTCACCCACCTTCGCGAGCGGGGGATTGAAGATTTAGCGCGGATAACTCTAATGAGCGATGGATCTTCCATTTACGAATGTACTAATTCAGAAGAGATCTTTGATCTCCTTCAAGGCGGACAAGGTGTCTTTGGTATTGCGGTAGGAAAAGTGTGGAACGAAGTCGAAGGCACGCTTACCCATCTACAAGGGGAGGATGTCCAAAGCGGGAGCATCCACCCAGGTGAAGGAAGCGATGAGCTAGCTATCCGTCGCAAGCTTCGAGGGGTCTCTTAACCCGTCATAGATTGATTTAACGGCCTATTCTTCTCGCCGTGGCGCGGAAAAATTTTGCAGATCGGCATATTGGACCATCCGATGATCAAGTCGGAACCATGTTGCATGAGTTGGGGTATTCAGATTTAGCAAAATTCATCGCAGATGTACTTCCCGAAACAATTAAGTTGGATGAAGTTTTTGGAGGATCGTTGCCAAATCCGATTTCGGAACCAGAAACGATTTTGCAATTACGTAGCCTTGCCGACAAGAATCAAGTCTTCCAGTCGCTCATTGGGATGGGATATTACGGAACCCATACGCCTCCCGTAATTCTCCGAAACGTCCTGGAAAATCCAGCTTGGTATACGGCATACACCCCTTATCAAGCGGAGATCTCTCAAGGGAGATTGGAAGCGCTATTCGCTTTCCAGACTATGGTCAGCGATTTAACGGGTCTGGCTATAGCAAACGCGTCGATGCTTGATGAGGCTACAGCCGCCGCCGAAGCGATGACGTTGGCAAGAAGAGCTTCTAAGAGCTCCGATGATGCGATCTTTTTAATTGATGCCGCAGCACATCCGCAAACGAAAGCTGTGGTTCAAACCCGTGCTAAACCGCTGGGAATAGCTGTAAAAGAATTTGAAATAAAGAGTGTTGCAAGTGCCATAAAGGATGCAGAATGTTTTGCAATTCTGGTCCAGTATCCAGATACGCTCGGCGCGCTCCCTGAACTCTTGGACCTTTTCTCGCTTGCAAAGGAGAGGAACGTCCTTGTCATTATGGCAAGCGATTTACTCGCACTGACTCTCATAAAATCTCCGGGGGAGTGGGGAGCGGATATTGCAGTCGGTTCAGCTCAGCGCTTTGGCGTGCCGATGGGGTTTGGTGGACCCCACGCGGGATTCCTTGCGGTTCGCGAAGGTTTGGAACGTTCGCTCCCAGGCCGATTAGTGGGCCAGAGCATTGATACTTCAGGAAATCCAGCGCTCCGCCTAGCGCTCCAAACTAGAGAGCAACATATCCGTCGCGACAAAGCGACGAGCAATATCTGCACCGCACAAGTGCTACTCGCAAACACTGCTGCCTTGTATGCCGCCTGGCATGGTCCCGAAGGTCTGCGCGAGATTGCAATTCGAATACATAATCAAGCTAGAAGTTTTGCCGGCTACCTAAAGCGCTCTGGATTCACTTTATTGAGCGAAACCTACTTTGACACTTTGTCTCTCAAGGCTGAAAACCCTAAGGCGATGCTTGATAGCGCTGAACGTGCGGGCATAAATGTGCGCTTAATCCCTGGCGGAATCTCGGTTGCCTTTGATGAGACTACTGAATCGGTAACAATTGAAAAGTTGGTGCGAGCTTGGGGATTATCAAGTGAGAAAGGGGAGAGCGTCGGAGGCCTTAACGACTTGCGGAAGACTTCTTACCTCACCCACCC
>VGAF01000042.1 GCA_016870855.1 Actinomycetota bacterium | reverse complement strand
AAAACAAAACTAAATAATGAAACCAACTAACAAGGAGAGCAATGAATAGTTCGAATCCGATTCTTAACCGTGCATACGGTAAGCGCGGGTACGCAGCGATGGAGTCAATTCCTCAGACCAGAGTAGAAGATAATTTGGAAGAGGCTTTTAACGCTCCAGCTGCGTCATCACTACGCACCGGACGGATGACGATGGATGATGTTGTCACTCGTACCGGAATACTTTTGGGAATCGCAGTCACCGTCGGCGCTGCATCTTGGTATTTAAATCTCCCTTCCTCATTCTTATTCATCGGCCTAGTTGGCGGACTTATAACTGGTCTAATCGGAGCCTTTAGTAAGACGGTTCGCCCGGCTCTCTATATGACCTACGCAGCATTCCAAGGTTTATTGATGGGAATATTGAGTAGAACATTTGAACTCTTCTATCCAGGAATCGTTCAGCAAGCAGTCGTAGCGACTGTTGCAGCCTTTGTCGGAATGCTTTTCTTGTATAAGAGCGGCCGACTACGTGCGACTCCTAAGTTCACCAAAGTTCTAATCGGTGCAACTCTTGGTTATCTAGTCCTTGCCATGGGTAGCTTGATCAGCGTTCTTCTTGGTGGCGGAAGTCTTTACTCGCTAAGCATCTTTGGTCCGATGCTTGCGATGGCTGGCGTCGCACTCGCTAGCTTCTTCTTAATTTTAGATTTCGATCAGGCTGAACAAGGCGTTCGTATGGGCCTTCCACAGGAAGAGTCATGGCGCGCTGGCTTTGGGCTAGTTATGACCGTTATCTGGTTGTATCTAGAGATCTTGCGCTTACTAGCAATCTTGCGTGGTGGAAACGACTAATCCTCACGTAAATGCGGTTTAGCAGAATCCCCGAGGCGAGCAGAATTTGTCTCGGGGATTCTTATTGCAATAACGATTGCAAGTGAAAAGACCAGCGCACTTACCAATACCGCAGTTCTATAAGTGAATAAGTCAGCGACAACTCCCAATAGCAGCGGGCCGACCATCATTCCGGCATCGCCAGCCATCTGCCAGAAGGCGTAGACCTTGCCGCTCTTTCCTTTGATTACATCGCCAACAATTGCACCAGCAGATGTAGCAAAACCGGCGCCTAATCCAAGAACTAACATGGAGATCAGATAAAAAGTTACATTTGTGGAGAGCGTTAAGAGAATCAGCGAAACTAAGGTGATTGCAAAGCCCACCAATATCACTGGCCGGCGACCATTCTTATCGGAGTATTTTCCAGCTCGCACCATCATGGCGCCTTGGGCAATTAGAGCTAAGGTAAAACTCAAACCTACAACTGCGGTTGATACGCCGAGGTCATCGATTGCATAGAGCGGAAGGATTGAGGAGCGCATTCCAAAGAAGATCCAGCTCCCCAGAAAGGCCAAAAATAGCGAATATAGATAGGGACGAATCTTGAGCGCTTCTCGAATGGTGAGCGCTGGTCCGTCGCTCACAACAGTTTTGCTTGCGCTGCCAAGACGCTTTTCATGTAAGAAAATCAGCGAGACAGTTCCTGCCACGATTAGAAGTGCGGTGTAGATAAAAAAAGGCGCCCGCGGTGAGATTGCAAGCAGCGCCCCGCCAAATGCTGGACCGGCAACGCCACCGGCAATAAAGCCGCCGTTATATAGAGATTGAGCTCTACCGCGTTGGTCATCGCCAACTACTCGAAGTAGAAGCGCTCCAGCTGAAACTGAGAACATTGAAGACCCAAGTCCGCCAGCAGTTCGGAAGAAGAGGAGTTGTCCATAAGTTTGAGCAAGGCCGGCCAATAAAGTAAATACCGAGACCATTAATAAGCCAGTACCCAGTACCAACCGTTCACCGAAGCGATCAACTAGTTTTCCGGAGAAGAGTCCGGAGAGAAAGCGCATGATTGCAAAGCTTGAGATGATCAAGCCGATCAAAGTATTTGTTACTCCAAAAGTGCGCGCAAAGATTGGGATGGCCGGGATTATTAGGCCAAAGCCGATTGCAACCAGAAACGAGATAGTCGTAAGTACAGATACTTCGCGGGGAAGTCCTTTAAATGGAGAACTGATAACCAAGAATTTCCTATCTGCACGGCTTAACTCATGAAAGTGAGAGTTCAGGTGATTTTGTATATGCGGAGAAGGCTACTACTCTCCATACAGTGAAAAGCGTTATTGCAGAAGATTTGGTGAAGACTTACGACGGCGGCACGGTTCGCGCTCTCGATGGACTTACTCTTGATGTGAGCGAAGGCACAGTACTTGGCGTACTTGGGCCAAACGGTGCAGGTAAGACCACTACGGTCCGCGTACTCACAACGTTACTAATTCCAGATTCTGGTCGCGCAACGGTTGCAGGAATAGATGTAATTAAGCAACCCGAGAAAGTCCGCGAAGTTATTGGTTTATCTGGCCAATATGCCGCAGTCGATGAAACCTTGACTGGCTGGGATAACTTGATCATGTTTGGTCGGCTCTATCACCTCTCACCAAAAGCTGCGAAGCAGCGGGCCACAGAATTGCTTGAACAATTTAGCCTTACTGATGCCGCAAAGCGCCCGATAAGAACTTATTCCGGCGGTATGCGAAGAAGGCTTGATCTCTCCGCATCGCTAATTGTTAAACCAAAGATTCTCTTCCTTGATGAACCAACTACCGGGCTTGATCCAAGAGGTCGCCAAGAAATGTGGGGAGTAATCAAGAGTTTGGTAAGGGGCGGAACGACGCTGCTGTTAACCACTCAATATTTGGCAGAGGCGGATCAGCTTGCCGATGACATCGTCGTTGTCGATCATGGAAAAGTTATTGCTCGTGGAACCTCAGATCAACTAAAGCGACAAGTCGGTGGAGAGCGGCTAGAGATTGTCGCCGCTGCAAATGATCTCGCCCAAGTGAAAGAGATTGTTGCAAAAGTCGCCGGTGGAAATGTCAGCGTTGATGAGGGAATCCGCCAAGTTTCCGCTCCAGTCGCCACGGGCTCAAAGGCGCTGATTGAGGCGGCGCGACAACTCGATGATTTAGGAATTCATCCCCTTGATATCGGTCTCAAGCGACCATCACTTGATGATGTCTTCATTTCACTAACCGGTCATGTGGCCGAAGAGCAGAAGCCTGAAGATGAGGGCGATGTAAAGGCTCGTGGCCGAAAGAGGAAGAAGTGAGGAAAAAGTAATGTCACACGCTATTTCAGATGCTTTAGTTGTAACTAAGCGCCAATGGCTCCAACTTGTCCGCGTCCCCGAAGTTTTGATTTTCTCCACTATCCAGCCGGTTATGTTCGTTCTGCTTTTCCGTTATGTCTTCGGTTACTCAATCTCGACTGGAATCCCTGGAGTTGATTACGTGCAATTACTTATGCCAGGAATCTTCGTTCAAACGGTTGCTTTTACCCTTGCTGGAACAGCGGTGGGACTTGCTGAAGATATGCAGAAAGGCTTGATAGATCGCTTCCGTTCACTTCCCATCTCACGTGGCGCAGTAGTTTTCGGAAGAGCGCTCGGTGATGGCTTACTAAATATCGTTGTGTTATTTGTTATGGGCCTAGCGGGATTCTTAGTTGGATGGCGCCCTGATTCTGGGCTCTTTAAAGTGATGCTCGGCTTTATCTTCTTACTCTTCTTTGGATTTGCGATGGCTTGGATTGGAATCTTGATTGGGTTATCTGTGAGGTCGGCGCGAGTAGCTAATGCGGCGGTATTTATCGCAGTATTTCCACTCACTTTCCTATCGAATGCCTTCGCCCCAACAACTGGAATGCCGAGGCCGCTCCAGTATTTTGCCGAATGGAATCCAGTCTCGACTATGGTGGCTGCTTGTCGCGAACTCTTCGGACTTCAAAATATCTTTGGCGTGACGGCAAACTCTTGGCCAAGCCAGAATCCACTTGAGATGTCGCTCATCTATATGGTCTTGCTGATGGCGATCTTTGTTCCGCTAAGCATTAGGAAGTATGTAAACGTAGCTTCTAAATAATTTTAAGTGAACGTTTAGGCAAAGAAATCAGCGGCGAGAATCTTTACGGTAATCGCCTTGCCATTTGGCGCCGTGTACCTCCGCTCATCGCCAACTTTCGCTCCCAGCACCGCAGCGCCGAGCGGGGATTGTTCGCTATAGACATCTAACTCACCGCTTGCGATCTCACGTGAACCAAGCAGAAATTCCATCTTCTTACCCATGATTTCTACAGCCACTTTCATACCAGGGCTTACTTGTCCAGCTTCACCTTTAGGTGTTCCAATCTCGGCGTTCTCAAGAAGGGCCTTTAGTTGGCGGATCCGCGCTTCTAACTTGCCCTGTTCTTCGCGGGCTGCGTGATATCCGCCATTCTCTTTTAAATCACCTTCAGCGCGTGCAGCTTCAATCTTCTTAACAACTTCGCTTCGCCCAGTAGTTTCTAATTCTCGCAATTCGTGAGTGAGACGATCTGCGGCTTCTTGGGTCAGCCAAGTCTTAACGGTCATGAGCGGGAGTTTATTGTGAGTTTGGGTAGTTCGCGTTCGGAGTTAGCGCTCGCTAGGGCGGCACTCAAGGATGCCGGCATTTACTGCAGCTAAGCGGGTGGGGATTTTTGCTCTGATTTTTTTTGGATTAGAAGCGCTTGGGGCGATCGGGATATCGATTTCGCCCACAACATTCTTCTCGAAGTCCCGCGCAATCAAGGTGCAAGTATGTGCAATAGTCGAATCTCTTCTATCGAGATCAAAGGTAATCTCGATGGAACGGTCATTGATTGGAGTGAAGCTCACTAAAGTAACGCGGGTTGCTGGGTTTGAGTGGTACCAAGCGCTCCACATCAACCAAGGTAGTCCAAGCGCTAGCAAGGCTAGGGCTAGATATCTCCAGTAACTATGGCTAGAGACTCCATATCGAGAATTTAGAAGCTCTTGAGTCTCTCTCGGAAGTTCTGCAAAGATGTCTTTAAAGCGATCCGGTCCGGTTGCCTTAGACCGATTTCCGCTCAACCTTTTCAAACTAAACCACATTGAACGAGACATGGGATGATTCTCGCATGGAAAACGGCTATTTGGATCAGGGCATTGCTGGATCGATAACAATGATCACTCTCACTCTTGCCACGTTCGTATTACTTAGAAGTTTCTACAAACGTTATAAGCGAATGGAGCAACGACGGATCGAAGATGAGTCAAAGTAACTCTCGTCGCGCGCCTCTTTTTTCAACGCTTTTTCCGATACTTCTAGTACTAATTGCTTTCCTAAGTTTTATCGCGCTGGGTTTCTGGCAACTTGATAGGGCGGCCCAAGTCAAGGAGCTACAAAAACCCTATGAGGAGCAGCCACTTATTGCGCTTTCAAAAGTAGCTAAACCAAATTCGAATTTAGATGGCGCATCGGTAAACAGAATTGTTGAATTCTCTGGAAGTTATGTCGCCCAATTTGACGCTCCAAATCAAATTGATAAGAAGGGCGTGCGCGGAACTTGGTTGGTTGGTTTGATGGAGGTCGATGGCGGTGGCTACATCCTCGTAGTAAGAAGTGGTTCGAATAGCGACCTACCTCGAGGGGACATAGTTGTAACGGGCCGGCTCTTTCATCGCCAATATGAAGATTTGAGTGATCGCAGCGCGGGCCAACTAAGCCGCCTTGATCCCTCACTTCTTGTCGGTGATTACCCAGGTGATTACTACGATGGTTTTGTCCTTGCCAAGGGCGAGCTTCGGGATGGCATCTCACTTGAGGTACCAAGGGTCTTCCTTGACCCAGCCGCGCCCACAATTCCGGGTTACTACTGGCAGCACATCGCTTATGTTCTTATTTGGTGGCTAATGGCACTCGTAGTAGTTTTCTTACCGATATACAGCAGATTTCGGGAGCGCGAGGGGAGAGCGAAAGAGTGAAGGGCGTAGTCCTTAGATTCCGAGTAATGGCTCTCTTGGCCGGCGTGATGTCCTTATTGCTCTGGTTTGTTGAGCTACCGGTTGTCTATTTAATGGATGCCCCAGAGTTAGAGGCTAAGGTCAAGTGGATTCCCTTTGTACATGGCTACATATATGCCTTCTATGTCCTTACCGCTATCCATTTCACGGCGAAGGCCCGCTTCACAATAAAGCGGATGATCATGTTTATTCTCGCCGGAACTTTGCCAGTCTTCTCCTTCATTGCCGAGCGAAGGGTTTCGCGCGAGTACAAGTTCTAGGCGCTATTTCATGACGATTAAGTCCCTAATTAAATCTGCAATTTATCCGCTCTACGAAAAGCGGTTGCTCAATCGCCTTGATCTTGCGAAGACCCCACGCCATATCGGCGTAATCCTGGATGGCAATAGGAGATGGTCGAAAGAGAATCCCTCGCCAACCGGCGATACCTCACCACGCCGCGGCCATATTGCCGGCGCTGAGAAGATTGTCGAACTTCTCGATTGGTGTGAAGAGACCGAGATTGAGGTAGTAACGCTCTGGTTGTTATCAAGTGATAACTTCAAACGGGATAGCGATGAGATTGATTCACTCCTTGGAATTATTGAAGATGCAGTAGAGCGACTCCGTTCAACTGGCCGATGGAAGATTCGACCTGTTGGTTCCTTTGAGCTTCTGCCAGAGCGCCTCCAAAAGATGCTCCGGGAAGTTGAGTCAAAGACTGCGACTATTGATGGCATAACCGTTAACGTTGCAATCGGCTATGGAGGACGACTTGAGATCATCGATGCGGTCAAGCGCTACATCTCCGAAGCCGGTTCGATTGGAAAGAGCGCGAGTGATATTGCCGAAGCGGTCTCCGCCGAGAAGATTGACCAATATCTCTATACCGCCGGACAGCCTGACCCGGAGTTGGTAATTAGAACTTCCGGTGAACAACGCCTAGGTGGGTTCCTGCTCTGGCAGAGCCATCAATCAGAGTTCTATTTCTGCGAGGCGTATTGGCCAGATTTTCGAAAGGTCGATTTCCTCCGGGCGCTCCGTTCTTATGCGGTGCGGGAGCGAAGGCTAGGTAAGTAAAAAAACCTCAACCTCAACTTGAGCGTGTCGCCAAAAAGTTGCTCCGCCAGGATTTACCTTTTTCCAGTAGCCAACTTCCCTCACTAACGAGGTTGTTAGTGCGAGAAAACAGAATATTTGAGCCGGAAGAGGAGCCAATTGGCCCGTCGTAGCTCTGAAGTTACAAAGACTTACGTCCTGGATACGAGCGTCTTGCTCGCCGACCCCACCGCCCTTTATCGCTTCGAAGAGCATGAAATCATCATTCCGATCGCTGTTATTGGCGAGCTAGAGAGCAAACGCGACCACCCCGAGTTGGGCTATTTCGCCCGGGCGGCGCTACGTGCACTCGATGATTTAAGGGTCGCTCATGGCCGCTTGGATCAACCGCTGAAAATTAATGCAGCGGGTGGAACTCTCTCAGTTGAGTTAAACCACACCGATACATCTTCACTCCCACATGGCTTTTTACGCGATGGCACAAATGACTCGCGAATCCTTGCGATTGCTAGAAATTTGGTTAGCGAAGGTAAGGATGTAGTTCTAGTAACAAAGGATCTACCACTTCGAGTGAAGGCCTCCTCCGTTGGAATCACCGCTGAGGAGTATCGCGCCGAGTTGGTCCCAAGTAGCGGCTGGACTGGGATGGTTGAAGAAAGCGTTGGCAGTAAATTAATTGACTCGCTTTATGCCGGCGAAAAAGTGAGCGATCCCTTAGCCAAAGATCTTCCTTGCCATACCGGAGTTGTTCTTCACTCCGAAAAAGGAAGCGCGCTGGCGCGAGTTACTGCTGACAAATCTCTAGTCCTAGTCCGTGGCGATCGAAGCGCCTTTGGAATTCATGGGCGTTCCGCTGAGCAACGAGTAGCTCTTGATCTACTTCTAGATAATGAAGTTGGAATCGTCTCACTCGGTGGCCGGGCGGGAACTGGTAAGTCCGCGCTTGCTCTCTGCGCCGGGTTGGAAGCTGTAATGGAACGGCGCCTCCATAAAAAAGTTGTGGTCTTCCGGCCGCTCTATCCAGTTGGCGGCCAAGAACTTGGTTACTTGCCCGGAACCGAAGGGGAGAAGATGTCTCCTTGGGCCCAAGCAGTCTTTGACACTTTAGGCGCGCTAGTTTCAAACCAAGTAATTGAAGAGATTATGGATCGTGGCTTAATCGAAGTTCTCCCGTTAACCCATATCCGCGGCCGCTCGCTGCATGATGCCTTTGTAATTGTTGATGAAGCCCAATCCTTGGAGCGGGGAGTACTCCTTACCGTCCTATCCAGAATTGGCCAGGGTTCGCGAGTCGTCCTGACCCACGATGTTGCTCAGCGCGACAACCTCCGGGTTGGTCGCCACGATGGCGTAGTTGCTGTCATCGAGTCGCTCAAGGGCCACCCGCTCTTTGCCCACATCACCTTGACCCGCTCCGAGCGTTCCCAGATCGCAGCCCTAGTCACCGAGCTACTTGAGGATCCCGTCCAGCTCTTCGCCTAAAAGAGGGGCGAAAATAGGGGTTTTGCTTCAAAAGGTCTATTTCGGACATTTACGTTAGCGAACTGAGTTTTTCCTATCCACAATTCCTGTGAGATTTCACTTTTTTCCGCCACGCGCTTGTTTAGATTTGCGGGTGCCTTCACCCTTTGTCACCCTTACGGCCGGTTGCTAACCGATTCCCCTCAAACATTCCCCCCGAAAAGAAAAACCTCGAAAGAGGAGGTAGACGCTTGCGAAAGAGAGCCCTTAGGCCATTTATGGCTTCGGCGATCGCTGCTATCTCCCTCTTTGCCACCCTGGAGTTTGCCCTCATTAGCGGCGCCTCGGCCCAACTGCCGATTGAAGAGGAAGCGATTGCGACAGCGCCCGTTAACGTCAGCGCCAACTTAAAGACAAATGCTCCGGAGGAGAACGGTCCGGCGCTCCCAACTCTGATCGAGATGAGCAATGCCACCACCGTTAGGTCGATGGATATGTTGATGGTCTCGGTAATGGTCCAGCAGGTCGAAAAGGCTAGGACCCCAAAAGGCGCCAAGAAGATTGCCGCAGAGATCGCCAAGGAAAAATATGGCTGGGGTAGCTACCAATTCTCCTGTCTAAACACTCTCTGGACTCGAGAGAGTAAGTGGAATTACCGGGCGAGAAATCCGCGCACCGGCGCTCATGGAATCCCGCAAGCGCTACCTGCGGCAAAGATGGATGTAATCCACACCGATTGGCGGACCAATCCAGTCACCCAGATCCGTTGGGGACTTCATTACATCGATGTTCGCTATGAAACACCATGTAAGGCGCTCGCTAAATTTAAGCGCTCGCGTTACTACTAATTTTTCAACTAAAAACTAACCATAAATTCAACTAACGATTTAAAACGCGTCGCTTGGACGGT
>VGAF01000041.1 GCA_016870855.1 Actinomycetota bacterium | reverse complement strand
TAGACATGCCAGGCCGAGTTCACGACGCTCCAGAAGTTGATCTCCGCCAAAATCTTCCGGCGCTTTCAAATCGATTCGTCCCTGCTTCAAGGTTGCGCCGCCGATAAGGATCCGGTCATGGTGGGACTGGACGAAAGTGAGCTCATTTACCTTGAAGATCCCGGTTATGACTAAGCGCTCTCTCAGGTATTGGGGGCTTCGGGTCGGGACATCTTCCTTGGTGATAGCCGGGCGAATCTCCATGCGGGGGAGTCTAATTGCCGCCCCGCGGATAAAGAAAAGTTACCTGCGCGCCGGCCGGCTCATTATTGAAATTCTGCGCCCAAGCCCGTTAAATGGCCCAACGGCAGTCGATCTGCAGATCGACGCATTAGAAGGAAGGCTCCAAAACTCCCTATGAAAATCAATCTACGCAAGAGCATCGCAATCGGTGCATCGCTTGCGCTGACGGCTGGCCTATCCCTTGTAGGCAACGTCGCCGCACAAGCAGCTCCACTAACTCCAACAGCTGCCCAGCTGGCTGCTTGGAAGGGTAAAGAAATTACCTATTACTTCTACCAAGACAGCGCTGCTGAGTTAGATACGACAAAAAAGCAGATTGCCGACTTTGAGAAATTGACCGGCGCGAAGGTGAAGCTAGATGTAATCCCATTCACGAGTCTTGATACTCAACTTCAGGCCCGCATTGCTGGTGGAAATACTCCAGATGTTGCCCGACTCAACAATCCAGGTTTCTATCACAACGTTGCGTTGCCATTAGAGCAATACTTGGGTCGCAATTATGTGAAGGAATTCTTAAAGGGTTCAACAACACAGGTCACCCACCCGACCACCAAGAAGCTAGTCGGTGTTCCTTATGACCTAACCATAAATGGACCATTTATAAACCTAGATTTATTTGAGAAGGCGGGAGTTCCAGTTCCAACGTCATGGACTTGGCCAGAGCTAATTGCAACGGCTAAGAAAGTTCAGGCGGCAAACAAATCAGAATATGCCTTCGCTATCGATAAATCCGGTCACCGCGTTTCAACGGCGATGAGCCATATGGGCGCATACATGGTCGATTCAAAGCAACGGAATGTTCTTCGCACCTCACCTTTCCGCGCCGAGAAGGCGATAAAGATGATCACTGATCTCTATGTCGCAGATCTCGCACCACGTGATCTCTGGATTGGAACAGGTACTCGTTATAGCTCGCCAACAGCGGTCTTCCTATCCGGACAATTACCAGTCTTCTTCTCCGGAAACTGGAATGTTGCCGGACTAAGCGAAGGTGCGTCCGCGGCAAAATTCAGATTCGCCGCAGTTCCGAACCCTTCAGGTTTAAACGGAGGCGGCTGGCCGGGCGGTAAGTTCTTGATGGCCTTCAGCGCCAGCAAGACCCCTGACCTTGCTGCATTCTTTGTCCGCTTCTTAGCTAACACTGAGCAGATGGAAGAAATGTGCAAGGCTGCATTCTGGATGCCAACGCGCGGTGATCTATCCGAGAGCGGTATCAACTATCCAAAGCGTGCTTCTGATATGAAGGTTTTCTTGGCTGATTCGGCTAAGACTCCATCAGCAGCATATGGAATCCAGTCGGTACCAACTTTGACTGGCCCTATCTACAACAAACTCCGCGACCTCATGACTGATGTGATGGCGGGTAAAATGACCGTGAAGGAGCTGGTACAAACTCAGATCACTTTCATAGATCAGCAACTAGCAACGCTCAAGAAG
Source organism: Actinomycetota bacterium (assembly GCA_016870855.1). GTDB lineage: Bacteria > Actinomycetota > Actinomycetes > Nanopelagicales > Nanopelagicaceae > MAG-120802. Next base: position 7,959 of record VGAF01000041.1, on the reverse strand, counting down.
TAAACGAGCACTAGCGAAATCTAGGACTCATTTGAGCAGTTCTGTTGAAACTCCGGTTAATCGCCGGCGCCATAAGAATTGGCGCCGGCGATTAACTCCATATCTTTTCTTAGCTCCTAACCTCCTGATTTTCCTTACCTTCATTATTTGGCCTGCACTTCGCGGTTTCTACATCTCATTTTTCGATAGCATCGATGGCTCCAACTTTGAGTATGTAGGTACTGAGAATTACAAGGCAATTTTTGGCGATCCAACCGTTGCGATAATCGCGCGTAATACAGCCATCTTCGTAGTTTTCTATATGGTTTTCTCCACGTTGCTCTCGTTAACTTTTGCGATAATCTTGAATGAGCAGCGTTTTGGGCGTGGATTCTTTCGCGCAATCGTCTTCCTGCCGGTAATGCTCTCACCAGTTGTTGTGGGTTTGATTTGGAATGACTTTCTAGATCGAAAAGTTGGACCGCTAAATGCCATGTTGGAAGCAATTGGCGGCGGAAGTCCTGGTTGGTTAGTTGAACCGGCACTGGGCATGACAGCTGCGGTCTTCGTGGGAATCTGGGTTCATCTCGGTTTCTACACGATAATTTTGCTCGCCGGACTTCAAGGTATAGATCGAAGTCTTTTTGAGGCCGCAGCGATTGATGGCGCGACTAGATGGCAGGTAATCCGCCAAATCACGTTACCGTTATTGAAGCCGACTACGCTAATAATCATAATTCTTTCGACGATTCATGGCTTCCAATCCTTTGACTTTATCTACACCTTGACTGGTGGTGGCCCTCTTGGTGCAACTACTTTGATCGTCCAATACATCTATGAGCGCGCCTTCCAGTCGCCGATTCAATATGGACTTGGCAGCGCTGCTGGAGTAATCCTCTTCTTAATCATCTTCGCCTTCACCGCTTTGAATTTTTTGGTGGGAAGAAGGCGAGACGCGGTATGAGCCTATTGAAGAAAACGAAATCTGAACCGAGATCAAAATCAACTTGGACCTCGGTTTCCGGTCGTCGTCCACCTTCGCCCTCTTCCGTAATTCGGACTTCGGCCCTGTTTGCGCTTACTTTGGTGGTGCTGGTTCCAGTTCTCTGGTTCATACTTTCTTCTTTCAAGGACATAATCGATCTAAGCGCTCGCCCACCAATAATCTTGCCGACAAGGTGGGCCGTAGAGAATTACAGCCAGGCATTCCAGATGTATGACTACATGCGCTATTTCTTTAACAGCGTCTTCGTCACCGTCGTTGCCACCATGTTGACGTTATTGATCAACTCTATGGCGGCATTTGCCTTTGCGAAGTACAACTTCCGGGGGCGCGATGGTCTCTTTGTTCTAACTCTTGCGATGATAATGATTCCGCTCCAAGTTATCTTGATTCCGATGTACTTAGTAGTCTCATCTCTTGGCTTGGTCAACACATACTGGGGGATGATTATTCCGGCCGCTGCTACTCCGACCGGAGTTTTTGTCATCCGCCAATACATGCTCACAATCCCAGACGAGTTAATCGAATCAGCTCGCATCGATGGTGCTGGTGAATTTCGAATTTACGCCCGCATCATGTTGCCATTGGCTCGCCCTGCGCTTGCGGTTATTGCAATCTTCTCAATTCTGTGGCGTTGGAATGACTTCTTATGGCCACTGCTTATCGCTCAAACTGAGCGGCTTTATACCTTGCCGGTCGCATTGGCACTTCTAAATGGCCAATTGGTTGTTCCCTACAACGTCGTACTTGCGATGTCGGTAATGTCGATTATTCCCGTTCTTTTTATGTTCGTATTCATGCAGCGCCAGATCATTCAAGGTATCGCGCATACTGGCCTGAAGTAGTATCTACAGTACTTGAATAGAAATAAGGAGTACTCACATGTCGTCTCGGTTTATCGATAGCACAGGAAGAACTACCCATCTATTAGATCAGAATGGTTATATTCGTGATTGGTTAGCAACCGATGCTTGGATTTCACCAGCGAAAGATCTCGATAAATTATTGGCAGCTACAGGTGATCCTTTTGTTCCGAATGGACGTTGGGTGCTTACAAATGGTCCTGATATCGCGCCGCTTAAGGAACGCATCTTTGCTAACCGACCATTCATGGCTAATCAAACGATTCCTACAATTCTCGAAGGCGGTCAAGTAAGTTGGCGCGAACCTGGAACCGGTAAAGTTAATGAAGGTAAGTGGAGTCGGATTCACACCGGCGATGATGGTTATGTTGATTGGAGCCATTTCTCTTACACTCCGGAGTATCGCCACTCACTTATGGCGACCCAGATCGAGGTAGATCAACCGGAGTGGCGGAAGTTGGTAATTGAGAGCCAAGGTCCGGTGCAAGTCTGGGTAAATGGCGCAATCGTGCTTTCAACTAGCAAGTTCGGCTATATGCAACCAATCGCTAATGAGATTGATCTGCTCTTCCCATCTGGAATTAGTACCTTGGTAATCTCGCAATGGCAGATTTCGCTGCGCGAGGTCCGGCATGCAGTGCGAGCGCGCATTTTTGGCTTGCCAGTCCGCATCGTAATTCCAACTACTGGCGCTGATGAGTATGCCAGTGAAGTAGCTGAGCATGAACTCTCGCAAGTTGCAATCAAGAGCTGGGCGCGCACCAGCGAGTTCATTGAATTCAGTGGCCCTGATGGGCTACGACTTCGCATCAAAGAGCGGAAGAGCCTTGGCTCAGGACTTTCGATTCAATTAAAAAAGGGCCAAGCAAAACTCTCAATTCAAGAGCTGCGCCGCGCCGCTCAACTAGAGCAAAGCTCCAAAGGGGGCTCAGTCGATGGGGATATCACAGCGACAATGCTCGATACTGGCGAGGTCTTCTTGGAAGTTCGTGTCGATTCACCCCAAACCCCAGTCGTGCGAATCTTTAGAACTGCACAGGTGCCAGCCAAGGTCCGCACCAAAGTCTCAAAGGTAACGCCGAAGATTTGGCGCCAAGAAGTACTCGACCATGTCGCTTCTAACTATCCATCCTCGGCTCGGGCGCTGGCGCGACTTGAGAAAGATGCCATGTATCAAGTCACAAAAGAAGATTTGACGACTGCGCTAACGATGATCACAACGCGCGCCGATTGCGCTGACTTCGAAGCGGTTGGCTTGGTCCACATCCTCAATCGCTTCCCGGAAGGCAAGTGGGAGCGCGGCTTACGCGAAGAAGTAATCACGGCACTTACTAACTTCAAGTATTGGATCGACCAACCTGGCCTTGATGCCATGTGCTATTTCACGGAGAACCATCAACTGGTCTGGCATACCGCTGAGCATCTCATCGGCGATTTTTTCCGCAATGAGAGCTTCACCAATGCCGGTATGTCGGGCGCAGAACATTCCGAACATGGAGCCGAGATGGCGCTCGCTTGGCTTAAGTTGAAACTTGAAGGTGGTTTTAGCGAATTTGATTCCAACGCTTATCTCGCCATTGACACACTTGCTTTGGTATCGCTCCTTGAATTCTCACCTAACAAAGAGTTGCGTGGTTATGCCGAAGCTCTCCTTGATCGGATGCTCCTATCACTGGCAAGTAATTCATGGCGTGGCATCCATGGCGCGGCACATGGTCGCAGCTACACAACCACCCTCCGCTCTTCGCGCTTTGAAGAGACCGCTCCGATTATGTGGGCGCTCTGGGGGATGGGATCTCTCAACCTCGCCGTTCTACCAGTGACTACCTTGATAACCTCAAAGCGATACGAACTTCCTGAGTTAATCGTCAAAGTCGCGCACTCCCTTGATAAAAACTGGGATGGGCGCCAGTTCTATCGCGGCAAGTATCGATTCACTAGTGACTTGTTGGATCGACCATACCTATCTGATCTTCGCGTCTGGCGTAATCGCTACGGCATGCTCTCTTCAGTCCAGGATTACCGCGCTGGGCTTCCAGGGCTTCAAGAACACGTCTGGGGAATAACGCTTTCGCCTGAAGTTCAAGTTTTTGCAAGTTATCCAGCTTCCTACAGCCATGCGACATCTGTTCGACCGAATGCCTGGGCTGGACATTTAGTACTTCCTAGAGTCCGCCAACATAAAAACCGCGTATTTGCTATCTATCCAAATCGCGAGGAACTCTTCCCAGAATCAACTCATCTCTGGTTCCCGACTCCAATGATGGATGAATACAAGGAGAAGGGTTCTTGGTTGATCGGGCGCGTGGGTGATGCCTATGTCGCAGTTGCAACAAGTGGCGGATTCACGCCAAAGCGATCAGGCGACGCGGCCTTCCAAGAGTGGCTACCTCGAGGTAATGGCTCTCTATATATTGCAATCATGAGTGACAAGTCGAGCGTGAAGAGTTTCAAAGCATTTGTTACATCGCTGAAGGAGCCGAAATTCCACGAGTCCGAATTACGAATCGAGTTTAACAATAAGGAGCGGTTCGAGTTCTCTTGGAGTGGCTCACTCACCGTGAATGGGAAGAGCGACCTACTTGAGGATGGACTACCAGAAGCTCCACCCAGATTGGCAAACCCTGTGGTCTATCTTCCTGGCGAAGACGCAATCTTGGATGCAAAGTTAGGCGGTGCAAAGCTGAAGATTGATATCGAATCCGGCCGCCGCTTGGCTCCAGAGTCGAAGGCCTAATCTTGGCTGGCGAAGATCACACATCAAGCCTGCTCGAAGCGCCACCTATTGCGCCACTAAAACCTGAGCAATTAAATCGAGTATTACTTACTTCACTTGCGAATCGAATCATCACTGCGACTTGGCGCTCCGGATTGATTCAATGGTCTTGGGGCGAGGGCGTTTATTTACTCTCAGAAGTTCGCTACCACGAAACCATCGGCGCAGAGATGCCGAAGCAATTAATTGATTGGTTTTCAAAGCGCGAAGTAATCACTTCTGGTCACATAAACAATGTCGCTCCCGGGGCTGCTGCAGCTCGCTTGGGCGCCATGGGAGTTTTAGATACAGCCGCAATCGACAACAACCTGCAAAGTTGGCTATCTAATCCAGACTCAGCTACCCGCGCTTCCAATGGCGCAATCGAACATTGGCCCGGCAGCGTCTGGGCCGATACCTGTTACATGCTGGGCACTTACTATTTGAATTTTGCCGTCGCAAAATCTGATTTGGAAAAAGCCAAATTCATGGGAGAACAATTGGTCCACCACTTCGAACTGCTCCAAAATCCAATCACGAAACTCTTCGCCCACGGCTCGCATCGGGGGGAGACCCTTTGGAATTACTGGGGCAGAGGCAACGCCTGGATGGCGCTTTCATCGGTTGAATTCCTCGATGCTTGCGAAGTGCTAGCTTTGGATATTCCAGAAGTTAAAGTTGTGAAGAACACGCTTAAATCGCAACTCCTTTCACTAATCCCACTTCTGCCCGAATATGGAATCTGGGATGTGCTCGTAGATCGCCAAGTTGAGAACAAGGGAATCCTCGAAACCTCTGCAAGCGCTGGTATCGGATCTGCAATGGTTCGCGCCGCTCGCCACCTTCCTGATATCGCCCAAGATCTCGCCAATACGGGCATGCGTGCGATTGCTGCCGCCCTGACTTATGTGGACGAAGTCGGCGCACTGACCCGCACGAGCGCGGGAACTGTGCTTCAACTTGTTCCCTTTGGTTACAGCGTCATCCGCAGCGATCGCCTTCAACTCTGGGGACAGGGACTGGCCCTCAATGCCATTACTGCTGCACTTGATTCGCGCCGCAATTTATTGAGAGTCTGACAAAGTAAGGTAGGGACATGACCAAGATCGGCAACATGTATGGCCCTAACTTCACCTTTCTTGGCATTCCTGCTTGTGATTTAGAGAAGCCAGAAACTTATAAAAATGCTGATGTCGTAATTATTGGCGCGCCAATCGATAGCGGAACTTCTCATAGATCAGGCGCAAAATTTGGCCCGCAGGCAATTCGTATGGGGGATTACCTTCCACATGATGGCGAGCGTCCACATCTGGCGCTTCGTATTGATGGGTTAAAAGCTTTGAAGGTATTTGATGCTGGAGACTTGTTGATGCCGCCGGGAAATCTTGAGGAATCGCTAAAGGTTTTGAAAGAAGCAACAGAGAAGATTTCTAGAGCTGGCGCAATAGCGGTCGTGCTCGGTGGGGATCACTCAATTGCTTCTGCTGATGTTGCGGGAATTGCAGAGCATCGAGGTAAGGGGAAGATCTCGATGATTCATTTTGATGCACATGCAGATACTGGTGATCTCCAGTTTGGCGCGCTAGTGGGACATGGAACGCCAATGCGAAGATTGATCGATAGTGGCTATGTGCGCGGAGATCGCTTCTTGCAACTCGGACTTCGTGGATATTGGCCAGATGATGTGACGCTTAAATGGATGCGCGATCAAGGGATGCGCTCATATGAGATGACTGAGATTCATCACCGTGGATTGAATACGGTTTTGGATGAGTCATTTTCACGATTGACTGATGGCTGTGATGGCGTTTTCTTATCGGTTGATATCGATGTCGTGGATCCAGGAATGGCTCCTGGAACCGGAACGCCGGAGCCTGGCGGAATGACATCGCGTGAGTTGTTGGAATCGGTTCGTCGAATTTGCTTGGAGTTACCGGTAGTTGGAATCGACGTTGTGGAAGTTGCGCCACCATTTGACTCAGCGGACATCACGGCGATTCTCGCTAATCGAATAGTTCTTGAAGCGTTAAGTGCGATAGCTAAGCGGCGTAGCGGTGAGAGTTATTCACCAACTAGGAATCTGCTAGATCGTTAAGCTTTAGAAACGGCCTCATCAAGGATTTCGAGGGCTTCCTTAAGTAGGTGTTCTGGGATAACTAACGGTGGGATTAGTCGAATAACGTTTCCGTAAGTTCCAGCAGAGAGAATCAAGACGCCTTTTTGCTGGCAGTACTTGATGATCGCAGCTTGGGCTTCGGAATTTGGATCTTTACTTCCAGGCTTAACTAATTCAATAGCCTGCATAGCGCCTCGGCCACGGACATCGCCGATGATTGGGTACTTCTTCTTCATCTCATTTAGCGCATCGGACATTACTTTTCCGATTACCTTGGCGCGGTCTACTAACTTCTCTTCTTCAATGGTGGTAATTGCACCAAGTGCAGCGGCGCAGGCAATCGGGGAGCCGCCGAAGGTTCCGCCCAATCCGCTTGCATGGATTGAATCCATAATCTCAGCGCGACCAGTAACAGCAGCTAGCGGAAGACCACCGGCAATTCCTTTGGCGGTGGTTATCAAGTCAGGAACGATTCCTTCATCTTCACAGGCAAACATCTGGCCAGTTCTTGCAAAACCAGTTTGAACTTCATCGGCAACAAAGAGGATGCCATTTTCCTTACAGAATTTAATAAGACCAGGTAAGAATCCTTTACATGGGACGATGAAACCGCCTTCGCCCAAGATTGGCTCGATAACGATACAGGCCACGTTGTTTGCGCCAATTTCTTTTTCAATCTTATGAATCACGGTGTTAAGGATTGAGTTCTCGCAGGGGCTCGAACATGAGTCGCAGCGATATGGATATGCCATCGGCATCCGGTAGACCTCAGGAGTGAATGGTCCAAAGCCATCTTTGTAAGGAATGTTCTTCGCCGTCATACCCATCGTTAGATTTGTTCGGCCGTGATAGCCATGTTCAAAGACAACTACAGCTTGGCGCTTGGTGTATTTACGTGCAATCTTCACAGCGTTCTCTACCGCTTCAGCACCGGAGTTGAAGAGGGCTGATTTCTTCTTATGTGTTCCAGGGGTGAGGCGATTTAAAGCTTCGCAAACTTCGATGTAACCCATATATGGAGCGATCATGAAGCAGGTGTGAGTGAAGGCTTCGACTTGTTCTTTTACATTCTTGACGACGCGATCAGCGGAGTTTCCGACGTTAACTACAGCGATTCCTGCGCCCATATCAATGATGGAGTTTCCATCGATATCGACAATTACTCCACCACCAGCTTTCTCAACTACGACTGGGATGGCCATACCGAGGGCTGCTGAGACCGCTTCACTTCTACGTTTGATGA
>VGAF01000040.1 GCA_016870855.1 Actinomycetota bacterium | reverse complement strand
AGTCGTCCACCGTTTGCAAGGCGCTGAGAAACTTGAGTAATCACGACTTCGATAGCGTCCACCTCGCGCCCAACAGCGCGCGCGACCTTCTCATCTTCCCGATTCATTACATCGACTAACTCGCCGATGCTCTGTGAGTGCAGGCCGGCGAGCTCGCTACTGATCGACTCGGTGGTTAGCTCCGAGAGGCTCCGACCTGGCATGGCGAAAAGTTTCGCAGTTCACCCCTAGGAACGCAATAGATTTTCATCTACCATTTTTCGTGGCGCAGGCGCTCAGCGCATGGTCAACCCCATTGGAGGCGGAATGCAGATTACAGACCTGAAGATCATCTGCACTGCGCCCGATGGCATCCGGCTCACCATCGTCAAGCTTGAGACTGATAGTGGCCTGAATGGAATCGGTTGCGCCACCTTTACTCAATTCCCGCTCACTGTAGTCAGCGCCTTAAAGAACTATTTCAAGCCATTTCTAATCGGACGCGATGCCGAAGCAATAACTGATGCCTGGCACGCAATGTATTTAAGTGGCTATTGGCGCAACGGCTCAGTACTTAATAATGCGATTGCTGGTATTGATCAAGCGCTCTGGGATCTAAAAGGGAAGGCGCTCGGTAAACCAGTTTATGCGCTTCTCGGCGGTAAAGTCAGAAACGATCTTGCAACTTATGTACATGTCAATGGCGCGAACGCCTCCGAAGTACACGGCAAGATCATTCAGTTAAAAGAGCTCGGGTTTGATAATTTCCGCGTGCAATTCGCAATTCCAAATCTTGCCTCATATGGCTCCGGACTGTCATTTCAAACAAAAGCTGGCGAACAGACCCGCCAGGATTATCGCCTTGCGCTTAATCAGGCGCCTTGGAATGAAGATCTCTACTTTGAATTCACGCTCCAAGAGTTGCGCGCACTTCGTAGCCTAGATGGCGAGATTGGAATCATTCATGATGTGCATGAGCGGATCGCCCCAACTCGCGCTGTCGCATTTGCAAAAGCTGTTGAAGATCTCGGCTTGCTCTTTCTAGAAGATCCCGTTGCTCCCGAACACATTGAGTACCTTGCTGACATCAAAGCGCGCACAACTACGCCGATTGCATTTGGTGAGTTACTGAATGCGCCAAGTGACTACAACCGCCTAATCTCCGAGAGACTAATTGCGTATTTACGTTGCCATATCACCCAGATTGGCGGCTTCACGCCTGCATTGAAATTAGCCAGCACCGCCGAGAGTTTCGGAATCAAGACGGCATTTCATGGGCCAGGAGATTTATCGCCGGTTGGGCATGCGGCTCATATGCATCTAGGCGCACTGACCCCTAACTTCGGTATCCAAGAGATTTATCTACAGAGCGAGAGAAGTGATGCTGTCTTCCCGGGTTCGCCAGAGATAAGAGCTGGCAAAATGCAGATAAACGACCGCCCAGGCTTTGGGGTCGAGATTGATGAAGAAGCCGCAGCGCAATTCCCATATCCCGATCATGCTTTTAACGGCGCGTGGCCCGAAATTAGAAGTAACGACGGGAGCATCATAAAGCCGTGAGCCAACGCATTCTGATAACTGGGGCAACTGGGCTAATTGGTAAGGCGCTCGCGGATGAGTTTCGCAGCCTGGGCCATCACACGATTGGTCTATGGATTGATCGCGCTGGCGAGAGTAGATGTGACGAGAACTTTGAGGGAAGTGCAAACGATCCCGAGTTAATGCAACGCGCTCTCCGTAGCGTAGAAGTTATTGTGCATCTTGCTGCACTTCGCTCGCCAAATCTCGATACGCCACTCCGTACTTACACACTTAATACTTCGGCAACTTTTAACACGCTCTCCAGCGCTGCCGAGAGTGGGGTAAAAGTTGCTATCCATGCCAGCAGCATCTCGGTGCTGGGCTTCTCCTTTTCACAAGCACTTCTATATCCAAGCTATTTTCCAATTGATGAAGCGCATCCCAAAACTCTCTCCGATCCATATGGCCTATCAAAAGTCGCCGATGAAGAGACGGTGCGATATATAAGGAACCGACATAAGATAGATATTTATGCTCCCCGCTTTCCTTATGTTGGCGATTTAAAAACCCTTCTCGCCAAACGAGCCACAAAGATTGCAGCCGATGATTCATTTGGTACCCAAGATTTCTGGGCCTACTTGGAGATCCGCGATGCTGTTAAAGCGATTACTACCTTTGTTGAAGAACGACCAAAACTTGATGACCCAGTATTGAATGTCGTCGCCCCAAACACTTTGGCTCGCACAATGACTCGTGACTTGATGACTAAGCACTTTCCGGGGCGCGATTGGAGTTCAATTCCGACTGGCTATGGCTCGCTCTTTGATTCCGCCAAGATCCAAGCGAAGAGTTCCTTCCGATTCCAACACTTATTTAAGAACGAGGCCTAAGTTGGCGGTAATTACGCCTCTTACCCGTGTCGACCTACCTTGGGTCGCAGAGATCCTGGGCCGCCCAGGCCTAGATGAAACGCTCTTCGCTGCCCATTTAGCGCCCCGCCATTTGAGGCTCGACCAGGCCGCTTTCATTCTCGGAAACCACTTCGAAGATACTGCATACCTCTCTTATCTCCATGTATCGGTTGAGATGCGTCGCAGTGGCCTGGCAAGCCGACTAGTCGCCGCCTTTATCGAAGCGGCTCGGAGCGCCAAACTTCGCCGGGTACTTGTCAGCGGTGAGACTGGAAAAGCTCCTGGTTACATCCAGCCCGGAATTGAGATTCCCCACGAGAGCGGTGCGCTCGAACTTCTGCACGGCTTTGGTTTTAAAGAGTTAGCAAAGGCATATGCAATGTCATTTGAGCTAAAGGATGCGCCAACTCTTTCGGAGAATGATAAGTGGGGAGTAAGGCTTGCCACCGATACTGACCGCGCTGCGCTTCTTGAAGCAATCGCTAATTCGGTTCCTGGTGAGTGGGAGCAATTCTTTACGACCGCGCTTACCATAAATGAATCTCAGATTATCATCGCAATTGATGGCGAACTTATCGGCGGTTATTGCCACACCAGAGGAGATCGCTTCGGACCCATCGGGGTATTACCCGATTTCCGCGGAGGTGGTCTTGGCACTCTCCTTGCAATCGCCGCGCTCCATGAGATGCGAGCCCGTGGCGCAAAGTGGGCGCGCTTTACCTGGTCAGATGCGGAGAACCTCTCGTTCTACCAACGTATTGGCTTCAAAACCGAGCGGTGCTTTCAGCGAATGGAACTATTACTCTAACTTAGCGCCGTGAGTGACTTTCGAATCTATTCCATCGTTATCGGTATCGCCCTAGTTCTTATCTATGCCCTCGGATCTGGGATTTGGACGAGTAGCTCGCCAGGTTGGTATGGAACATTAGACCGGCCGCCTTGGCAGCCCCCCGACTTCGTATTTGGATTGATCTGGCCCTATAACTTCATAGTTTTGGGTATCGCAGCTTTTCAAATATCTGCATCTCTTAGTCGAAACGAAGTCTTAATTTGGTTAACTTGCTTTGCACTTTCGGTCGCGGCAGCTCTTAGTTGGGCGTATAACTTCTACGTTCCACATAATCTACAACTCGCCGCATTCTCGCTTGGCATCACTGCACTTCTAACACTCCCAGTTCTGCTCTTAACATTCAAAGCATCAACTCTCTTGGGGTTTGCGCTTATGCCCTATCAAATCTGGGTAGCGATTGCGACGACTCTTGCTTGGGGTTACTACACCCGAAATTAAGCTACCTCGTCATCAAGAGTTACGACTGAGACAATCCCGGCAGATGCTGTAAGTGAAGCAAGTCCGATAAAGATCGCGCTGCTTCCAAATGGTGCAGCGATTGCGCCGGCGCCAAGTGGAACGATGAATTGGCCGAGTCGATTTCCAAATAACCGTATCGATATCGCCATCGCGCGCTCTTCAATTGGCGATTTCTTAGAGACGATGGACATCGTAAGGGGCTGTCCAACTCCAAGTAGAAATCCAACAATCGCCATCAAGATCGCTAATGGAACCGCGCTTGTGGCAAAGAGGGTTAGAAGTAAGAAGACGGCCGAAAGATTGATGCTGTAATTCATAACCCGAGTGCTGCCAAAGCGAGAGGTAAGGGTTCCAAGCAGGAAGCGCGAGACCATGGCTGATGCCGAACGGAGCGAGAGAATCGCGCCGATGAGAACTGGGCTAATTCCATTTTCAGTTCCCACCAACGGCAAGATCACAACTAGAACATCGTTTACCGAAGCAACGGAGAGCGAGGTCCAGATCGCAGGCTTTATACCGGGGCGTTTCACAACATCTCGAGCGCGAATTGAACCCGCAATCTCGCGTTCCTCTTTTGACTTCCGCTCTTTCATCTCCTTAAAAGCAAATATTGGAACTAATGAAAGAAAAGCAAGGAGCGCTGCAAAGACAAAAGCCGAAGAAGAAGATTTGGGAAGTACTCCCGCGGAACCTGCAATTAACCCACCTAACATCGGACCTATGGTGTGGCCTAAAGAAGTTGAGAAGGAGAAATATCCAAAGTTGTGATCTTGGAGTTCATTAGGACTCTTACTGGCCACCATCGATTGGCTGGCCGCAACATTTGCGAGATGAGCAACGCCAGCAATTGCTGTCATTGCCGCTATCGCCGCTATGTTGTTTGTGAAAGATAGGCTGATTGCTAGAAGAATAAATGCAAAGGAACCCGCAATGAGAAGTGGTGCTTCGCCAAATCTTCCGACCCATCTACCCATTGATACCGCTACTAGAAGTGGCGTCAACGCATAGATCGCCGCAATCAATCCAATCTCATAAGTAGAAGCGCCATTTTCGAGCGCGCGATAGGTAATCATCGGACGCATCACATAGATGCTTGCTTGGGCTAGGGCTACGTTTACAAGAAGCGACCACAACCAACGTTGACTTTTATCGCTCATTTCGTGCTGTTCTGCTTACCTCTCTTTATAAAGTGATACAGCGGAGGCAAGACAACAAGCAAGAGCAAGAATGTGTAGAGCGATTTAGTAAGAAGACCATCGAACAGGACTGAGTGGTCGCCTTGGCTAATTTGGATGGTGCGCTTGTAATACAACTCAGCTAGTGGTCCAAGGATCGCTCCGATAACCATAGGTGTAATTGGCACTCCAAAACGGCGGAATAGATAGCCGATAAAGCCCACTACTAAAGCCATTTGAAGATCGAAAATTGAGCTATTTAAAGCATATGCGCCGAGTAAGGCAAAAGTTGTGATTCCGGCATATAAATAAGGTCTTGGGATGTATAGCAACTTAACCCAGAACTTAATAAAGGGAAGGTTTAGTACCAAGAGCAGAGTATTTCCAATAAATAGTGATGCAATCAGCGCCCATACTAAATCTGGATTGGTAACAAATAGAAGTGGCCCTGGTTGAATGTTGTAACTCTGGAAAGCAACTAGAACAACAGCCGCTGTTGCTGATGTTGGAAGTCCAAGTGCAAGAAGTGGAACTAGCGCTCCGGCAGCATTTGCATTGTTAGCTGCTTCAGGACCAGCAACACCTTCAATCGCACCGTTACCGAACTCTTCCTTGTTCTCGCCCTTTGCGAACTTCTTCTCGGTTGCATAAGAGAGGAAGGTTGGAACTTCTGAGCCGCCCGCCGGCACAACTCCAAGCGGAAAACCGATTGCAGTTCCACGTAACCATGGCTTCCAAGAACGTTTCCACTCTTTTCTGTTCATCATGGCTTTTCCGCCAACAGGGATGACTTGCCATTCAGAATGCTTAAATCTACTTGCAAGATAGAGAATTTCACCGAGCGCAAAGAGCGCAACAATCACGGTGACTGTTTCGATTCCGTCAATCGCATTGTTATTGCCAAAGGTCAAACGAATAGATCCAGTTTGTAGATCCGCGCCAATAAGTCCGACAACCAATCCCACCGAAAGGGCAAGAACGCCACGAATACGTGATGACCCAAGGAGCGTTCCAACAGTGAAGAACGCGGTGATGATGAGCGCCAAGAAGCCAGCTGGTTGAACTTGAAGTGCAAACTCGGCTAACTGTGGAGCGGCCAAAGCTAAGAGAAGTGTGGCGATAGTTCCGGCAACGAATGATCCGATAGCTGCTGTAGCTAGCGCCGCGCCCGCTTTTCCAGCCCGGGCCATTTTGTTGCCTTCTACTGCAGTAATCACCGAGCCACTTTCGCCCGGGGTATTTAGCAAAATTGATGTAGTTGATCCGCCATACATCGCGCCGTAATAAATCGCAGCAAACATGATGAGCGCCTGCGTTGGTTGAACTGTGAGAGTGATTGGAAGTAGTAATCCGATTGCAAGTGCGGGGCCAATCCCCGGAAGAACACCAACTAGCGTTCCAAGAAATACTCCGATAAATCCATAGATTAGATTTCCAGAAGCAAGGGCCGATTCAAAACCATTTAATAGATAGTCAAAGTTACCCATTTGATCCACCTATTCCAGAAATAAAGTCCTCAATAATCCATTTCGGAAGTTGAATATCTAAGAATGAAGTGAAGCTGTAGTAAACGACTGTTGCAAAGATAAAAGCGATGAGTCCGAGGCGGAGCATTCGCCTAACTCCGAATGCATAAGCAACGCCCCAGAACGAGATAGCGGCGGAGATTATGTATCCGGTCCGCTCTAGTAGGAATACATGTAGGCCGATTGAACCCACGATGATCCCCATCGTCTTGAAATCAGCGCGTTGAAATGGCTCGCTTGGCTCAACTCCCTCCGGAGTTGCCGCGCGGCCGCGAAATACTTGTAGGGCTACCCCGATGGATGCAAGAAGTAGGACTGTTGCGACAATGTAAGGAAAAGTTCGCGGACTTACTGCGACGTTGTTATCTGGGATTAAAAGTCGTTGAGTGTCCCAATAAACAACTAACGAGATTAAGAAGAGAGAGCCAGCAAATGCCAGCTCTCCCTTTCCTGCTTGTGAAACTTTACTTAGCACTTAGTGATTAACCACCAAGGCCAAGGTCGGTGATGACACCCTTAACGAGTGGAAGCTCTTCCTTTAGGAAGTCTCCAAAGGCCTTTCCTGCGGCCCATTCATCATCCCAGTTGTACTGCTTTAGGTAACCCTGCCAAGTCGCGGTACCGCGCATAGCATCGAGAACCTTCACCAGGTTTGCGCGATCAGCCTCAGAGAGATCAGCCGTGGCCATTACGCCGCGCCAGTTTCCGTAGACAAGATTTACACCCTGTTCCTTAAGGGTTCTCGCTGGATAACCAGAAAGGCGCTTTGCTGAAGAGATCGCGAGAACGCGAAGCTTTCCAGCTTGCACTTGAGTCAAGAACTCAGCAGAACCAGAAGTTCCCGCAACTGTCGCACCTGATAGAACAGAAGCAATGACTTCTGGGCCACCTGAGTGAACGACAAAGTTCATCTTCTTTGGGTCGATTCCATTTGCCTTGGCAAGAAGTCCAAGGAATTGGTGATCAGTTGATCCGGAAGAACCGCCAGAAAGCGCCATGGTTGGGTTTGCTTTCCAATCTGCAACAAATGCAGCAAGAGTCTTGTACTTTGAGGTCGCAGGGACGACAAGTGCTTGATACTCACGCATTACTTTTGCAACTGGAGTTGAAGCTTCCAACTTAAGTGGTGATTTGTTTGTTGGAATACCGCCAGCCATTGCAAGACCGGTAATCAAAACTGATTCTGGCTTTGCCTTTATCTCTTGGAAGAAACCAAGTCCGACAGTTCCACCAGCTCCTGGCTTAAAGGTGGAGCTATAAGTTGATAGCAGACCTTCCTTCTTCAGGGATTCGCTAATTGCAGTTGAGGTCTGTGAGTAACCACCTGGGTTAGCAGGAACTACCCAATCAAGATTCTTAAGTGGCTTAAGGTCCTTGTACCACCAGCGAAGTTCGCCAGTCGCAGTTCCGTAAGTCATCTTTATACATGTGAGCGTGCTGCCTTCAGCGCCACGTCCTGGTGCGAGCATTCCTGCGCGACCGCATTCATCGCCAGCTTTCGCTTTGCGTGATGGAACTTTTGCGGCGCTTGCCGATGGCACGCTGCTGATGACAAGTGCAAAGGCGGTCATGAATACGCCTGCTCCAGTCAATACTTTCTTTAAGCTCATCGATTTTCTCCTATAGGCGACCCCCGAGGGTGGAGGTCTTAGGGGTCAAAGTAATCGCCCAATTGCGAGAACGGAAGGGCGGTGAGTGAGGCTTAGATAACTATTTGATGTATTTATTTCGGTAACTCGCCTAGTCGGCGTAGCGGATCCCCGGATACCCGATAGACGGTCCACTCAGACATTGCTTCGGCTCCGAGTGAGCGATAGAACTCGATCGCCGGTGAATTCCAATCAAGGACCCACCATTGGAATCGACCGTAGTCGCGTTCAATGCAAATACTCGCAAGGTGTTGGAGTAACGCCTTTCCAAATCCGCGGCCCCGATATTCAGGTTTCACAAAGAGATCTTCAAGATAAATGCCATGCTTGCCTTGCCAGGTTGAGTAATTCAAAAACCAGATTGCCATTCCAGCGACATCACCATCTACTTCAATGAAATCACAGAACACCTTGGGGTTCTCAGCAAAGATTGTCGCAAGGATTTCTCTCTCAGTAGTTTCAACTTCATCCGGAGCTTTCTCGTACTCAGCCAAATCCTTAATTAGTTGCAAAGTGATTGGCGCTTCATCCTTTCGAGCGGCTCTAATCTTCATCAGGCGCGCTCTTCGCTAATCGAATTTCCACCATCGATAACCAATGTTTGTCCTGTCATGTAACCAGCGTCATTCGATGCTAACCAACCCACCAAGCTGGCGATCTCCTTTGGTTTTCCATTTCTACCAAGTGGAGTCTTCAAGCCCTGTAACTTCTCATGTGAACTTTGGGTATCGGTTTCGATCCAGCCCGGTAATATCGCGTTGCAAGTAACGCCATACTTCGCTTCATCTAGAGATATCGAGCGCATCAAGCCAATCATCGCTGCCTTTGCGGCGGCATAAACCGGTTGGTTAGCCATTGCCATCAAGCCACCAGTGACGCTTGAGACCATAATTATTCGACCGTTATCTGATTTTCTTAGTATTGGAAGTGCGGCTTTTGTTAGATTGAAAGCTGTCTCAAGATTTCTCTGCATACCCCGCTGCCATGCTTCGCCGGTGATGTTCGTAAGATCGCTCGCCTCATCAGTTCCAAGTGGGCTATTTACGCTCGTCATACCGGCGTTGTTCACCAAAATGTCTAATCTTTCAATTGAAGCAATTGCGCGAAGAGAATCTCTTTCCCTTGTTAAGTCAGCGATTAACCCGGTTACTCCAAGCTCCCTAGCGCGCTCATGAATTCGCTCCGTTGTAGAAGTAATAAATACTTCAGCGCCTAAATCTTTCAGGACCTTTGCAATTGCAACTCCGATTCCTCCTGGTGCACCAGCGCCGCTAATCAATGCGCGCTTCCCAGCGAGTGAGAACATGAGTGAACTCTAATCAATGGCGCACTACACTCGCTATATGTTCACTTGGGGCGTCTCTACCTCTTCTTACCAAATCGAAGGCGCTACTAATGAAGGCGGACGTGCACCATCTATCTGGGATACCTTCTCGCGTATCCCAGGCGCAGTCGCAAATGGCGATAACGGTGATATCGCCTGTGATCACTATCATCGCTATGAAGAAGATCTTGATTTGATGAAATGGTTGGGCGTGGGTGCTTATCACTTCTCAATTGCATGGCCACGAGTAATTCCGACAGCAAAAGGTGCGATTAATCAGGTTGGTATTGATTTCTATGATCGATTGATTGATGGAGCGCTCGAGCGTGGAATTGAGCCTTGGCCAACTCTTTA
>VGAF01000039.1 GCA_016870855.1 Actinomycetota bacterium | reverse complement strand
TTCTTCCTCAATGTCACGACGATTTCGACGCTTCACGCCGCGCCCTGGTCGGGTGGCTGCGCTCTGCTCCAATTTCTTAATTGCAAAACGGTGCTCCATATACTCTGAAAAATCGCCCAGATGACAACCACCCTCGCCAGATATTCGGCTAATTGCATCCTCATTCTTTGCAATCTGTTTTAGTAGCCCTGAAACGCTGTGATCCGCTTGGAATTGTGCGAAAGATGCTGCTAGGGATTTGCGAGCTCGCTCCTTTCCAAAACGCGAGATCAAATTTGCGGACATGTTGTAGGTTGGGGAGAACGAAGATTTCAAGGGATAAGTGCGCGTACTGGCGAGACCGGCGGCCATGGAGCTATCAATCTGTTCGCTCCAGAGAACCACGGCATTACCTTCAATATCAATACCGCGGCGTCCTGCTCGACCTGTGAGTTGGGTGTACTCCCCCGGCGTTACTGCAACATGGCTCTCGCCATTCCACTTGATTAACTTCTCTAAGAAGACAGTCCTGGCGGGCATATTGATACCAAGCGCTAGGGTCTCAGTAGCGAAAACTAACTTGATAAGTCCTTGTTGAAAGAGTTCTTCAACCGTCTCCTTAAACATCGGCAACAAACCAGCGTGATGTGAAGCGATACCTCTTTCGAGCGCTTGGGACCACTCATGGAAACCCAAAATTCCGAAATCCTCATGAGGTAATTCTGCAGTTTTGCGGGCGATAACAGATTGAATTATTTCACGCTCATCACTTGTGGTAAGTGAGATGCCATCTCGAATACATTGAGTAACCGCTGCATCGCAACCTGCTCGAGAAAAGATGAAGTAAATGGCTGGCAGATACTGCCGTTCATGCAACTTCCGAATAATCTCAGGCCTGGTAGGCGCCTTAATGGAAGAGAACGAGCGACCTCCACTCCGTGAATTTCCAGGAATTCGTCGCGCAGAACTTCGCTCTAGGCGGATCAACTCAGGGTTCACTCGACCATCATCAACGAAGAGATCTAGCAGTCGATTGCCAATGAGAATATGTTGGTAAAGAGGTACGGGGCGGATCTCAGAGAGAACAACTTCTGTTTCTCCCCTCACATTCTTGAGCCATGCGCCAAACTCCTCAGCGTTGGATACCGTTGCCGAAAGAGAGATTACTTGAATGCGCTCTGGTAGATGAATGAGGATTTCCTCCCATACTGCACCACGAAATTTATCTGCCAAATAGTGAACTTCATCCATCACTACATAACCAAGATTCTCTATGCCTTCGGGTCTGGCATAGATCATGTTGCGCAAAACTTCTGTGGTCATAACCACGATTGGGGCATCTCCATTAATAGAAGAATCTCCGGTCAATAAGCCGACATTCGCCTCACCATGAACTTTGCAGAGCTCAGCAAATTTCTGATTCGAGAGCGCCTTAATCGGCGTTGTATAAAAGCATCGCTCCCCTTTCTGCTCTGCCATGAAAGCAGCAAACTCTCCAACAATGGTTTTCCCTGCCCCGGTAGGAGCTGCGACGAGGACACTCTTGCCATCTTCAACATGTTGGCACGAAATAGTCTGAAAATCATCAAACGGAAACTCATATCGACTAGCGAACTCGTTGGTGAGCGGGTACCTAATTCGACGTTTAGCTGCAACTAAACGTTCTGCTGGGGAAAGACTCATGCTCTCAACCAAGTTTTGAGCGCCCCAGGAACAACCTCGGCAGTTATAGGTAAGGGGCCAATCCGTTCACCATCGGCATATGCAATCGCTTGAGAGTTGATGGTGATCTTCTTTCCCTGCAAAATCTTGACCTTGGGATGCGTGATATGCGTGCCCTTAAAGACTTTGGGAAACACCTTCAAGAATGCAAACTTGGAGACTGGCTCAAGAATCATAAGATCGAAGAGCCCATCTCGGATATCTGAGTTGGGACAGATCTTCATCCCCCCGCCATAGCTGATTCCGTTGGCAACGGCGATTAACATCGCTTTTGTAACCATTCGAGTTTCATCGACGCTGATCTCGTACTCCATTGGCTCGAAAATGGGGAGTTCCTGCAACATTGCCAAGTCATATTTGATCTTGCTTCGAATTCTCATTCGATTAGCACGTTCATTCACCATCGAGTCAAAACCAGTACTGAGAATCTCGGCGAAGTACCTCCCGTTAACCCTTCCCAGATCAACGGATATAGGTTGATGCGTCAGGGCATAGTGCAAGGATGCAACTGGTGAATCCAGGTCAAGATCCATAGTTCTCGCGAAATCGTTCCCAGTGCCTGCAGGAATAAGAATTAGAGGCACATCGGTTCCGGCAAGTTCCTGTATCGAAAGATGAACCATTCCATCCCCGCCTACGACAATTACTGCCTCCAACTTCGATTCTTTGAGGCTGGACCGCAAGTTCAATACCGCGCTCTCGTAACTAGTGCCCGAGATATCCTTGAACGCTATCTCTAGCTTCTTCAACTCCTTAAGTACTTCGGCTGTGACGCTTTTACCCCACCCCGCTCCGGATGTTGGATTGGCGAGCAATAAGTACATTGAGGCGCTCTATATAGATTCAGGGGAATCGATTGGTCCTGCCGAATCGATGTCGGATGCAGTCGAGTCTGAAACGGATCCGGCTTTCTTAGCTCGACGCTTATCAACTAAAAGTGCGACCAGACCAGCTCCAAAATATAGAAAGATCAGAGGGACTGCCAAGGCTGCCATTGATAGTGGATCAGCGGTTGGCGAAAATGCCGCAACGAAAAGCGTGATTCCAAAGATCGAAAACCTCCAGGGTTTTAGGATGGATTTTCCACTTAGAACTCCGATCAAATTGAGCGATACAAGGAATACTGGGAGTTCAAATGCAATTCCAAAGATGAGAATCAGCCGCAATACAAAATCTAGATAATCATCGAAACGAACCAAGTTGTTCAATGCATCAGGAGTAAAACCAAAAAGCACTTCGATTGCTAGAGGTAGAACAAAATACGCAAGCACGGCTCCTAGGGCAAAGAATGGAGTGGCAGCTGAGATAAAGAGAACCGAGTTGCGTTTTTCTCGCCAAGATAACGCCGGGGCGATAAATGCCCAGATTTGGAATAGCCAGAATGGCGCTGCGAGAATGATTCCGGTTAGAAATGCAACTTTCAATTGCAAGTTCAAGGGACCGAGAACTCCAGCAATGTATAGCGCGCCGCACTCTGCCGCATCCGATGCTTGAGCTGCCCTGAGGTCGCAGACTGGCGAAGAGAGCGTAGAGATGATGTCGTTGTAGTAAACAAACCCAACAACAGCGAAGGCCACGATCGCTATGGAGGATCTGATTATTCTTCCGCGAAGCTCACGAAGATGATCCAAAAGCGGCATAGTCCCGCGATTAGTAGACAATTTGGCACTCACCGCCTATTACGCGTTGGCCGATTACTTCAAACTGAACTAACTAGCTGACTTTCCATCATCGTCGACTTTTTTGTCATCCTTGCTCAGTTCCTTTACCTCGCTCTTAAAGATTCGAAGCGATCTACCAAGTGCACGAGCCGAGTCAGGGAGGCGCTTTGCTCCGAAAAGGATTATTGCAACAAGAGCAAGAATCAAAAGCGATTGGGTCTGGTTTAGATACAGAGCTGGCTGTAGGTAGAACATACGTACCCTCCTCTAAGAGCCCTTCTTCAAAAGCTCCTCTTTAAAGCTAATGAGGGCAACGCTATCACGACCTAAAACAGGCTCTTTCCTCAAGGATTTCTGCTGTAGTTCTTCAGCGACTCCTCAGCAAGAAGAGCCACTCTCGAGCGAATTCGATCCGGACTTTCGACTACAAGATCCCCGCCTTCCGCAAGGGCGCTACGGACCAGCCATTCATCTTGAAAAACGTCTATAAGGATTTGATTCCCATGCTTTTCTAACTGCGAAGCGTTCTCCTTGATAAAGCGGCTCTCGTCGGACGAGCGCAAAGTGGCTTTGCTGTTCGCCTCCTCATCCATTGCAGTTGCCCTAACCGAATCTTCATCAATCAAGTTCACTGATTTCATGTTTGCAAGATTGAAGGTACGTACTCCGCTGCTCAAATCGCACCATGCCTCAATCAAGGTTCGATTCGATTCAGGAATCACCGCAGTCACGGAAATCTTTCGCTCGGTAACTTGTGATTTCGTTGGATTCATATACGTGATGAAAAGTTTCTTTCCTTGAACCATGGAATCTGAAATAACTCTTAATTTGGTTCGCTCGGCATCACTTTCAAAGTAGATCGCTTCATTTGGTACTTGATGTGTAAACAGTCTGGTGAATTTCTCGCGCAATTCACTTACTTTGACTCGCTTTGAATCAGGTAATAGCTCCTCTAGGGCTGCAAGTGCTACCCGGATTATCAGGGCCTCGGTCTGTGAGAAGCGTCGAGGTGAGTCCAAATTCTGAGGCTCCCGTAATGAAACAATGCCATCATGAATTGAGAGATCTATCAATTCCAGCGGCGTATATCCGGGAAGTCCGCACATGAAGAGCAGGTCGAGATCTTTAACGATTTCTGGGACTGTGACACGAAACTCCTCGGCTACCTCCTTTAACGAGATACCAGGATGGTTATGAAGATATGGAACGAGATCAATTAGGCGAATTGCGCGCGCCGCCGCCGTTTCAACCATGGCTGGTCACCAGTTTTTTCAAACTTTCCACGAGAGCGAGACGAAGTTCAGCCGGCTCTTCTACGACGGCATCCGGCCCCATCCAGAGTATTTCCCGAAGCGCTTGCTCTCGATCTTTGAAGTTGACCTTTAGTAGATCCCAATCATCATCCAGTTGTGTAACCGTTTCGGCCAAATTTCGTAGGTTCAATGCGAGCGCGCGCCGGACCCTTACTGCAACGGAGTATTCCCCAGGTTTTAGCATCACTAGGTAATCCTTGGCGCTGAAATCCTCCGGAATTACATATGCATTACTTGGACTAGATGCATCAATTCTTGAACTGATTCGTGACAACTTAAAGACTCGAACGTCGTCGCGGTCCAAATCTTCACCTACAAGATACCAACCGCCACGCCACGCGCTAAGACCTAAAGGGTTTACTCGTCGATCCTCATCCTTAGAAGTGCCTTCTTTCCGATATTGAAAAGTGACACTCCTGCGCTCACTCAGCGCTTTAAGCAATTCGGTCAATCCCTCCTCGGTGATATCGATTTCAGAGAGGCGGAATTCCTCCGGTGTTATCGGCGAAACGGCCAGTGAGTTGATGCGGCGACTCAGAGAGTGCGTGGTCTCGCCAAGTTCGGAACCACCAATCAAACCCAGCGCAAGTGATACAAGTCCTAGCTCTTCGGAGTCAAATTTCTCGCGCAGTTGAAATAACTCTGCTCTAATTCGATATCCCACTTCATCCTCAAAGAGTGGGTCATGGCTGGCAACTTCAATCTCTATGCCAAGCGTTCTGAGATCATCCTTATCCCGCTCAAACATCCGTTCTTTTGTCTCGCTAGTACCGGAGTAACCAGCAACCCTTCGGAAGATCTCACTCTTAGTCATAAACCGCTTGGTACCCAGCAAAGCCATAGTGAGATTCACCAATCGCTCGGTCTTGGCGCTGGACATGAGGCGCATTATTGCCGGATTTCGTTATAAGGTGCGCTTCATGAAACGTAAACCTTCCTACCTAATCTCCCTCTTCAGTTCATTTCTAATTGCATCGACCTTCCTTGTGGGCTGTACCACCGATGGTGGCGCGCCTTCTGATGCGCCGATGGGACAACAAGAAGATGAAGGCGCTAACGTTGCGGGTATGCCCAAGATCTCAGGCGAACTTGGCCAGGAGCCTCAAATTCGAGCCCCCGAGGGAAATCCGCCTAGCGAATTGGTTACGGAAGATGTTTTCGTCGGTTCTGGCGCGGAAGCACTGCCCGGTTCGACGCTAACGGTTCATTACACCTTGATGACTTGGTCAAATGGTCAGATAGTAGAAAGTTCGTGGATTGGAGATCCTGCGACTTTTCCACTGAGTGGAGTGATTCTTGGTTGGCAAGAAGGAATACCCGGAATGAAAGAGGGTGGACGTAGGCTTCTTGTTATCCCGCCAGACTTGGGCTACGGCGAATCAGGCGCTGGCGCCTCAATCGCTCCAAACGAAACTTTAATTTTCGTAGTTGACTTGATCAAAGTTAACTAAGACTCGCTCTCTGAATAAGCTCCTTTCGAAGGCCTTCTACGCCTTCTAATTGCTTTTACTCCTGGCGCCAATCTGCGCGCAAAGAGTAAGAAACCAGTATGGGCATTCATTGCATGTTGGGGGCGTACCGATAAGCCTTCGTGATGCCAGGTTCTAAGCATCGTTTCAAAACTCTCTGGCTCTGAATATAGGTCAGATTCTCTTACGGCCTCGGCCGTTCTGGAGAGTTGGGTCGTTGTAGCTACATAACAGCATATGACTCCCCCAGGTTTCAAAGCGTCAGCGGAGGTCTTTAAGACATCCCAAGGCGCAAGCATGTCCAATACAACTCGGTCGTAATCGCCAGAAAAAGATGCGCTTTCAACTCGTCCACTTCGTAACTGCCAATTCTTGGGTAACTCTCCAAAGTAATTCTTTACATTGGAACGGGCAATCTCTAAGAAATCAGAACGTTCTTCATAGGAGGTCAGAAGTCCAGCGTCACCAATCGCTCTCAAAATAGAGATTGATAAAGCTCCACTTCCCGCGCCGGCTTCCAATACGCGAGCGCCCGGAAAGAGGTCACAAAATCCCACGATTACGGCGGCATCTTTGGGATAGACAATCGTTGCACCGCGCGGCATGGATAGAACGTAATCGTTTAGTAGTGGCCGAAAGGCCTGATAGGAGGTTCCGCTACTTGAAAGAAGAACCACTCCTTCCTCGCTACCGATGATTTCATCATGATTAATCCAGCCCTTATGCGAATGCCACTGGTTGCCGGGTTGAAGGAAGAACGAATACATCTTCCCTTTGCTATCGGTAAGTTGCACTCGATCTCCGGCTCTAAATGGCCCGCTTCCCAAAACCTTCATTCCAAATCAACTCGCAATCGTTGCATGGAATAGTCCGGCTAAAGAATTGAGATCTAGATCTTCCAAACTCTCTCGATGTACAACTTTTTCGCCCTCAGGAAGCGGCGTGAGATGCGGTAAACCAAGTACATATCCTCCTGAATCTATCGCCGCTCGCATACCAGTAACCGAGTCCTCGATAATCAGAGTCCGCTCGATATCGACACCCAGAGTGTCGGCAGCCTTTAAATAGCCTTCTGGGCTCGGTCTTGTTGCAGCAACATCATCTGCAGAGCAAGTAAATGTGAAGAATTCATTACCAATACTAATTAGCGCAGCATCCATAATCTCTCTTGTACTCGCCGAGACAAGGGCCATAGGCAGTTGCTCTCTGTGCATCGCTCGGAGCAGGCTTTCCGCACCTAAAGTGAAACCAACGCCCATAGATAGGCGTTCAATCATCCGATCAATCAATAAGAACGCGAGTTCTAGCGGCTCGTGCTCGCCCTTGACCCGCGACCTCATGTAGGCATCAACGCGCTCCAATGGTCCACCCAGGCAATGCTTTGCATCCTCATCGCTCCAAGGGACTCCTAGTGATTGCATTAAACGATGTTCCTCTTCAATCCAAATTGGCTCAGAGTCGATCAACGCTCCATCCATATCCCATAAGACCGCTTCAAACGGAAAAGTAGTTTTAGTTAATCCGGATCTAATTAGCCCACGTTTAATTGGCCCACGTTTAATTAGCATTGAAATACTTTGCCTCTGGATGATGAACGATGATTGCAGAAGTTGATTGTTCGGGATGAAGCTGGAACTCTTCAGATAGTTCAACACCGATTCGACCCGGATCCAATAACTCACAGAGTTGGACCTGCGCCGATAGATCAGGGCAAGCTGGATAGCCAAAGGAGTATCTAGATCCTTGATAACCCTGATCCAAAATGCCTTGCAACGCTGGATCATCGCTATCTCCAACCCCGAGCTCTTGCCTTACCCGGGCATGCCAATACTCAGCAAGCGCTTCAGTTAATTGGACGGAGAGACCGTGTAGCTCCAAATACTCGCGATATTCATTGCGCGAGAAGAGTTCTGCTGTTGCCTTACTTACTGACTTACCCATTGTTACAACATGGAATGAAACAACATCGATTTCACCACTTTCCTTCGAACGGAAGAAATCCGCCAAACAGAGCCTTCGATCCCGGCGCTGTCTTGGGAAAGTAAAACGAACTCTTTCAACTCGCTCGGGCAACTTCTCGTGATCTAGAACTACTAAGTCATTTCCTTCGCTGTAGCAAGGATAGAAACCGTAGACAACAGCAGCATTTAGCCAACCCCTTGATTGGGCTTCATTTATCAGAATGCGAAGTCTCGGACGGCCTTCCTCTTCTGCCATCTTCTCAAATTCACCCTTTGCTCCGCGCAAACCCCATTGCCCCATAAAGAGTGCACGTTCATCAAGCATCTTTGCGTACTCAGCTAGTTGAACACCTTTAACAACTTTCGATCCCCAGAATGGCGCATTCGGTAAGCGATTATTGGAAGCCACATCACTTCGATTTGTATCTATCTCGCGGCTCGCATCCTCCGCACTAGCGCGAGTTCTCCGCTCTTTAAGTGGTGGCAAGACTGCAAATGCATCACCTCGCTTTTGCGCCATCAAGGTATCCATAAGCGAGAGTCCTTCGAAGGCATCACGGGCGTATCGAACAGTTCCAGGGAATTGCGAAGCTAGATCACTTTCCACATACGTCCGAGTTAGAGCGGCTCCACCTAGAAGTACCGGCCACTTCTCGGCCAGTCCTCGAGCGTTGAGCTCCTCCAAATTCTCTTTCATAATTACGGTGGACTTCACTAACAACCCGCTCATTCCAATAACATCAACTAAGCTGCTTTCGGCCGCCTCAATTATCTGATTAATTGTCTGCTTAATCCCAATATTTACCGTTCTATAACCATTATTCGAAAGAATAATATCGACGAGGTTCTTTCCAATGTCATGGACATCACCCTTTACCGTCGCTAACAAGATTGCGCCTCGATCTTGGGCATCGCTCTTCTCCATATAAGGCTCAAGGAGCGAAACCGCCAATTTCATAACTTCAGCAGATTGAAGAACAAAGGGAAGTTGCATCTCACCTTTGCCAAAGAGTTCTCCAACAATCTTCATGCCCTCTAGTAAGTGGTCATTGATAATGCTTAGCGGGGCAATTCCAGAAGTCATGGCTTCCTTTAAATCAACCTCCAGCCCTTGCTTCTCGCCATCAATAATCCGGCGCGCCAATCGTTCACGGATTGGTAGAGATGCGAGCTCTTCGGCTCTACTCTTCTTTGATGATGTAACCGCAACGCCTTCAAAGAGCTCTAAAAATCTCGTTAATGGGTCATAAGTACAGACATCGCCATCAAAAGTGCGTCGGTCATAAACTAGATCAAGCGCCACCTGCAATTGTTCCTTTGGAATTCGATTCATTGGAGAAATTTTGGAGGGGTGAACAATCGCAGAGTCCAATCCCGCTTTCACACACTCCGCAAGGAAGACGGAGTTTAAGACGATTCGAGCTGCAGGGTTTAAACCGAAGGAAACGTTACTTACGCCAAGGGTTGTTTGTACTTCAGGGAACTCGAGCTTAAGAGCCCGAATTGCCTCAATCGTTTCAATTGCATCGCGTCGAGTCTCTTCTTGGCCGGTAGCAATTGGAAATGTAAGGGTGTCAATAGTGATGTCACCAACGCCAATCCCCCAATTTCCAACCAGATCCGAAATCAATCGCTTCGCAACGCGGAGTTTCCATTCGCGAGTTCGTGCCTGTCCTTCTTCATCAATAGTAAGTGCAATTACCGCTGCGCCATGCTCTTTAACTAGAGGCATGATCCGGGC
>VGAF01000038.1 GCA_016870855.1 Actinomycetota bacterium | reverse complement strand
ATCCACTTGAGGACTTGTGAAATTTGGGCGAGCAATCAGCAACGCCTCGCTTTTTAGAATTGCAGGTCCAAATATTCGCAGCCCCGCTTGCTTAATCGTGTTGCCAGTAGCGACAACATCAACTATTAGATCAGCAACTCCGAGTTTGATTGCTCCTTCAACTGCACCATCGAGGGTGACGATTTCGGCCTTGATACCTTTACTCTTCAGGTAATCGCCAACCAAACCTGGATATGCGGTAGCGATTCGCTTGCCCTCGATCTGTTTTTCGCTAATCTCACCAGAATCCAGTTGCTTAGCTGTAGCGGCCATGCGAAATTCACTATGTCCAAAATCAAGCTCGAGCTTTTCGTCCGCGCCTTTACCGCTGTCAAGGAGGAGATCACGACCTGTGACCCCAAGGTCAATCTGACTAGAGGCGACATAAGTAGCAATGTCTCTTGGTCGTAAGTAGAAGAATTCCACGTCGTTGATTGAATCTAGGAAGGAAAGTTCTTTCGAATCATTACGCAATCTGTATCCAGCCTCGCGAAAAATCTGCGTAGCATCTTCTGCGAGTGCGCCTTTATTCGGCAACGCAACTGATAGCGTCATTTTCACAACCTCCGATATACATCTTCGAGCGTTAGGCCCTTATCGAGCATCAGAACCTGAATCCAATAGAGTAATTGGGAGATCTCTATAGCGAGCGCCTCATCTCCTTGAGCCTCGGCCGCCAACAATACTTCTCCAGCCTCCTCCAATACCTTCTTCGTTATCGCATGTGTTCCAAGGGATAGCGACTCAACCGTTCTTGATGAGCGATCCCCAACCAGCGCTTTCTCCGATAGCTCCAGCCACAGTTCATCGAAAGTTTTCATAGTTATTGAAGTTTACTTTACGGACGCTGCTAGATGTCGAAGAGTTTCTATAACACCTTCAGGATCAGGAGAGTTGAAGACAACTGATCCTGCTACAAAAGTGTCTGCACCTGCCCTTCTTGCCGTTGCAATTGTCTCGAGATTCACCCCACCATCTACTTGAAGCCAGGTATCACCGAAGCCTCCCTCATCGAGCCACTTTCTTGCGGCCTCAACTTTAGGCATCATCTCGCTCATGAATTTCTGACCACCGAAACCAGGTTCGACGGTCATAACCAGGATCATGTCCAAGGCCGGAAGAAGTTCCCGGATCTCATCAATTCCAGTACCCGGCTTAATGGCAATAGCAGCGCGTTTACCTCGCTTACGAATTTCAGTAAGCAAAGTCAAGGGATCTTCGCATGCTTCAAAATGAACCGTGATGCTTGCTGCCTTCGTCTCTAGATAAGGAAGTGCTTCCTTATCAGCGTTAGTAATCATCAAATGGGCATCGACTGGGAGTTGAGAGCTCTCAATAATCTCTCGGGCGCGCTCAAAGCTGAAGGTGAAACTCGGTACAAACTTGTTGTCCATGACATCAAGGTGCAACAGATCGCTTACCCGTGCTATTTTTGCAATCTCACTTGGAAGTTCATCAAAATTCGCGTTTAGGATGCTGGGACAAAGGCGAATCATTTCCCAACCATACCTGCTCTACCTTTGACGCTCGAGTAGAGCGAGATACATACAGTCAGTACCATCGCGGAAGGTCCAGAGTTGCAAGTCGCCATCGCTATCTCCGCGAGCGTCGACTCGCTTTCTTGCAAAATTCTGATGGCTCCTTAAAAAGTCATTTACCTGCATCTTTGTTTCGGCAATGTGCGGGCTACACGTCGCATACCCAATTATTCCTCCGACCCTCACCCTTGTAGCAGCGCTCGCTAGAAGTTCTCGCTGCAACTCAACAAGCAAACGTAAGTCAGCTGGTTTGCGACGCCATCGAACTTCTGGTCTTCTACGAAGCGCTCCAAGTCCAGTGCAGGGCGCATCAATCAAAATCCGATCAAATTCACCAAGTGGGGCTGGAATATCACGACCGTCAAAAGATTCAACTTTCGCACGTTTAACAACTTGCGCTAACAAGGTTGCGCGTGCTTGGGTCGGTTCATTTACCATCAATTCGTCATCGGGCAGGATTGATTCCATATAGGCAGCTTTTCCGCCCGGGCCGGCACATAGATCTAACCAGCGGAGGCGTTGGTTATCAGGCCTAGTGGCAACAAAAAGTTCAGTAACAATCTGGGAACCGAGATCTTGTACTCCTGCTCTCCGCTCTCTAATGGCCGGTATTTCCCCAGGATTGCCTTTAAATGAGAATCCATTTAACGAACCTGCGATTTTCTCGGCCCCAGCTTCCAACAACTCCTCATGTTTGGATTTGTCGGGCCAACAGACCAGCGTGGGAAGTGCAATCTCATTGTCGGCTTGAAGCTGCTTTCTAACCAGTTCATCATCTTTGAGAGAATCTTTGAAGGCGTTAATTACCCACTCCGGGTGCGAAAACTCCTCCGAAATAGCGGCGGGTTTGAAGTCAAGGTTCTCGGAAAGTCGTCGCATGATGGCATTTACGAAACTAGCTGCGCTCTTACCGCAAACAATCTTCGCTAGATCTACGATTTCATTAACCGCAGCATGAACCGGTGTTTTCAAAATCAGAAGTTGATAAGCGCCCATCCGTAATGTAGTTAGAACTTTCAGGTCGACGCTTGAAATCTCTCTATCTAGCTGCTTTCGGATTGCAGCATCTAACAGGCCTCGCATGCGTAATGTCCCGTAGACCAGATTTGTTACCAGCGCTTTGTCTCTAACCTCAAGGCTAGATGAACTCAACGCTCGTGGAACTATGAGATTGCTGTAGAGCTCAGAGTTATCAACCTCGAAAAGCAGCTCCCAGGCAAGCTGACGAGCGCTCTTCTGCTTGGTCGCCTTGTTATTCAAATTTCTCGCCAATTTGAATTCGCGCGCCGCGGACCCACTCTTCGCTGGTCATAACGCGCTTTCCTGCTTCTTGAAGAGAGTGAATTATCAGCGCGCCATCCTTACCTGCCACGAGAAGTGGAGAGGTTGAAAGTACTTCACCGGGATTTCCGCTCACCGCGGGATTCATTTTCGCTCCAAGAAACTTCACGCGATTGCCCTTAAACGTGCTCCACGCTCCCGGCTTTGGCGCGAAGGCTCGTATCTGTCTCTCTATCTCCTCCACTTTGCTAGCGAACGAGATCTGCAACTCTGAATTGGAGATTTTCGGAGCCAAAGAAGGTTCCCCCACTTGAGCGCTCGTCTTTGAACCTTTGGAGATGATTTCAACTGCCTCTAAGACTGCCGCACTTCCTATTTTTGCCATTGCTTCTAATGCGTCACCAGCGTTCATGTCGGCAATGGAACACTCTTTAGTCGTGTAGATGGGCCCTGTATCCATACCCTTATCGAGAGCAAATACAGTCACCCCAGAAGTGCTCTCGCCTGCGAGTATGGCACGCTGAACTGGAGCTGCTCCGCGAAACTTTGGAAGAAGAGAGAAATGCAGATTGATCCAACCGTGTTCAGGAATCGCTAATGGCTCCGGCTTGACCAACATTCCAAAGGAGATCGCAATCACCAGATCGGGTCTTGTGCTACGCAGAACCTCAGCCAGCTCTTCTTGGTTTGAAACTGGAAATATTGGATGAGACCCATCAATCGCAGTAACTAGTTCTTGGGCTCGACTTTCCAAGCCTCTTCCTGAGGGTTTTTCCGTTTTGGTAATGATTCCGAGAATTTGCTGGTTGCGCTCTGTTAATAGTTCAAGGGTGGGAAGAGCAAGCCTCGATGTCGAGGCCAACAGAATCTTCAATTAAATGCCTTTTCCAAAAGTGTTGTGGGGAGATACTCGTATTTCTGGTGATATTCCTGCCTCTTGTGAAGCCAAGAACCATTCTGAGTTGCGAATGTCCTTCATCGCCTGCTTCCGCATTTCTACCGATAGTCGATCGATAAAGACAATTCCGTTTAAGTGGTCTGTTTCATGTTGGAGCGCCCGAGCAAGAAAGGCTGTGCCCTCGACTACGACGGGTTCGCCATACATGTTAAATCCCTTAGCAACTGCACGCATTGATCTTGGGGTTTCATAACGAAGTTCCGGGAACGAGAGACAACCTTCTTCGCCTTCTTGCATCTCGTCGCTGAGATCTAGGGAGGGATTTACCAAATGGCCAATCTCTTCATCGACATCCCAAACGAAAACTCTAAGAGGAACACCGATTTGGGGCGCCGCGAGACCCGCGCCTGGGGCATCGATCATGGTCTCAATCAGATCCTGAACTAGCACCCGCAATTCTTTATCAAAATCTATAACTGGCGAAGCAGGGGTCGTTAGAACTGGATCACCAAAGAATCGGATCGGTTGAATCGACATCTGAATATTCTACCTGTGATTCTTGGCGCCTATAAATCAGGCGGATCAATATCAACCGATATCAGCGCTTTCCTACTTGCCGAGCGATACTTCGCAAGCGCGTGAATCCCCTGAATAACTTTTTCTGACTCTTCTACTGGAATTCGTAATACATATTCATGGGAAAGCTTTGACTTGGAAACCTCAATATTGGGAAACTTCAACTTGATTTGTTCTTGCAAGGAGCCCAACTCTTCGCCTTCTATTTTCACAACCCGATACCACGGTGGCAATTTAACATTTTTGCGCTCTACTAAAAGAGCCTTCGCTAATCTCAATGGAGAATCCGAAATAATTGATTGGACTACTCGACTGTTATGGCCTAGGTCGATAAATATCGAAGCATCGTCGCGTATGGAGCGCAGAAGCGTGAACCAATTATCCAAGAGACGTTCTTCGGCACGCAGCGTTGGCCGATTTAATTGTAACTCACCATCTAGCAGAACTAACGCACCGAATTTGTTTCCTCTCGGCTCCATACCCGGAGTTGCAATCACAATCCCGCTATCAGGCGTCTCCTCCAGCTCCTTGTTTGAAGTTGAGATGTGAATTGGCGTAGCAGGAAAGGCCTTGCCGAGCTCCTCTTCAATCCGGCGCGCTCCTCTCGACAAAAGAAGCTTTTCTTTGCCGCCACATGTATTACATCTCCACTCCAAGGTAGAAAAACCACATGCAGTACAAAGAAACTCATTCTTTCCTGCCATTTTCAAATAGAAGCCACACTCACAAGTTGGACGGGTGCGACATTTCTTACAGGTAACTAGAGTTGCATAATCCTTTGTTGCTACCTGAACAAGCACTACCCCGGCTTTGAGTCCTTCTCGGATTGTCTGATGGTAAGTATCCGGTTTGGAGCGAACTCGTCTACGTTGTAAGAAGCTCTTTCGGGGCGTCCTAATCTGCTTTAGATATCCAAGATCTAGCAGTCTGGCAATTTCCATCGATGGGAATCCGCTAATGAAGTGTAGGTCGAGCGCCTCCAATCGCGATCTGATCAGAGCCACATCTCGAACATTCCAAAAAGGACTTCGATCACTCCAATAATGCTCTGAATTCTCGTGAAAGATTACAATCGATGAGAGCTGCGGAATCTGCCAGAAAACAGCTGCCCTCGTACCAACAACGATTGGAGCCAAAGGAAAACTCTTTGGTGGCTTCGAACGAGCAAAAGCTTTCACTACCCTAGCGCTGAAGCTTTCTTCTAGTTCGTCAAAAAATTGTGAAGCTTCTCGTTCAGATGGCATCAAAATCAAGGTGCCCTTCGACTGTTGGACGAGAAGTTCCCTTAATTTCTCACCTGTGCTGGAGGAAACCTGCTCGAAACTTCGTTCTGTTCGATGTTCTCTATCGCTCACTCCCCCGTATTGCTCACTTCCTCGTCCTTCCGGAATGTACCTAAGAATTTTCACAACAGAGGATGCGTACCTTGAAGCAATTTCACCGGCGAACTTTAGTGAATCTACTGAATAGGCGCTCTGATTCATGATTCGAATAATGGGCTTGTTTGGCGAGAGCTGATTCTCAACTAGTTCTAGAACGATACCTTCCCGTTCTTCGTTCTTGAACGGAACCACAACTCTTGAACCAACCAACACCTTTTCCTTGAGGTCATCAGGTAACCCATAGGTGAAAGGCTGATCCAAATGGTTAATTTCATGATCAATTAGAACTTGGGCACTTGTAGTGAAACGAGCCGAACGAACTACAGTTTTTGCGCGCTCCCGTTTGAGCTTCAGCGGTTTCGCCGCCACCCTTCTTAACCCTTTACAGCGTTAGCAAGCGCAGCGGAGCGATCAGTCTTCTCCCATGTGAACTCATTGAGCTCACGTCCAAAATGACCGTAAGCGCTAGTTCTTCTATAAATCGGGCGCAGTAGATCTAGATCCTTGATGATTGCCGCAGGCCGAAGATCAAAGACAGTTTGAACTGCATCGGAGATTTGCGAAACCGGAACAGTTTCAGTTCCAAATGTTTCTACAAAAAGTCCTACCGGCTGGGCCTTGCCGATGGCATAGGCGACTTGAACTTCGCACCGCTCGGCTAATCCTGCAGCAACTACATTCTTAGCCACCCAACGCATTGCGTAGGCTGCAGATCGATCCACCTTCGATGGATCCTTGCCGCTAAACGCGCCGCCACCATGTCGAGACATTCCACCGTAGGTATCTACAATGATTTTCCGGCCCGTTAGACCGGCATCTCCCATGGGACCGCCGATGACAAATCTCCCGGTTGGATTAATGAGCGTCTTCATTGAACCAAATGGAATCGCAAAGGTCGATAGAACCGGTTTGATTACCTGTTCGATAATTTCAGGGGTCATCTTCTTTTCAATATCGATATCCGGGGCATGTTGAGAGGAGACGACGACGGTATCAACAGCAAGAGCTTTGAAACCGTCATATTCAATTGTTACCTGGGTTTTGCCGTCCGGGCGAAGATATGGAAGGGAACCGCTTTTACGCACCTCTGTTAATCGCTCTGCTAGACGGTGCGCCATGGCGATCGGAAGCGGCATCAACTCTTTTGTGTCTTTGACAGCGTAGCCAAACATCAAACCTTGATCGCCCGCGCCTTGAAGGTCAAATGGATCCACGGATTTGGTTACTCGTTCTTCAACCGCATGATCTACGCCAGCAGCAATATCGCCACTTTGAGAGCTAAGCGATACAGAAACCCCACAACTATTGCCATCAAAACCCTTCTCAGAACTGTCATAGCCAATCTCTAAGACTGTTTCTCGCACTAAAGACATAACATCGGCGTAACCATTTGTTGTGACCTCACCGGCGACGTGGACTTGACCAGTTGTTATGAGAGTTTCACAGGCGACTCGACTCTTTGGGTCCTGTGAAAGTAGTGAATCGAGAACTGAATCTGAAATCGCATCTGCAATCTTGTCGGGATGGCCCTCGGTAACGCTCTCTGATGTAAATAACCGCTTAGCCATTCGCCGCTCCTAGCTCATGAACAAGTTCCGCCACAATTTGCCGTGCCACCTCGTGTTTATCAGCAGCCTGAAATCCCCATTCCGTCCCCCGCTTTGAGAGCAAGACTCCGGTTGTTTCAGTCTCTCCAAACACTTTCCCATCTGACACATCAGTAACGTAGAGCAGATCAACGCCCTTGCTATGCAACTTCTTCAGACCTTTCTCGCGGATACCAGTGCCAGTTTCCGCAGCAAAACCAACAAATATTTGATTGCTTTTCTTGAGTTTTGAAGCTTCAGCCAAAATATCCGGATTCTTAATAAGTGCGAGCTTTGTCAACTCTCTCTTATTTATCTTCTCAGCCTCAATCTTTTCGGGGCGAGCGTCAGCCACCGCCGCAGCCATTACGAGCGCATCTGCGCCCCCCAGCTCAGCAGAGACAACGTGCTGCATCTCTTGCGCTGTTTTAACATCGATTCGATTGATTCCGCTCAATTCATATTCCTCGGTTACTCCGCTAACCACAGTAACTTCTGCGCCTTCTCGTAAAGCTTCATAAGCGATTGCCAAGCCTTGTCGCCCGCTCGATCTATTTCCTATAAAGCGGACTGGATCAATCGACTCCATCGTGCCACCCGTAGTTACAACTACTTTTCTACCTACCAAGCGAGCGCTACGACCGCTAATTTCGCGCACTTTGTTAATGATTCGATTGGTCTCAGGGAAACGACCAATACCTGAATCTTTACCGGTAAGACGACCGGTGTCCGGCTCCAAAATATAGAAACCTCGCGCGATTAGCGTCTCAAGGTTTGCTTGTGTGGCTGGGTTTAAGTACATACCTGGGTGCATAGACGGAACGATTAAGACTGGAGAGCTAGTCGCCAGGACAGTTGTCGTTAAAAGATCATCGGCGCGGCCAGTAGCGATACGCGAGATTAGATCAGCGGTCGCAGGTGCAATCACAACCAAGTCGGCGGCATCAGCCAGCGCTACATGGGAGACGGATAGAGTTCCTTCCCAAACTTCGCTCTTTACCTCTTTCCCAGAGAGCGCTTCCCACGTTGCTCTCCCAACGAAGTTCAAACTTGAACTAGTGGGGACAACGGTGACTTCATAACTGTCATCTTGTAGGCGTCGAAGTAGGTCACAGGCTTTATATGCCGCTATTCCCGCCCCTACGCCTAGTACGACCTGACGGCCGCGCGGGAAGGTGATCATTTATTTATCCGTCTGTGGCTCTAAATTCTCAATTGTAAGGAGATTGTCATTGATTTCGCGTAGCGCGATCGAGAGCGGCTTCTCGTGCACATGGGTTTCAACTAGCGGACCAACATACTCAAGTAAACCCTCGCCAAGCTGTGAATAGTAAGCATTGATCTGGCGGGCACGCTTTGCGGCGTAGAGAACGAGACTGTACTTCGAACCACTCTTATCAAGTAAATCATCTATTGGTGGATTAGTAATTCCATCAAGATTCGGCACGATCTCTCCTTGGTAGCTGTTAACGCTCTTATGCTTTACGAGCCGCTAAGGATACCAGCGCCGCAACGACCTCTTCGACTCGATGATTGACTACAACATGGTCAAACTCTGGTGCAGCCGCCATCTCCTCGCGGGCTAGTGAAAGGCGGGCTTGTATCCGTTCCTCAGAGTCTGTCTTTCGCCCCCTTATCCGTTCCTCCAGCGCCTCAAAGGATGGGGGCTGCAGGAAGATTAAAAGGGCTTCAGGGCGTGATCTGCGGATCTGTCTTGCGCCCTCTATTTCGATTTCAAGTAGAGCGTTCTTTCCAGATGCAAGAGCATCTTCAACCGGCAGAGCTGGGGTGCCGTATTTATGTCCTGCGAAATTTGCCCACTCAAGAAACTCGCCATCCTTAATCATTCTTTCAAATTCAACTTCAGATACAAAGTGGTACGCCTCGCCGTCAATCTCTCCATTACGTGGTGAACGCGTTGTGGCCGAGACAGAGAAAAGGAAATCGGGATACTTTTTTAGTTCATTAACGATAGTGCTCTTACCAACGCCACCGGGTCCCGATAGAACTAGGAGTTGACCTTGCATCTACCTTCCCTTCAATTCTCTCCGGAGTTTCTCACGTTGAGTTATCCCAAGACCTTGGACTCTGCGAGAGTGAGAGATGCCGGCACGATCAAGGATCGCAATCGCTCGAACGCTACCAAAGCCTGGCAGCGATTCAATTAATTCTTTGACGCGCATTTTCCGAATCGCAACTTCTGAACTATCAAGCGCTTCGTGCCAATTCCTCTTTCCCTCTCTTACCTCTTCTTTGAACCTCGCTCGAAGTTTGCGGTGCTCAGCGGCCTTGTATAGCGCAGCGCGCCTCTCTTCTTTGGAGAGAGTAGGCGGTTGGTGCATGAGGCTAATTAAACCTACTTATTCAAGGGATTCAAAAATACTTCTTGCTGCGCTCCGTGGATCTATGGCTCTCGTAATAGGTCTGCCGATCACAAGAAAATCCGCGCCCGCAGTGATCGCATCCTTTGGTGTCATGGTGCGCTTTTGGTCATCGTCGGAAGCACTTAGCCTTATTCCCGGAGTGATCAATGGAATCTCTCTTGGGAGCCAGGCTCTTAA
>VGAF01000037.1 GCA_016870855.1 Actinomycetota bacterium | reverse complement strand
CAGTAAGTCGATAATAGAAAACTTCTACCGGAGTCGCTTTACGCATAAACCCAGGCTAAAGTGTGCGTACAACAGTGGTTTGGTTGTGCTGGAGAGAGATCTTCTGCTGACTCTTAATCACCGGTCCTAATCCGCAGGAGTCTTCATCAACAGTTCGCTTTGCGTAACTCGAGCTGGAAAACATTTGTTAGTTCGGCCTGTCAAACTACTTGCATGGACCAACCTCAATCTAAGTTCCTTGCCTTTCTAGCCGTCATCGCCACAGCCCTTGCCGGGGGTGCGTTTGCGTTGAGTTGGCAATCTTCGAATCACTTCTTTGATTTCTCGCCAGCGAATGATGGACTTGTGGCGCCGAGGGATATTGCGAAGTTGGTTGAAGAGGCCCACGGATCGACTGTCCAGGTTAATTGCGTAGTAAGTAAGAAGAAGGGTGTGATTGGTACGGGTTGGGCGATTGACTCGGAGTTGCTAAATGTTTCGTCGAGTAAGACAACGGTGATGACGAATCATCACGTTATTGAGGATTGCATTGATGGGAAGGGCACAGTCACTATCAATCGGCTATTTAAGAAGGAGAAGCCGGCTTGGATCCTTGCTTACGATGAGAAGAATGATTTGGCGGTCCTTGAGACTGATGTTGAACTAGATGCGCTTGAGTTGTCG
Source organism: Actinomycetota bacterium (assembly GCA_016870855.1). Lineage (GTDB taxonomy): Bacteria > Actinomycetota > Actinomycetes > Nanopelagicales > Nanopelagicaceae > MAG-120802. The sequence continues at coordinate 9,444 of VGAF01000037.1, read as the reverse complement.
GAGAATCCGCCTTGGCCGGGATATTGGGTGATGGTGGTGGGTTCGGCGGATGGATTTGAAGGATCAGTGGCGTTTGGAAATATCTTGAATGTAACTATTGACGAGGTGTTGATTACGAACAACGTTTCGTCGGGAAATAGCGGTGGGCCGTTAATTGATAACGAGGGCAAGGTTGTCGGCATGGTGAGCTGGGGTATTAATGATGACGAAGGGCAGTACAACGGGGCGAAGATGCTTGATGTGTTCTGCGTGAAGATTCTTAAGTGTGAGTACGAGTATGACGGTGAGAAGACTTGGTTTGAGTATGGGGATTGATGTTTACATTAGGTTATAGCATTTGTTGATGCGGATTAAGACGCTGGTATCGGGACTTACCGCTGTTTTGGTACTCGGGACTTCCCTACCTGCATGGTCTGCAAACGTGCCTAAGGCCGGCGCTATCTGTAAGAAGGTTGGTCAGGCAAAGATATACAAAGAAAAGAAATTCACTTGCGTTAAGTCAGGAAAGAAATTTGTTTGGGATAAGGGCGTTGCAGTAACCAGCGCTAAGGAGCAAGCGGCTCCAGCTCCCATTGCTTCTCCGACTCCGTCACAAACCGGACCAACCGCCCCAATAACTCTCGACAATTTGGATTTGAAGTGGACTTCCATTGTTGCTCGACAGAATTTGTTATCAGAATTTGCAGCGCTATCCCAACCGAATTCGACGGCTAATTTCCGAATTGGTCCAAATGTCCGTGAAGACTTATTAAGCGAAGAGAGGCGACTTTTGGCCATCGCCGAACGCATGTTCAGGGGCTACTTTTTGCCAAGCTCCTTTGAAATCCTTGTTTATTCTGAAAAGGATGGAGATTGGGCCGAAAAGGAGAAAGATCAATTGGTCGATCCTGGAGGCTGGTCTATCTCCAAAGATATCGCTAATAATCCCTATGGATGCAACTTTGCCGGTGCTACTCGAACAAAAACTAACCTGCCCATGTATCACATGTGTTTAGATTCAAAGGGACGGTCGGTTGAAGATAAACAGACAACCATTCATGAGTACTTTCATCTAGTACAGCAGAAATATACATTAGAGAAAATGACTTGTTGGTTGGTAGAAGGATCAGCTACCTATTTTGGCGTTGCTCTTGGTGTTGATGGAAGCGACCCAACCGGTGTTAGCTCGCAAAGATTTTTGAACAGTTTAGCCAATCAATATAACCCCGGTGGCTCGGGAACCCGAGGATCGGCTGCGGCCTTGAGAGCGAAGATTGCTAGTGATAGCGGGGCCGTTGAGGTACTTAAAGACTTAGATGTTCGTCCAGGAAATTGTTTGCCACTTGCAGCTTATGCTGTGGGTGCTGTCGCTACCGAAGCGTTAATTGCAGTTAAAGGTTATAGAACTTATATGGATTTCATTTCAACATTTGCTGTTTCAGTCGATTGGAGGAGTGAATTTGCGAAGTATTATGGGATTACTCCGGATGAGTTCTATTTGAAACTTGCTCCATATTTACGCGGAAGATTAAGTGGTTAGTTTACTTTTTTGTTGAGATTCTAACGATTTCGCCAGTTGAGTCACTGCGCAGAACCTCAATCTTCATACCGCTGGTTGTAACTGATTCTCCTTCACGTGAGGTCCCAATCAAGAAGCGATCTCTATTTGATTGTCGCTCAAAAATGGGTTTCATAGCACCATCATTACTCTTGATATTTGCGTCAACGAGATAAATATGAACTCCCTCTTCCGACTTTGCCATTTCCCCTAACTCGCTCGATCTACGGCTCTCAGCTACAAGAATCTGACTGTTGCTTATCCGTGCCATGAGCGCCTTTACGCCCGAGTCAGTTTCGGAGAGCGAACTCAGCTTCACTGTGTAGCTTGGATTTTCGAAACCATTTATGCATCGGACTTGTTCCTCGCTAAACCAGCCAAGTAGAAACTTCTCCCAAGCAACGAACTCTGGCATTGGGCTGACTCCTGTAGCCATGGCGCTCCAAATGGGAAAGCCCGAGGTGCCCCAGCTCCAATCTCCGCTGATTTTGTATTGATGGATGAGGCCCATCGCATGGCCCACTTCGTGCAAGAACCAAATCTTCTTAGTTGGGTCATCAACGTATTCTCGGATGGGTCCAAAAGTTGCTCGGTTGAATGCTTTTCCATCGTAAGTCAGCCTGACGCCTGCCGCCCCTTCAAAACCGATCTTGGTTGTCGCAGGAGTTACAACATTAATAAACTCGTACTTCGAAAAGTCGATTAGTGGATCAGCGAGATCAGCAGCGTCCTTGATAAGGCCGCCAAAATTAGCGTTTGGCTTCATTGGAGTTCCGTGTGGGGTATCAAGGTTGTAGGAGAGAACAGACTTCTTAATGTGCAGGAATGTATCCAGCGTATCGACCTTGTACTTTAGTTTCCCGTAGCTCATCTTTTCGATGTAGCGCTCAAAGGTTGGAATCTGGTTGTTCTTCCATTCATCTATCTGTTTTTGATCCGAGGGCAAATCGTCGAAATAGACAAAAAGAACGATTGTTCTTCTCTCGCCGAGAGTGGGGATAGCGGTTGAAGGACGGGGAAATCCGTAATGCTCGCTCACGTCTAAGTTAGTAATTACTTGGCATTCACTCATCTTTCTAAAACTGGCGGACCCCGTAATTTCTATTGGGGTTGCAGTTGGGGTTGGCGAAGGAGAGGGAGTCGGTTTTGTTGTTGGAGTGGGAGTTGGTTGCGGTGTTGTAGTAGTTGAAAGGGTGGGCGATGGAGTTGGAGATGGGATTGGTGTTGGTGAGGCTTGCTTCTTCCAGGTTAATTTCTTGCCTTGTTTAGCGCAGATAAAGCTTGTGCCTTTTGATTTTTTAACTTGCCCCACCTTTGTGCATAAAGCTCCCGCTTTGACAGCGGCGTTTGTTTGGATAGCGGGTATGGATACGAGTGAGATTGAAATTAGCGCGACTATTAGTTTTTGGGGAGCGCGCACTGGTGAAGTTTCTCAGGATTGGTGAGGGGAGACAATTACGTGATGAGCCGAATTCTCGGGAATTAGAGAGGGCCCCGTTTTCGCGGGGCCCTTGCGGTGTTGTTTAGACACCAGTTCCGCCAACTTTGTGTCCAAACAATACATCGTCTTTTTAGTGAATCGGCGTTTTATGAAGTACAAGCGATGCCATCACCATCAGCATCGAGGCGGTGGACATCGCGGCCGATTACTTTGACGGGTGCGAGGCCGAGTTTTTTGATATCAGCGCAATTTAAATCTGGTGGAAATAGTGGAATGCAGCCTTCGTAATTGGGATCGCATTGCCAGGTTGGGGTTGCGGGGGCTTGGCGAATTGTTGTGAGTGCGCGATATGGATCAAGTTTTGTTCCAGGGCATGCGCTCCAAAGTCCTAATTTCTTATCGCGGGCGGATTCGGCAGCTTTGAGTAATTTTGTGGAGTAGCGGCCGAGTTCGCGTTTATAGAAATATGGAGTTGCGGCGCCGATTTTGACCATCTCGAGATTGATGTTGACCTTGCCTTTGAAGATGTAGCGGAGGATGCGGCCGTATGCATCTACTTTGTCGAGATTTGGGTCAGTGGTGAGGCGGAGTGTGCCTCTTATGTTGAGTAGGTTCGCGAGCGCTACTTGGGCTTCTTTGGCATAACACTCGTCCTCATTTAGTTCTGGGGTATCGACTTGGAGAAGGCGGACGGATCTTCCATCTGCGAGTTTTACGGTGTCGCCATCGGTGATTGACGCGATTCTCGTGTTGGCGTGGGTGGGTGTTAGTGGGAGCGCGAGAGTTACTGAGAGAAGGATGAGTAAGAGTCTGCGCATAGGTAAAGAGTATTTGGGACTATTAGAGTTTTAGTAGATCATCTGGGGTATTGATTTTCTTTAGCTCTCTGCGGGTTTGTTGCCATTGGTAAAGACGAATGGACCAGTTTGGGAGTGTGTATTCGGTTCGCGGTTTCTTCGAGAGAAGAAAGAGCGGAATAAGCATCCAGAAACCGAAGAGATAGGCGTAAAGACCCCATCGCCAGGAGTTTCGCCCGAAGATAAATGCGATAAGTGAGATGAATGGAATTGAGATTAGGTTGAGCCAGTTCAAGTTTCCCCCTTGTTACGTATGGATACGGAGCGTAAAGAAGGGGTCTGACATCCAGGTTTAGAGGTTCTTGAGGAGGTCTGTTACTCCAGGGAAGTCGGAATCTGTGGCCATGATCTTCTCTAGATCTTTTCGCGCTTGGGTCGCTTTACCCAGGGATTTATAGGTGAGCGCGCGTTCATATAGAGCCTTGTTTAGAACGTCTTCGTGACGCTTCTTTGATGAACGTGCCAACCGAAGAGTCTCGATAGCGGCATCAGGGAGGCCGGATTCGCGCAGGGCGATTGCACGGTAGATGAGAAGAAGTGCAGTCGCTTCATCAATGTTTTCAATCTCTTCAGTAGTTTCCAAGACATCTTTCCAGCGAGCGAGTTGAAGCTCATTTTCACAGACCGCAAGTGCGGTTGCTTGGTTTGCCGGAAGAGTCTCGGCAACAGCTAGAGCCTCTTCATATCTCTTATCTAGTTGAAGCAACTCGATATATGAAAGACCGAGAGCGATTACTCCGTACTGCATTGGGATACTCACTCCTGGGGCCACGATTAGCGTGACTTCGAAACCTTTTGCATACTCAAAGAAAAGCGGATTGTTTTCGAGGTCGGATTTTCGTTTCCAGAGCGCTTCAGCTTTTGCGCTAAGGCCCTTTACATCGGTGGAGGAGCCCATGAGAAGTCTTGGAAAGATGAGCGCATCGCAGATGTAGCTGATCTCGGGAAATTTTGCGGCAACTTTCTCAAGGGCTTCGATGTTTCCCTCTTTGAGCGCTCGGAATAGCGCTTTCTTATTTCTCGGTTCGAAGAGTTTTGGGGGTGCGATTTGTTGGATTAGTTCGCCGGGAACTGCTTTCTTGCGCCGACCCTTTAGCGCTTTAAGCGAAGTGCGCTCGACGTTGTAGAGGCCGGTGCCTGGGATGCCGGTGGAGCCATAAATTTCACCGCGGGTGTTGATTGATACTCGTGCTCCAGGGACGCCGAATGAAAGTCCGAGTGCGCTCTTGCTGAAATTTAAGCGAAGCCCCGGTGCGATCTTCATACTGCGGCGGAATCGGAGCGACATGTTTGAATCCTACGCTTGGAATCAGAGTTAGTCCTTGTACATTTATTATAGCTTTCTGTACAGTTGTGGATATGAAGGAATTCTCTGTCAGTGATGCTCGCAAGGATCTGCCCTCCTTAGTTGATAAATGCAAGAAGGAGCCGATTGTGATTAATAGGCATGGAAAGCCCGAAGCGGTCATTATTGGAATTGAACAATATGAAGAGTTTCTTGATGCGGTCGAGGAACTTGAGGACATCGCTATGGCTGAGGAATCGCTATTGGATCCTGGGCCGAACATTCCTTGGGAGAAGGTGAAGAAGGATCTTGGTCTCTGATGAAGACCTATAGAGTCGAGCTCCGCCCTAAAGCTAGAAAACAGCTTCGAGATTTGGATACGGCCTCGCGAGCGAGAGTGCTTGGCGCAATTGAGCTACTAAGAACTGATCCAGTTCCCCCGAATGCAAGACGGTTAAAAGGCCGGAGTGATTATCGAATTCGAGTTGGTGACTACCGGTTGATCTATAAATTCAACGCTGGGAAATTGATAATTTTGGTGATTGCGATAGGTCACCGTCGTGACGTATATAGAAAGTCAGAATAGGATTTAGATATGGAAGAAAATGAATCGGTAGAGGTAGTACAGCGTCTTGCATCGCCCCAGGCTCGACTTGGCGCATATTTGGTCGATATCGGACTTGGGATTGTTACTTTGGTTATCGGTTGGTTGATCTGGTCCTTTTTTACATGGCAGACCGGCCAGACTCCTGCAAAGCGGTTAATGAAACAGGTCGTTGTTGATGCCAAGACCGGCGAGCCATTTACATGGACGCGGATGTTGCTTCGGGAGGCGGCGGTTAAGTGGGCTGCCGGTGGAATAGCATCGAGCGCATCAAATGGAATTACCTTTGTGATTGATTCGCTCTTTATATTCCGTGATGATCGTAAGACCGTTCACGACTTGATCGTTCAAAGCAAGGTAATCCAGCGTTAATTACAACCTTGTAATTCAGCATCTTTAAGCCTTCGAACCTTAGACTCTCAATTGAGAGTTAAGAAAAAAGTTTTAGATTTTTTGTTTTTTCTATTGACCGGGCATTTGAACAAGAGTTTATTACTCTCACTACTTAGAAATTCTGTCATGGAATTCTCTAGGAAGTTTGGTTAGAGGTAGTACCGATTGGTGGCTAGAGATAATCATCCAAGACCAAAGAGATCTTCGGTTAATCGGGAAATGACTAATCAATTCGGCAGGCCTTTTGGGGTAAGTCGGGAAACTGACTAGACAGTTTGTTGATACGTGGGGAGATCTTCACCGCAACAAGATGGAAAACTCTCCATACGCGAGCACCGATAAAGAAAGAGCCCTCGGTCATATGCACCGAGGGCTCTTTTAATTGATTTTCTTAGCTGTGACCCTTGATTGCCGCTTCTTCTTCTGGGGAAAGAACTAGTTTCTTAAGCAGAAGGCGCTTCAGCTAGATCTCCAGGAGTGTCCGGAAGGGTTTCTTTCGGCATTCCTTTAAATGTGAAGGTCTCTTTTCCTACTTCGCCTTCAACATCAATTAGAACGATCTGACCAGACTTGATGTCACCGAAGAGAATCTTCTCGGATAGCGCATCTTCGATTTCACGTTGAATAGTGCGGCGAAGTGGTCGCGCACCAAGGGCTGGGTCATAACCGCGCTGGGCGAGGATGTTCTTCGCAGCAGATGTGAGTTCGATTCCCATATCTTTTTCCTTGAGACGAGACTCGAGGTTTGTGGTCATGAGATCGACGATTTGGATGATCTCGTCCTGGTTGAGCTGGTGGAAGACGATGACATCATCGATACGGTTTAGGAATTCAGGGCGGAAGTGAGTCTTTAGCTCATCGGAAACCTTGTTCTTCATCCGCTCATAATTTCCAAGGGCATCATTGACGTTAGCAAAACCAAGTGAGAGCGACTTAGAGATATCGCGAGTTCCAAGGTTTGTGGTCATGATGATGATGGTGTTCTTGAAATCAACTTGGCGACCTTGGGCGTCAGTTAGACGTCCCTCTTCAAGTACTTGAAGAAGTGAGTTGAAGATATCGGGGTGCGCCTTTTCGATTTCATCGAAGAGAACTACTGAGAATGGACGGCGACGTACTTTCTCGGTGAGCTGTCCGCCCTCGTCGTAACCGACGTAGCCGGGAGGAGCGCCGAAGAGACGAGATGCGGTGTGCTTCTCGGAGTACTCGGACATATCAAGGGCGATAAGTGCATCTTGATCACCAAAGAGGAATTGGGCGAGTGTTCTTGAAAGTTCGGTCTTACCAACACCAGATGGTCCCGCGAAGATAAATGAACCACCAGGACGGCGTGGATCTTTAAGTCCAGCGCGGGTACGGCGGATTGCTTGGGAGAGCGCTTTGATTGCTTGCTCTTGTCCAATAACGCGCTTGTGAAGTTCATCTTCCATACGGATAAGACGTGAAGTCTCAGCCTCAGTTAGTTTGAAGACTGGGATACCGGTAGCGGTTGAGAGAACTTGAGCGATTAACTCTTCATCAACTTCAGCAACTACATCAAGATCGCCAGCTTTCCAGCTCTTCTCGCGCTCTGCTTTTTCGGTCATGAGTTGTTTTTCTTTATCGCGAAGCGATGCAGATAATTCAAAGTCTTGGCCATCGATTGCAGATTCCTTCTCTTTACGGACGTCAGCGATCTTGTCATCCATTTCGCGAAGTTCTGGTGGCGCGGTCATGCGACGGATGCGTAGGCGTGAACCAGCTTCATCAAGGAGATCGATTGCTTTATCTGGGAGGAAGCGATCGGAGATGTAGCGATCAGCGAGAGTTGCAGCAGCAACTACCGCGTCATCGGTGATGGAAACTTTGTGATGTGATTCGTAGCGATCGCGAAGTCCTTTGAGGATTTCGATGGTGTGAACGACAGATGGTTCCTTTACCTGGATCGGTTGGAAACGACGCTCGAGCGCAGCATCCTTTTCAAGGTGCTTGCGATATTCATCGAGAGTTGTAGCGCCGATTGTCTGGAGCTCACCGCGAGCGAGCATTGGCTTCAAGATGCTTGCGGCATCGATTGCGCCTTCAGCGGCGCCAGCGCCAACGAGGGTATGAATTTCATCGATAAAGAGAATGATGTCGCCGCGAGTGCGGATCTCTTTCAATACTTTCTTCAGCCGCTCTTCGAAATCACCGCGGTAGCGAGAGCCAGCTACGAGCGCGCCGAGGTCGAGTGAGTAGAGCTGCTTATTCTTCAAAGTTTCTGGGACATCGCCGCTCACGATTGCTTGAGCGAGGCCTTCAACAACAGCGGTCTTACCAACGCCAGGTTCACCAATAAGGACTGGGTTGTTTTTCGTACGGCGGGAGAGAATCTGCATGACGCGCTCGATTTCCTTCTCGCGTCCAATTACTGGATCGAGTTTTCCTTCGCGGGCTGCGACGGTGAGGTTTCTTCCGAACTGATCTAGAACTAGAGATGTTGCCGGTGTTCCCTCAGGTGCGCCAGCAGTTGCGGCTTCTTTACCTTGGTAGCCAGAGAGAAGTTGGATGACTTGTTGGCGGACGCGATTTAAATCAGCGCCGAGTTTTACTAGAACTTGTGCAGCTACGCCTTCACCTTCGCGGATAAGTCCAAGAAGAATGTGTTCGGTACCGATGTAGTTGTGGCCGAGTTGTAGCGCTTCGCGAAGTGAGAGTTCGAGAACTTTCTTTGCGCGAGGAGTAAATGGAATATGTCCGGATGGAGCTTGCTGGCCTTGGCCGATGATCTCTTCTACTTGAGCGCGAACGCCTTCTAGTGAGATTCCGAGAGCTTCCAAACCTTTAGCGGCGACGCCTTCGCCTTCATGGATGAGTCCAAGGAGGATGTGCTCGGTACCGATGTAATTGTGGTTGAGCATGCGAGCTTCCTCTTGGGCGAGGACAACTACGCGTCTTGCTCTATCGGTAAAGCGTTCGAACATTTATTACTCCTTATGCCTCTTGAGGGCTAGCGTAATAGAGGCGGCCCGGAGGGGCGAGACCAATATTTCCCTTCAAGATATGGGACTTTGTGGGGGTTAGAACCTCAATATTTAGGCGTTTATTCCACCACGAGGAGCATTCGGGTATTTCCCAGGGTATTGGGCTTGACGCTCTCAAGGTCGAGGAATTCGGCGATACCTTCATCATAAGAACGAAGCAGTTGTTGGTAGACCTCAGGCTCTACAGGTGCGCCAGTAATTTCTTTAAAGCCATGGCTAGCGAAAAATTCTGTTTCGAAGGTTAAACAAAATAGCCGCTTGATTCCTAACTTCTTAGCGCGCTCAATGATTGTTGTGAGGATTTCGTGACCTATCTTCTTGCCAC
>VGAF01000036.1 GCA_016870855.1 Actinomycetota bacterium | reverse complement strand
TTGCCGCCTACTAAATCCACTTCATCAAGGAAGTTTCCATTGGGGGATACTGGATTTACGACGGGTAATTCATATCGTTTACAAGTCGCCAAGTCATCGGCGCCGAAGGCTGGCGCTTGATGAACCAGACCTGTTCCATCTTCAGTAGTTACATAGTCGGCTAGAACTACAAAGTGGGCATCCGGGACATCAACTAAATCAAAGGGGCGCTGGTACTTAACTCGTTCCAAATCTCTTCCAGATATCCGCTTCAGTTCAGTGAAGCCAGGCGCTACTTTCTCGGCAAGCGGCTCGGCAACTACAAGTACCTCTTGCATCTCTTCACCGGCAGTTCTCAATACTAAGTATGTGACATCTGGATTAACGGCGATTGCGGTATTCGAGACCAAGGTCCATGGCGTTGTGGTCCAGACAAGAAGGTTCGCATTTAATGTAGCGAGCTCACCGCTTGTGATTGGGAATCGAACATAGACGGATGGATCAGTGACGGTCTCATAGCCTTGAGCTAACTCGTGATCAGAAAGGCTGGTGCCGCAGCGCGGGCAATACGGCGCAACGCGATGGTCTTGGACCAATAATCCCTTCTTATGAATTTGGGCAAGCGACCACCAGACGCTCTCGATGTATTCATCCGACATCGTCCAATAAGCCTCATCAAAATCTACCCAGAAGCCCAGTCGCTCAGTCATTTCGGTAAATGCACTTACATGTCGTTGTACTGATTCACGACACTTGTCATTGAATTTATCTATGCCGAATTTTTCGATATCGCCCTTACCTGAAAAACCTAACTCCTTTTCTACAGCGATTTCTACAGGGAGACCATGGCAATCCCATCCTGCTTTTCGGATTACATGCTTACCCTTCATCGTGTGATAGCGCGGAAAAACATCTTTAAATACCCGCGCTTCAATGTGGTGAGTTCCAGGCATTCCATTTGCAGTCGGAGGGCCTTCATAGAAAGTCCATGATTCACCGCCGGCGCGTTGGCTCAAGCTCTTGTGAAATATTTCTTGGGTGCTCCAGAAGGAGAGAATCTCTCGCTCAACTTTTGGGAGATCAATTTGAGGACTAAGCGCCTCATACGGTGACTTTGAAATGACCATCCCTTTCCAATCGAATCAGCCAATCTGACTGAATTCATATTTGGAGGGGCGATCATTCGACCGCGGTACCACCCGCCTTGTCTACCATTATTGGTAGATATCTTCGTGACCTTGTTGTCGGTTCTACGTGAGCCAGTTAGCTCATTTCTTCCGACTCGCTCTCGGGTGATTGCCCAGTCTCTGCGAATCTCTACAAGGTGTCTTGCGACAAAGCGAATTTTAGCCCATCAAGATCGCCCAACAAGTGAGCCCAATTTCATGTGGCGAGTGGCATTTGAAGCTAATAACCCCTAGCCTTCGGCGCTGTGCCATTAAAGAAAAAACTCGCTAAAGCGGTAGCTAAATTTAAGAAAGCGCCTGCCAAAAAAGTCGCTCCCAAGAAGAGCCCTGCGAAGAAGTCGGTGAAGAAGGCACCAGCCAAGAAATCCCCAGCCAAGAAAGCACCGGTCAAGAAAGCTCCGGTTAAGAAAGCGCCAGCAAAGAAAGTACCGGTCAAAAAAGCGCCAGTAAAGCCAACTCTTGCTAAGAAGTTTCCACCAAAGAAGCCACAAGCAGAAATTATTAAAGGTCAACATAAGACTGCATTGACAAGTAGCACCGCTAAAGGCGCAACCACCATCTCTGTTTATAAGCCAGAAATAGAGGCGAGTGATGTTGTGGTCGTTGAAGAGAAGCGACTAGTTCTTCCACCTCCCATCCGTAAACCCAAGCCAGGAAAGAAAGCTGCGCCGCTTAAGCCAATCAAAGCCGCGCCACCGCCTCTAATTGTTGATGAGGGCGCCGAAAATTGGACAGCAACAGAGTTGAAATCAATTCGAAGCGAGCTTGCCAAAGATCTGACTCGGCTAAAGAAAGAATTAGCTGAGGTTGAGAGCGAGATGGATGCGCTAATTGAGGCCTCAGGCGTTGGAGCCGGCGATGATCAAGCTGATGCTGGCGCTAAGACCTTTGAAAGGGAACATGAGATGTCCCTTGTTTACAACGCCCGCGATATGGTCCTACAAACTGAACGCGCATTAGAGCGCATCGATACTAAGACTTATGGTCGATGTGAGGATTGCGGGAATCCAATTGGTAAGGCAAGGCTCCAAGTATTCCCGCGCGCAACGCTCTGCATGTTATGCAAACAGAAGGAAGAGCGCCGCTGAAGTCGTCCCGTGCCGAGCGCGCGCGACGACTATTTATCTCAATTGCTATATCCGTATTCGCTCTTGATCTTGCTTCAAAGAATTGGGCTGAGTCCTACCTTCAATATCGCGAACCAGTAAGAGTGATTGGTGATTTCTTAAAACTAAGTTACTCAACTAATTCTGGTGCCGCGTTTAGTCTTTTTACTGATGCCACCTTATTACTCTCTTCACTTAAATTAGTTGTCGTCGGTTTCATTATTTTTTACATGCGAAATCTCACCAACCCACTCTGGGGCGCAGCCCTCGGCGCACTTCTCGGTGGAGTGGTTGGCAACCTCTACGATCGAGCAATCAGACCTCCCGGAGTCTGGCGAGGCGAAGTCATCGATTGGATTGTGCTACCAAATTGGCCGACCTTTAACATCGCCGACAGCGCAATCGTCTGCGCTGGTATTGCAATGACTATTTTGACGATGCGAAACATCCAACCCAAGGGCTCACAAGACGATCCGCTGGACGGTCCAAAGTGAGTGCACGAGAGAAGCGACTACTGCTAATTGATGAAACCCTTGAGGGTGAGCGGGTAGATGTGGCGCTTACTGGGTTACTGGGGTTATCTAGAAGTGCGGTAGCTGATCTACTAAATGCTGGCGATGTATTACAAGGAAAGAAACCACTAGCAAAGTCTGATCGGGTCAAAGCCGGAGATCGACTACAAGTCTTGCTTCCCGCCGAAATTGATCCACTTGATTTCACACGGGTGGTAAGTGACGAACTAGATGTGGTCTATGACGATGCAGATGTCGTTGTAATTAATAAACCGGTCGGCGTGGCAGCACATCCAAGTCCCGGCTGGCAAGGTCCAACAGTTCTCGGTGATCTGATTTCACGAGGTTATCCAATCTCCACTTCTGGAGCTGAAGAACGAAAAGGAATCGTGCAACGACTCGACGTTGGAACTACCGGGTTAATGGTGGTCGCAAAACACGAAGATTCTTATATTGCGCTAAAGAATCAATTTAGATCGAGAACTGTCTCCAAGGTCTATCACGCACTAGTTCAAGGGCATATGGATCCAACAGAAGGAACTATCGATGCGCCAATCGGCAGACACCCGAAAGAGGATTATCGTTTTGCGGTTGTCGCAGATGGAAAACCCAGCGTTACCCACTTCTCACTAATTGAATTCTTACCTGGTGCAACACTTCTAAAAGTTGAGCTAGAGACCGGAAGAACTCATCAGATTCGAGTTCACTTCAGCGCGCTCCGCCATCCGCTAGTAGGAGATCTTGCTTATGGAGCAGATCCAGTTTTAGCAGAGCGACTTGAATTGAAGAGACCTTGGTTACACGCGATTGAACTCTCCTTTGATCAACCGTCAAGCGGGGAGCGGATCACGCTTACTAGTGAATATCCCTTAGACCTAAAAAACGCCTTGACTTTGCTCGGTTCGGAGTCTTAGCCCCGTTAGTCGTAGCAGTGGAGTAATCTCACCGCCCGTGAGCAAGGACTTCGTACACCTTCATGTGCATACCGAGTACTCCATGCTCGATGGCGCAGCGCGGATAGATCAGCTCGCAGAAGAAGTTGCGCGGCAAGGCAGCCCCGCTATTGCAATCACAGACCACGGTCATGTCTTTGGCGCCTTTGATTTCTATAAGACGATGAAATCAGTCGGCGTAAAACCGATTATTGGGATTGAAGCGTATGTAGCACCGGAATCTCGCCTAGATAAGCGGCGCGTGAAGTGGGCCGAAGGTGGCGAAGATGATGTCTCAGCCGGTGGCGCCTATACCCACATGACAATCCTGGCTGAGAACAACGAAGGTCTCTCTAATTTATTTAAGTTGGCATCACTAGCTTCACTAGAAGGTTTTTATTACAAACCGAGAATGGATCGCGAACTTCTTACCAAGTATTCATCAGGACTAATTGCTACCTCAGGATGTGTTGCGGGAGAGATTCAGACTCGACTTCGAATGGGCGCATACGCAGAGGCACGGAGCGCCGCCGCCACATATCGCGAGATCTTTGGCCCGAATAATTTCTATATCGAGCTAATGGATCATGACCTTGAGATTGAAAACCGGGTTAAATCCGATCTGCTTCGCCTAGCCAAAGAATTGGGATTGCCACTTCTTGCCACAAACGATCTTCACTACACCTTCGCCGAAGATGCAAAGCACCATGCGGCACTTCTTGCGGTCCAATCCGGAACCACACTCTCTGATCCGAAGAGATTTAAGTTTGATAGCGAAGAGTTCTACTTGAAAGACGCCGCTACGATGCGCCGTCTCTTTAAAGATCTGGAAGAGGCTTGCGATAACACGCTATTGATAGCCGAACGGTGCAATGTAACGCTCCGTGAGAATGAGAATTTACTTCCTAAATTCCCAGTCCCGGAGGGCGAAGATGAAAACTCCTGGTTGGTAAAACAATCCCAGATTGGGCTTTCGAATAAGTTCCAAGAAGGAGCAAGTAAAGAACATCAAGATCGACTTGATTATGAACTTGGCGTTATGACCAAGATGGGTTTTGCTGGCTACTTTTTGGTCGTTGCCGATTTAGTTGCTCATGCAAAATCTGTCGGCATTCGCGTTGGGCCGGGTCGCGGTTCAGCAGCGGGATCATTGGTTTCTTATTGCTTGGGAATCACCGCCTTGGATCCCCTTAAGCATGGCTTGCTCTTTGAGCGCTTTCTAAATCCCGATCGAATTTCGATGCCCGATATCGATCTTGATTTCGATGAAAGAAGGCGCGGCGAGATGATCCGCTACGCCATAGATAAGTATGGTGAAGATCGAGTCGCTCAAATCATCACCTATAACACCATCAAGTCAAAGCAATCTATAAAAGATGCCAGCAGGGTTTTGGGTTACCCCTTTGCAATCGGGGATCGTCTTACTAAAGCGCTTCCCCCAGCAATCATGGGAAAGGACATCTCGTTAAGTGGGGTATTCGATAAGAGCCATGAGAGATTCCAAGAAGCACAAGAGTTTCGCAATATTTATGAAGATGACCAAGAAGCAAAAGCAATTGTTGATACAGCCCGTGGCTTGGAGGGACTAAAACGCCAATGGAGCGTGCATGCGGCTGGGGTGATCTTGAGTCGCGATCCGCTCTTGGATGTAATCCCAATCCAGCGACGCGAAGCTGATGGGGCGGTGATTACTCAATTCGACATGATTGCCTGCGAATCCACCGGGCTACTAAAGATGGACTTTCTAGGCCTGCGCAATCTCTCAGTACTCGATGACTGTTTGTTAAATATTGAGAAGAATAGAAATGAGCAAGTAGTTCTAGAAGAATTAGAGCTAGCTGATAAGAAAACATTTGAGCTCTTGGCTCGCGGAGAGACTCTAGGCGTATTCCAGCTTGATAGCGCCCCCATTCGTGCGCTGCTTCGCTCGATGAACCCGGATTCTTTTGAGGATATCTCTGCTGTTATTGCTCTCTATCGCCCAGGTCCGATGGGCGTTAATGCTCATACTGATTATGCAGACCGCAAGAATAAACGTAAGCGGATTGAACCAATTCATCCAGAACTTTCTGAACCTCTTAAAGAAATCCTTGATGACACTTATGGATTGATTGTCTATCAAGAACAAGTTATGGCGATTGCCCAGAAAGTTGCTGGATTCTCACTTGCTCGCGCGGACTTACTGCGAAAGGCAATGGGTAAGAAGAATAAAGAAATCCTCGATAAGGAATATGTTCACTTCGAAGCGGGAATGAAGAAAAATGGTTTCTCAAACTTTGCGATTGAAGAACTATGGAAGACGCTAATTCCGTTCTCTGACTACGCCTTTAACCGAGCCCATAGCGCGGGATATGGCGTGGTTTCATTCTGGACTGCGTATCTAAAGGCCAATTACCCAACGGAATACATGGCAGCCCTATTATCGAGTGTCAAAGATGATAAAGACAAGTCTGCGCTCTACCTAAATGAGTGCCGAAGAATGGGAATCAAAGTTCTTCCGCCCGATGTAAATGAATCTGATTCTGAGTACACGCCTCGTGGTAAAGATATCCGCTTTGGTCTGGCAGCTATCCGAAATGTTGGCGAGAATGTCGTTGCCTCAGTTGTGAGGAATAGGAACGCCAAAGGTCGGTACACATCCTTCGGTGACTTCTTAGCAAAGGTAGATGCGGTCGTTTGCAATAAGAAAACAATTGAATCACTCATCAAAGCAGGTGCATTTGATTCGCTAGGTGATACTCGAAAAGGACTTATGGCGGTCCATCTTGAGGCAATCGAAGCGATCTCTGAAACTAAGCGGGCAGAATCCATCGGACAATTCGACTTGTTTGGTGGAAATGAGTCACAGGGTGTGATCTCCGGCGTTGTATTGGATATACCATCAGATGAATGGGAGAAACCATTAGCACTTTCCTATGAACGCGAAATGCTCGGTCTTTATGTCTCAGATCATCCGTTACTAGGAGTCGAACATGTATTGAATAGCGTTCGCGATGTTCCAGTCTCACAGATTTACGATGAACAAGTTGAGCATGAAAGTATTTTCACAATTGCCGGTTTGATAACTAGCGTTCAGCGAAAAGTTAGTCGACAAGGCTCAAATTGGGCGATTGTTACGGTTGAAGATCTTGAGGGCGAGATTGATGTCCTCTTCTTCTCCAACTCCTATCAACAGCATGCGCTAAATCTCATAGAGGATCGTATCGTCGCAATTCGTGGACGAGTTGATAAACGTGAGGAGACACCAAGATTTACCGCTCTCGATCTCTCAATTCCCGATGTCAACCAAGCTCCAGTCGGACCCTTTGTAATTCGTGTTGAAGCTGAACGTTGCACTCCGCCATTAGTCGACCGGATGAAAGAGATTCTCCGTTCGCATCCCGGTACTAGAGAAGTTCACCTTCGGATTGAAGGGGGCGTTAAAGATACGACTTTTAGATTAGATGACGGTTTGAAAATAACTGCTTCACCAAGCCTAAGCGCAGATTTAAAGTCAATACTCGGCCCAGATTGCCTCGTTTAGGACTTATAAACCAGAGCGCGAGTTAATACCTCTTTATCTAGAATGGGGTAGTGAATCCAGCTGAACTTCCTCTAATTAGAACGCTAGACCTCCGTGGCCAGCGCCTATCTAAGAGCGGATACCAGTCGAAACTTCCGAGAGCGAGACTGGATGTAAAGGCTGCTCTCGCCCAAGTTGAACCAATCATCGATGAAGTTAGAAACGGTGATGTAACTACCTTACTTAGGCTCTGCGAACGTTTTGATGGTATTAGCCCAGCCGAAATTAGAGTTCCTAAGGCAAAGATTGACGAAGCGCTTAACAAACTCGAACCTAATCTAAGAGCGGTTATTCAGGAGTCGATTCGACGGGTTCGAATTGTCCATAAAGCACAGACTCGAGGGGAGTCAACGGTCCGAGTTGTAGATGGGGGAGAAGTCGAGGAGCGATGGATCCCAGTCGATCGCGTTGGTCTGTATGTTCCCGCCGGTCGCGCTATCTATCCCAGCTCAGTTGTAATGAATGTTCTGCCTGCGCAAATAGCTGGCGTTAAAAGTATTGCCCTTGCATCCCCGCCACAGAAAGATAATGACGGCTGGCCAAACGATCTAGTTCTTGCAACCTGCGCCTTACTTGGCGTTGATGAGATTTACGCGATTGGCGGCGCACAAGCAATCGCCGCGCTTGCTTTGGGAATTAAAAATTCTTCTGGCGCGGTAATTAGCGAACCGGTAGATATTGTTACCGGGCCAGGAAACATCTATGTGGCTGCTGCTAAGCGAGCGCTGCGCGGAATAGTTGGAATAGATTCGGAAGCAGGTCCAACTGAGATTGCCATAGTTGCTGACTCAACTGCGATAGCGGGAGAAGTTGCGGCGGATTTAGTCAGTCAAGCCGAACACGACACTATTGCCGCGGCCATATTGATTACCGATTCACTTCAACTCAAAGATGAAGTAGTTAAAGAACTGGGGATTCGAGTAAAGCGAACCCGACATAATCAAAGGATTTCTGAGGCCTTAAGCGGCGAACAATCAGCGATTGTTCTAGTTGATGACTTGGATCAGGCGTTAGATGTTGCAAATGCATACGCAGCTGAACATCTCGAGTTGTTGATAAGTGATCCGGTAAGCGCAAGTAAGGAGATTAGAAACGCTGGAGCAGTCTTTCTCGGAAGGTTTTCTCCGGTTTCACTAGGCGATTACTTGGCCGGCTCAAATCACGTGCTTCCGACCGGTGGATGCGCATGTCACTCCAGCGGACTATCTGTGCAAACTTTTCTACGTGGCCTCCATTTCATAAATTACAGCGAGCGAGCGCTCCGTGAGATTGCAACTAGCGTTGTGGCTTTTGCCGAAGCAGAAGATTTACCTGCACATGGTGAAGCGATAAAGGCGCGGTTTGAGTCATGAGTCCAAACTGGCCATCTTGGCTACCGCTTCGCGGAGACTTAAGTGAACTATCTCCATATGGAGCGCCACAAATAGAAGTTCCGGTTCGATTAAATACAAATGAGAACCCCTACAACTTAAGTGATGATTTACAAAGCGCACTTTTGGATGAGATCTCGCGTTGCCTAAAGGTTTTGAATCGCTATCCAGATAGAGATGCGATAGCGCTGCGCGAAGCGCTCGCCGGTTCCATCAACGCCTCTCACGGCACCGATGTGGACTCTGCTTCAATCTGGGCAGCAAATGGCAGTAATGAAATTATCCAGACCATTCTCTTGGCTTTTGAAGGAGGAGCGCTTGGATTTGAACCTTCATACTCCATGCACCCACTCATCTCAAAGGTCGTTGGCAAGAGTTGGATTTCAATTCCTAGAGATAAGAATTTTGAGATTAGCGAGTCACAGATTGAGAAGGCTATTAGCGCTACCGAATCAAAAATCATCTTCATTACAACGCCAAATAATCCAACCGGTACCTCAACTTCACTTGAGTTGATCACAAAGGTTGCAACTGCGATAGCGTCGCGGCAAGGCCTAGTCGTTGTAGATGAGGCCTATGGCGAGTTCTCAAAGAATCCATCGGCTATAACTCTGATCAAGGGCCATCCGAATGTCTTAGTCTCAAAGACTATGAGTAAGGCCTTTGCTTTTGCTGGCGCTCGACTTGGCTATGTGATTGCCGACCCAAAAGTTATCGAAGCGCTTCAATTAGTTCGACTCCCTTATCACTTGAGCGCTTTGACTCAAGCGGCTGCTCTGGCTGCAATTTCAAAGCAGAGTTCACTCAGTAAAGATGTAGAGCGGTTGCGAGAGGCGCGCGAAGAAGTTGCCAAGGAGATTAACTCAATGGGATTGCAGAGCTATCCAAGTGAGGCGAACTTCTTACTTTTCTCTGGATTTATTGATTCTTCTGTAAAGCTCTGGGAAGAGTTGTTAAACCGGGGAGTCTTGGTTCGGGATGTGGGAATAGCTGGACATTTGCGAGTGACCATCGGAACTCGTGCCGAGAACCGGGCTTTTCTAGATGCTTTAAGAGAGATAACACAGGGTCGTGGATCAAGAAGAGAAGATAACCATCCAGAGGTTAGGGGATAATCAGAACATGGCGAGAATTTCAAAGGTGGAGCGCTCCACAAAAGAGTCCCAAGTCAAAGTTGAGCTAAATCTTGATGGAACGGGAAAGATTGAAGTCGATACTGGAGTTCCCTTCTTTGATCACATGCTCTCGCAACTCGGCAAACATGCTGGCTTTGATCTAAGCGTCAAGACAAGTGGAGATGTTGAGGTCGATTCACACCATACTGTGGAGGACACCTCACTTGCCGTTGGCCAAGCCCTACGTGAGGCGTTGGGTGATAAATCTGGAATTCGTCGCTTTGGGGATGCGCTGGTTCCACTAGATGAAGTAATCGTTCAAGCTGCGGTTGACCTTTCCGGTCGCCCATATTTAGTTCATAGACAACCCGAAATAGTGGAGTTGATTGGAACTTTCGATACCA
>VGAF01000035.1 GCA_016870855.1 Actinomycetota bacterium | reverse complement strand
GCTCGACCTTCCCCAGACTCGCTATCTTCAACTAGAACTCGCACGCGCTCACCAATTCGCTCTTGAGCGCGCTCATAACTCAACTCTTCTGCAATTCGGCGGAGCGATTCGGTCCGCTCTGCAATAACTGATTCATCTAACTTTCCTTCAAGAGTGGCTGCCTCAGTCTTATCCTCATCGGAGTACGGAAAGATTCCAATCGCATCTAGCCGCGCCTCGCTTAAGAAATCAACAAGTTCCTGATATTCGCCCTCAGTTTCACCTGGGAATCCAACGATGAAGTTGGATCTAATCCCTGATTCCGGATTTAAGGCACGAACTTGAGTAAGTAGATGAAGAAACTTCTCGCCATCTCCAAATCGTCGCATTCTCCGTAACAAAGTGCCTGACGCATGTTGAAATGAGATATCGAAATAAGGGACCACCTTTGGGGTGGAGATCATTGCTTGCAGGAGAGTTGGTCGGATCTCGGCAGGTTGTAGGTATGAGAGGCGAATTCGCTCTATCCCATCAATCTCCGCTAAATCAGGGAGCAGCCGTTCCAGTACTTTTAAATCACCAAAATCTTTTCCATATGATGTCGTGTTCTCGCTTACTAGAAATACTTCCGATACCCCATTTTCAGCAAGCCACTTTGCTTCATCGAGAATCTCAGTTGGTCTCCTAGAAACGAAGGCGCCTCGAAATTGTGGAATGGCGCAGAAAGTGCACCGGCGATCACAGCCTGATGCGATCTTTAGTGGTGCGAGTGGTGCGCTTCCTAGCCGCTTCCGCGAGAAGGTACTTCCTTGCCCCATGGAGCTCTTTACTTCCCACTCTTGTTGTCGCGAGACCGGCGAGATTGGAATCAGCGAACGGCGGTCCTTAGGTTTATGGGTCTCGATTTTCTTGCCATCTAGGATTGTTCGAAGTCGATTAGAGATGTCGGTGTAATCATCAAATCCCAAGATCGCATCGGCTTCTGGGAGGGCTTCGGCAAGCTCATTTCCATATCGCTCTGCCATGCATCCCACCGCCACCACAGCCCGCAAGGTTCCATCGCTTTTAAGGGAATGTGCTTCTAGGAGCGCATCTACCGAATCTTTCTTGGCTGATTCGATAAAGCCACAGGTATTAACAACGGCAATATCAGCGCTTCCCACATCACTTACTAGTTGCCAACCATCCTCGGCAAGGCGTCCTGCTAGCTCTTCTGAATCAACTTCATTGCGCGCACAACCTAAAGTTACAAGTGCAACTGTCTTGAGATTTTCGCGAGTAGCCGACACTCGCAGATTCTATCCGGCGAAGTTAACTAACCCTGGTTAGCGAGAGCTTGGGGGCCGAACTCTAGGCGTAGGACTTCGCCAACTTTCCCAGGAACGCCTAAATCTTCACCATTTACTATTAGTTGGATTGCGCCAGCATTGCCAATAACTAGATAAAGCAATTGATCATCATTAAAAGTCATTTGTTCGCCCTGGCGGATTCTGCCGCTGTATTGGGTTGCGCCAGAACTATCACTAATGGCAACCCACGAAAGACCATTCACGCCACGGAGAGTTACTTCAACGCCATCAAATTTCTTTGCAACCGGTCCAGTTTCTTCGACTTGAGTTTGCGGTGTTGCAATATTTTCTTCGCCGCCACCGCTTGTAATGAGTGCGCCGCCAAAGACTAGTAGCGCTACAACGCCAGCTGCCACGCCGGTCATGCCTTTCCAAGAGATTGGTTTTCTAACCTTTTTGGCGGTTGTGGCATTTGTATCATTTAAAAGTTCGCGAATCGATTTATTTAGAGGAATTGTCTGAGATTCAAATTGGGCAAGAATTGTTTCGGCATCTACGCCACAAACTTTCGCAATGTTTCTGATGTGCCCACGTGCATACGCAGGACCACCACAAGTATTGAAGTTATCTCGCTCTAAATCTTCGATAACGCTCTCTGGGATGCGGGTACGCTTCGAAAGTTCGCCAGAAGACAGACCTGCTGTCTTGCGAACTTCACGTAGTGATGTACCGACCGACATCTAAACCTCACAGATTGGGAGTGCGAACTTTACGCTCACTTATAAGTAGTGGACAACCCCTACTTGAATCTCACGAGGAAACTAACCCTCTTGACTCACCCCTGAAGAACTTCGAGCACCGATGCGAGGTCCTCAGGTTTGACCAGGACTGTTCGCGCTTTAGATCCTTCGGATGGTCCAACTATTCCGCGGCTCTCCATCAAATCCATGAGGCGCCCTGCTTTAGCAAAACCAATTCTGAGTTTGCGCTGCAGCATTGATGTGGAACCGAATTGAGTAGAGACAACCAACTCAACTGCCTGGATCAAAAGCTCCAAGTCATCGCCAATCTCATCATCGATTGAACGGGTAGATGTAACAGGCTTGAGAATATCTTCGCGATATACCGGCTTTAATTGTGATTTCACATGGGTCACAACAGAATCAATCTCTCCCTCTGAGACATATGCACCTTGTAAGCGAATCGGCTTGCTTGCGCCCATTGGAAGGAATAATCCATCGCCTTGGCCAACTAACTTCTCAGCGCCTGGCGAATCTAAGATAACTCTTGAATCTGCTAGTGATGAAGTTGCAAAAGATAACCGCGATGGAACATTGGCTTTAATTAATCCAGTAACGATATCAACGCTGGGACGTTGGGTTGCGATAACGAGATGAATTCCAGCAGCTCGTGCAAGTTGGGTAATCCTTACGATGCTATCTTCTACTTCACGCGCTGCCACCATCATTAAGTCAGCTAACTCATCAACCACTATTAGAAGATATGGATATGGCTCTAGCGGTAATTCTGCATCAGGTGCTGCGGTTAATTTTCCAGAGCGGACTGCTTTATTGAAATCATCAACATGCCGAAAGCCATAGGTAGAGAGATCGTCATACCTCATCTCCATCTCTCGTACGACCCAGGCTAGAGCTTCAGCTGCTTTCTTAGGATTAGTGATGATTGGTGCGATGAGATGTGGAATTCCATCGTAAGCGTTTAACTCAACACGCTTTGGATCGATAAGAACTAACCGGACATCATTTGGGGTTGCTCGCATCAAAATCGATGTCACAAGTGAATTGATCATCGATGACTTTCCAGCTCCAGTCGCACCAGCGACCAACAGGTGCGGCATCTTGGCGAGGTTGGCGCAGATAAAATTGCCCTCTACATCTTTTCCTAAGGCGATAACCATCGGATGATGATCGTTTCCTGCAACGCTAGAGCGGAGCACATCGCCAAGTGAAACTATTTCGCGATCAGTATTTGGTATCTCGATACCAACAGCCGACTTACCTGGAATCGGTGAAAGGATTCGCACATCGCTGCTGGCAACGGCATAGGCGATGTTCTTTGAGAGCGCGGTTATAGCCTCTACTTTCACACCAGAACCGAGCTCAACCTCATACCTAGTTACCGTAGGGCCCCGCATAAAGCCCGTCACTTCGCAATCGATATCAAACTCTTTAAATAACTCAGTGAGGGCTTGAACCACAGATTCATTTGCCTTGCTCTTTCCTTTCGAAGGCGGACTAGAGCGGAGTAATTCCATGGAAGGCAGCGCGTAGGTATCAGTAGAAGTTAGTACGAGCTGAACGGGGCGCTGAGGTTTGGCAGGTTTTACCTCTTCCTTTGGCCTCGGAATCTCTACCGTGAACTCTTCATCAAAACTCTCTTCATCAATCTCTTCTTCCTCCGCCTTAGCAAATTCCTGAACGAGCGGGGTCTCAAAAGGCGGCGTCTCGGAAATCTCAAACTCTTCAATTCTGCGCTCTCTCCGCTCCTCGATTGCGCCACTTACCTTCTCTTTTGCGCCACCAAAGAAACCGGTAATAAGGGAGAGAACAGTGGCGAAAGGCGTTGCGGTGATAACCAAGATGCTGAAGAGGAAGACTAAAACCAGAATTGGAATTGCAAGAACATCTGTTACTAGCGCAACTAACGGAGTTGAGGTTCCATAGCCAATCCAGCCGCCACCTTCGCGCATCGCGGTCGCTCCAGTGTTAATGGAGCTTGGATTAACAATGTGAACAAGACCAGTAGAACTAAGTACTAGCAATAAAGAACCGATTACCAGCCGGCCATTTGCAGCTTTATCTTGGGGGGCGCGGAATAAGCGAAAGGCAAAGTAACCGAAGAGAATTGGAGTAAAAATAGCAAGGCGACCGAAACCACCATAAAAAAAGGAGTATGCAACATTTCCAAACCAGTTATCCAACCGCCACCAAGAAGTTGCCGCTGAGATAAGAGCAACGATTAAAAGTAGTAGACCAATTCCATCGCGCTGATGTTCGGGGTCAAGATCGCGAGCGCCTTTTGTGATGGTTCGAATTGTTGCGCCAAGCGCCTTTGCAATTCCTCTCCAGATAGCAGAAAGGGCGCGCGAAGAACCGCCAACAACTCCGCTTGCTTTCTTTCCACTCTTTCGCGCCATAACGAAAAAGCGTATGGCAATTGAAAAATCTAGAGAGTGAGGCGCGCCGTCAAACTTCGATAACGACCGGCACAATCATTGGGCGACGGCGATGTTCGCCACCAACCCAACTTCCAACGGTTCTACGAACTGCTTGTGATAACTGATGAGTTCCATTTATTCCACTCTTGACTGCGCCAGCTAAGGCTTGCTCAATTCGACCTTTGACTTCATCGAATAGTTCTAGATCTTCCGCAAAACCACGAGCATGAATATCAGGTCCGGCAACAATCTTTCCGGTTTGTGAATCGATTACGACAATTACGGATATGAAACCTTCTTCGCCCAAGATGCGACGATCCTTAAGAGAATCTTCAGTGATATCCCCAATGCTCTGGCCATCGACATAGACAAATCCGCACGGCACCGCTCCCACAATCTTGGCTTTCGAATCGGCTAGGTCTACAACTACTCCATTCTCCGCAATCACAACGTTCTCTCGACGAACTCCGGTAGAGATAGCCAGCTCCGCATTTGCCTTCATGTGACGCCACTCGCCGTGAACTGGCATTACATTCCTCGGTTTTACGATGTTGTAGCAATACAACAGCTCACCAGCAGCGGCATGACCTGAGACATGCACTAGGGCATTACCTTTATGCACGACTCGCGCTCCGAAGCGAGTCAATTCATTGATTACCCGATAAACCGAATTCTCGTTACCCGGAATGAGTGATGAAGCAAAAATCACGGTATCTCCGGGACCAACCTTTATTCGATGATCACCATTTGCCATACGGGATAAAGCAGCAAGTGGTTCACCTTGTGAGCCGGTGGAGATCAATACGACATCATCACCATGATCATCAATCTCATCTTCGCTAATAAGAGTATTTGGTGGAATATGTAGAAATCCGAGTTCGGATGCGAGCGACATATTGCGCACCATGCTCCGGCCAATAAATGAGACCTTTATTATGAGTATAGGCAAGATCTATGACTTGCTGAACCCGGTGCACATGCGATGCAAAAGAAGCCACAATCACTCGTCGTTTTGCGCTTGTGATCACTCGATCTAAAACCGGCATGATTTCTCGCTCAGATGTGGTGTATCCCGGGATATCTGCGTTTGTGGAATCGACCATAAAAAGATCAACTCCCTCACTTCCCAACTCAGCAAATCTCGCTAGATCAGTAACTCGGCCATCAAGAGGTAGTTGATCCATCTTGAAGTCGCCGGTATGTAGGACTGTTCCTGCCGGAGTGCGAATTGTTACCGCTAGCGCATCTGGGATTGAGTGATTTACTGCGATGAACTCAAGTTCGAATTCACCGACTTTTCGGCGTTGGCCCTCGCGGACTTCAATAGTGATTGGTGAGATGCGATGTTCGCGTAACTTTCCTTTTAAGAATGCCAGAGTTAGTTGCGATCCAATAACAGGAATATCCTCGCGCTCACGGAGTAGATAACCAAGGGCGCTTATATGATCTTCGTGTCCGTGAGTTAGGAATACAGCTTTCACATCGCGGAGGCGATCACGGATATAGGAGAAATCAGGCAAGATCAGATCTACTCCAGGTTGATTCTCTTCTGGAAAGAGGACGCCACAATCAACAATCAATAACTCGCCTTCATATTCAAAGACGGTCATATTTCTGCCGACTTCAGCTAATCCGCCCAGGGCAACAATTCTTAGCGTCTTAGGGGAAAGCTTTGGGGGCAACCCGAGATCGGGGTGCGGATGATTCATTAGTTGAGTTTCACTCCACCTTGTTTCAAATCTTCACGGAGTTGTGAGATCTGTGCTTCTGTCGCATCTACTAGCGGCAATCTAACTTTTCCACCTGGCAATCCCATCAACTTCAGCGCAGCTTTCGTGAGAATTGCGCCTTGGGTTCGAAATGTTCCGGTATAGACCGGAAGAAGTTCTTGATGAATTGCAAGTGCCCGGGAAGAGTTTCCGCTGAACCAGGAATCGAGCATCTCGCGCAGCCTCGCGCCAACTGTATGGCCACAAACTGAAACGAATCCCACCGCACCAACTGATAGCAACGGAAGATTTAAAATGTCATCACCTGAATAAACTGGGATTCCAGAACGCTTGATTACCCAAGATGTAGAAGCCACATCGCCCTTTGCATCTTTGAGTGCAACGATATTTTTATGCTCCGCTAAGCGGCAGATCGTGTCCGGTTCAATGGGAACTCCAGTTCTTCCTGGAATGTCATACATCATCACCGGTACATCAGTGGCATCGGCCATCGCCCGAAAGTGCGCTTCGATTCCAGCTTGGGGTGGTTTGTTGTAGTAAGGAGTGACAACAAGCAACCCGTCAGCGCCGGCTTGGGCCGCCATTTCTGCCTGTTCAATCGAATGAGAAGTTTCATTATTGCCGGCACCGGCAACGACTTTTACTTTTCCGCCAGTAGCTCGCTTTACAACTTTGATGATCTCTAACTTCTCTTCATCACTTGTGGTTGGGGCCTCACCGGTAGTTCCGTTTACAACAATTCCATCGTGGCCAGTGCTCTGTAGGTGTGATGCTAATTTCTCTACGCCAGCCCAATCAATGGTTAAGTCATCTTTAAAGGGAGTGACCATCGCCGTAAGAAGGCGGCCAAAGGGCGTCGGAAGCGACATGGCCTAAGGCTACTACGGTGTTACGCGCCCCGACTTCTCAAATGCCGCGTAGGTGATGGGCATAAGGCGAGCGAAATGCGCTTCCATCTTCTCTGCGACCATCTCAATTTCGCGCTGCGGATAACTTGGGAAGTGCGACCCTTCGCGACTTGTCCGAAGCGAAAGGAAATTCATTAGAGCGCGCGCATTCATCGTTACATACATTGATGAGTAAAGGGCGACGGGAAGTACCGCACGCGCCACTTCGCGAGCAACGCCCGCATCGAGCATCTTCTTGTAATTCTGGTAGGCAAGGATGTAAGTATCTTTCATCGCATCAACGGTAACTTTGAATTGTTCATCCGTTCCATCAACAAATACGTAGTGGCCAGTTTTTCCAGTTTGAACTAATTTCCGCTCTTTATTAGGGATATAAAAGACCGGCTTTAATTCTCGATAACGTCCACTCTCTTCGTTATATGAAGCGATTCGGTGGCGCATGAATTCTCTAAAGACAAATATTGGCGCGCTGATGAAGAAAGTCATTGAGGTGTGCTCAAAAGGCGAACCGTGCCGCTCTCTTGCCAGGTAATTTATTAATCCAGCCGACCTACTCGGATCTTCGTTTATCTCTTCAAGTGATTGCTCGCCAGCTGTTGAGACGCGCGCTGCCCAGATTACATCGGCATCATTTGCGCTCGATTTAACGAGTTCTACCGTTACATCATCTCGAAATACGATATCGGGATAGTTCTGGCTCTCGCTCACGAGCGCGACCCTATCTGCGCCGCGGTATTTGGCGCACGATTGATGGGGCAAAATAGTTGCGTGTCATTCGAACGCCGCACCGTGTTACGCGACTCACTAAGCGTGGCCATTCCGGTGGGAAGCTATGGGGCAGCATTTGGCGCAGCCGCCGTAGCCGGCGGTTTTTCGGTTCTGCAGGCCTGTGCGCTCTCACTACTTCTCTTTTCTGGCGCATCGCAATTTGCAGTAGTGGGAGTTATGGCCGGCGGTGGAACACCTTTAAGCGCTATCGCGACGGGCGCTCTACTTGGAATCCGAAATGGTTTATATGGAATGAGAATGGCGCCGATATTGAAACTTTCGGGAATTCGAAGATTTCTGGGTGCACAGATAACGATAGATGAATCAACTGGTGTAGCGCTCTCCCAAGAGAGCCGTGGTGAAGATGCTATGCGCTATGGATTCTTTGCTACCGGAATCGGTGTTTTCATCTTTTGGAATCTATTTACCTTTATCGGCGCACTCGGTGCTAACTCAATCGGAGATCCTTCGAGTTGGGGACTTGATGCTGCCGTCCCAGCCGCTTTCTTAGGACTAGTTTGGCCAAGATTGGTAAACAATAAGACTCGAATTGCGGCGCTGCTTTCAGTTCTATTAGCGCTATCGCTTACGCCATTTCTTGGCGCTGGACTTCCGATAATTGCAACCGTACTTATTGCCCTAGTGATTGGCTGGAAGTCATAATGAATGAACTTTGGATCGCCACTCTAGGTGCAAGCGCGATTTGCTACCTGCTAAAAATTCTGGGGTATTCGCTGCCCGAATCAACCCTAAATAACCCACGGATTCAGCGAGTGAATACCTTTATTCCAATTGTGCTGTTAAGTGCTCTAGTCGCTGTTCAAACGTTAACGATTGACTCTGAAGTTGTCGTTGATCATCGCCTAATAGGTGTACTGGTTGCAGCAATAGCACTCAAAATGCGAGTTTCCTTTCCCATCATGATGATCTCAGCCGCGCTTAGCTCAGCGCTGGTATACAACTTTGTTTGAAGAATTTAGAGAAGCTTCAAAGCTTCTAACTTCTCCTTAAGCGCGTTATCAGAAGGCTCGGTGAGGTGCGTTCCATCTGGAAAGACGATTACTGGGATGGAGCGCATGCCGCCGTTGATTTCAATCACCTTATCGGAGGCGCTGGTGTCAGTCTCAACGTCGATGTAGTTATATGCGACGCTATTTGAATCAAGAAATCTCTTGGAGCGGCGGCAATCCCCACACCAGTCAGCTCCATACATAGTTATCTCAGCCATGATTACTCCTTATCTAGTTTCAAATAGTGTTCCAAACCTACAGTCAGTCCAGGATTTGAACTCACTTCTCTAACGCCAACAAGCACGCCTGGCATAAATCCAGATCTATCAAGTGAGTCATGACGGATCGTGAGTAGTTCGCCTTTATCGCCAAAAAGTACTTCTTGATGTGCGACTAGGCCACGGAGTCGGACAGAATGGATTGGGACTTCGCCGATCTTCGCACCACGTGCGCCATCTAAGGACTTTGCGGTCTTATCTGGCATCTTGCCTAGATTCGCTTCTCGCCTCGCCTCATTAATCAACTCGGCGGTCCTAGAGGCGGTGCCACTTGGGGCATCGACCTTTTCAGGGTGATGAAGTTCAATAATTTCCGCAGATTCAAAGTACTTAGCAGCGCTCTTTGCGAATTGCATCATCAATACTGCACCTAGTCCAAAGTTTGGAGCAATTAATACCCCAACTTTTGGATTAGCAGCAAGAAGTTTTTTAAGGGTATCTAGCCTCGTAGCATCAAATCCAGTCGTGCCAACAACTGCATGAATTCCATTCTCGATAGCAAACTTTAGATTTCCCATGACTACGTCGGGAGTTGTGAAGTCGACTATGACATCGGCTTTTGAGCTCTTAAGGGTTTCAAGTGAATCATTGAGATCAATCTCGGTAACCAACTCAAGATCGTTAGTTGACTTAATGGCGCGACAAACTTCTTGGCCCATACGGCCACGTGCGCCAAGTACTCCTACCTTTATAGCCATTACGCCATCACCTTCTCGAATACTGACTCTTTATTGAATGGACCAACTATGGCAAGGGTAGGGCTCTTAGTGAGGAACTCGCTAGCGAGTTCTCGAATCTCGCTTGATGTAATTGAAGAAATCGCCCCCAGAATCTCATCAAAGCCGAGAACTTCACCATGGACTAGTTCGCTCTTGCCAATTCGACTCATGCGAGAGCCTGTATCTTCTTGGCTTAGAACTAGCGTTCCCTTAACGGCGCCTTGGGCGCGTAACAACTCTTCGTGAGTCAGGCCATTAACAGCAACATCGTTGAGAATCTCGCGGATGATTCTTATTACTTCAGTCGCTTTCTGGGGGGTGCAACCAGCATAAAACCCAAGCATCCCGGTACCGGCGAATTGTTGCGCGTAAGAATAAACCGAGTACGCAAGGCCACGCTTCTCACGCACCTCTTGGAAAAGTCTTGATGACATTCCGCCACCGAGCGCAGCTGATAGAACACTCATCGCAAAACGACGCTCGTCATCACGAGCTACTCCATCAACGCCAAGG
>VGAF01000034.1 GCA_016870855.1 Actinomycetota bacterium | reverse complement strand
GATCTTGCTTCACGTCGCGAGGTAATGGCTTCCATCTCAAATAAGAGCGTTGTACATACTCTCTTCACTGAAATTGGTCCACGCTTTGCATCACGTAATGGTGGCTACACAAGAATTACAAAGATCGGCCCACGTAAGGGAGATAACGCTCCGATGGCGGTCATTGAAGTTCTTGCAGATTAATTAGTTTCGTTTTACTTATGGAACCCACTCTCAACCCTGGGAGTGGGTTTCTTCGTTTTCGGATTGATTTTGCCTACGACGGTACAAATTTCAATGGCTGGGCCCGCCAACCGGAACTTCGCACCGTTCAAGGCGCGATGGAAGAAGCGATCTCAGGGCTGACTCGAAGTGAAGCTGAACTAGTAGTCGCCGGAAGAACCGATGCCGGAGTTCATGCCACCGCGCAAGTTGCTCATTTTGATCTTCCAGAGCGGGATAAATATGGAAAAGAGTGGCGCTGTGAGGATCTCATCTATCGCCTAAATCGAATGCTCGAAGAAGATATTCGAATCAATGCAATCTCAATTGCGCCAGCGTTCTTCCACGCTCGTTTTTCGGCGCTTCGACGTAAGTACATCTACAAAATTGCCGATGGTCGCCGCCAATTAGAACCCTTAAAGCGTTTTGATATTGCTACTTGGTATCGCGATTTGGATGAGAAGGCGATGAATGAAGCAAGCCAGCTTCTATTGGGAGAACATGATTTTGCTGCATTTTGTAAGACTGGTGGGGTAGGAACAACTATTCGTCGGCTCGAGAAGTTCAAATGGCGCCGCGAGAATAATCTTCTAATTGCCGATATTGTGGCCGATGCATTCTGTTATTCGATGGTTAGAAACTTAGTTGGCGCATGCGTTCGCGTTGGCGAAGGTAGGTTTGCCCCGAAGTGGGCCGAAGATGTCCTAGAGAAGAGAGAACGCGTGAGTGAAAGCTTGGTTTTCCCAGCACGCGGCTTAACTCTTGTCGGAGTTGAATATCCAACTCATAACGAATTAGAAGCTCGTGCAAAGATTACGATTGCTCGCCGGGATGAGGATTAATTGGGCCAGATAAATGTAACCGGCATCGAGTTTGCCTTATCTGATGGCCGGGTGTTGTTAAGTGATGTCTCTTTTCGCGTTGGCGATGGCGCAAAGGTTGCGTTAATTGGGCCAAATGGTTCGGGCAAAACAACGCTCTTTCGAATGATTGCCGGCGACCTAGAACCAGATAGCGGCACCATAATTGTTACTGGTGGACTTGGAATCATGCGCCAATTCATAGGATCAATTCGCGACCAATCTACGGTGCGAGACTTACTAATCTCAGTTTCATCACCAGAGATTCGAAACGCTGCGAAGAAATTAAAGAATGCCGAAGCGGCTCTCGCAGCTAGCGATACTGAGAAGGAACAGATGGCATATGCCCAAGCTCTTGCCGATTGGGGCGATGCTGGTGGATATGACGAAGAAGTCTTATGGGATATCGCATGTTCAAATGCTTTGGGAAAGACTTTTGATCGGGTAGCCAACAGAGAGGTGAACTCGCTATCTGGTGGCGAACAGAAGAAGCTTGTTCTGGAGTCACTTCTTAAGGGAAGTGATGAGGTTCTAATTCTTGATGAGCCGGATAACTACTTGGATGTGCCAGCAAAGCGATGGCTGGAAGAAGAGATCCGAAATTCAAAGAAGACCATACTTTTTATCAGCCATGATCGTGAACTCTTAGCGGCTACGGCAAACAAAATTGTCTCACTCGAGCAGGGCATTAATGGAAACTCAACCTGGATTCATGGCGAGGGCTTTGAGACCTATCACGAGGCCCGTAAAGCTAGAAACGCGCAGTTCGCACAGTTAGTAGAGCGTTGGGAAGATGAACATAAACGCTTAAAAGAATTGGTTCTTACCCTGCAATGGCAGGCTGCATCTTCACCGGATATGGCATCGCGTTATCGCGCAATGCAGACTCGCCTCCGTAAGTTTGAGGAAGTCGGTCCACCTCCTCCGCCACCGATTGAGCAACATGTAAAAGTTAATCTTCGAAGCACTAGAACCGGCGAGCGGGTTGTTACCTGTGAATCACTAACTTTGGAGAATCTCACCGAACCATTTGACTTTGAGATTTACTATCAAGATCGTGTTGCGATATTAGGTAAGAATGGAACCGGAAAATCACATTTCCTAAGGAGATTGTCGGGGGATGAGAGCGTTAGATACACCGGTACCTTTAAGTTAGGTGCGCGAGTAAAAACTGGATTCTTTGCCCAAACTCATGCTCACCCAGAATTCGAAGGTAAGAATCTCTTGGAGATTTTGTGGGAACAGAACTCATTACAACTTGGAGCTGCAAAGAGCGTGCTTGGAAGATATGAGTTAGCCGAACAAGCCGAACAGCTCTTCTCAACGCTATCCGGTGGCCAGCAAGCTCGTTTTCAAGTGCTACTTCTTGAATTAGCTGGAGATACTCTGTTATTACTTGATGAGCCAACAGATAACTTAGATTTGGCTAGCGCAGAGGCTTTGGAGCGCGCGCTTGCTTCATATGAAGGAACAGTCATCGCAGTAACCCACGATCGATGGTTTGCGCGCGGATTCACTCGATTCCTTATTTTTGGGGCCGAGGGCCAGGTCTATGAGAGCCCAGAGCCCGTGTGGAGCCACTGAGTTTTCCACAGCCTAGTTTTCAACTTGTAAATGGTGTGATGATGAAGCATGGCCTTTCATGTATTTATAGATGGTTTAAATCTTTATAAGGGAGCACTCTCTAAACGTCCAGATCTGAAGTGGCTTGACCTTATTGAACTTTCAAAAGAGCTGATGGGTAAATACCCTCCTGCATTTATTTACTATTTCACTTCCCCTATGAAGAGACGATTTTCAGGGGACTTATCTCCAGAGCGTCAGGCAACTTACATTCGAGTGCTCGGCCATCAAGGTATAAGAACAATTAAAGGAAAAACAGTTAGATATCAGAAGTGGCTAAGGCATACCGAGTTTGAAAGAGAAAGGTTTGTGCAACCAACTTTTCCTCGACTCTTTGGAGTCAGTGACTACTTGATAAAACGAGTTTGGAAGGCCTCGCTTCCAGATGCTCCCAAATCTAAGGTTGAGCTTTTATCTGAGAAGGCCTCGGACGTGAATTTAGCGAGCTATCTCTTACTCGATGTATTCCAAGGGCTTATGGATCAAGCACTTGTGATTAGTGGAGACTCTGACTTATTCATGCCCATAAAATTTGCAGTAGAAGCAGGGATCACGGTGAAAGTTGTGATACCGAGTCAAAGTCAACCACTTGGAATCATTCAAACTGTTGCATCTGAAGTTGCATACTTAACAAGAGAACAATTAGAGAGTTCTCAACTAGACCGGCCTTTTCAAACTCCCAAAGGAAGCTTGATTTATCCGCCTGATGTTTGGCGGTAAAAGTAAAGAGCCCGACCTTTTGGGCCGGGCTCCCAGCCTGAGGACGACACCTCAGACCCAGTTAGCAAAGGGTAGCCGGGTTCCGCCGCCTCGATTTTGACCCTCCCGAGAGGGGCGGGTAACCTTCCCCTTCTACCTCTGCGGCCTCAAATGTGGCAAGTGGAGCTGATTAATAAGAAGTAATAAGAAGAAGTAAGAAGAAAGCGAGTTCGCCGTGCGTACCTTTACACCGACCCCTAACGATGTTGCGCGTAAGTGGTATGTCATTGATGCCCAAGATGTAGTTCTTGGTCGACTAGCTAGCCATGCCGCAACTCTGCTTCGCGGAAAGCACAAGGCAACTTTCGCTCCCCATATAGATATGGGCGACTTCGTAATCGTCATCAATGCTGAGAAGGTTGTTCTAACTGGAAGCAAGATGACCGAAAAGATGGCCTACCAGCACTCCCAATACCCAGGCGGTTTAACTGAGCGTAACTATGCGCTCCTCATGGAGAAGTTCCCAACCCGCGCTATTGAGAAGGCAATCAAGGGAATGCTTCCGAAGAATTCAATTGGAAAACAAATGGCTTCAAAGCTCAAGGTTTATGCCGGACCTAACCATCCACATGGATCTCAAACTCCAACTCCATATGTTTTCACTCAAGTCGATCAAACCCGAATCAATCCAAACAAGTTGGGTAAGTAAAGGATGATGATGTCAGAGAACGAGACAACAACCGCATTTAGCTCCAGCACTCCTGCTGGCGCCACAAACCGCGCCGCTGTAATCGCACCAGGTGCTGGCGTTGGTCGTCGTAAAGAAGCGGTTGCTCGCGTTCGCCTCGTCCCTGGTTTTGGTCGTTGGACTGTAAATGAGAAGAGCCTTGAAACATATTTCCCAAATAAGGTTCACCAACAGTCAGTCTCTGAACCACTTCGAACAGTTGGCGCAGAAGGAAAGTACGACGTCATTGCACGTATCGATGGCGGCGGAATTTCCGGACAAGCTGGCGCGCTTCGCCTAGGTGTTGCTCGCGCTCTCAATGAAATTGATGCTGATGCCAATCGCCCGGCTTTGAAGAAGGCGAAGTTCTTAACTCGCGATCCACGCGTAATCGAGCGTAAGAAGTACGGTCTAAAGAAAGCTCGTAAGCGCTCCCAGTACAGCAAGCGCTAATCCTCTAGCGTTTGGGTCATGGCCCTATTCGGCACAGACGGTGTCCGAGGCGTTGCTGGCGTTGATTTAACGGAGCAACTCGCTCACGATCTAGCTCTCGCAGCTGCTCATGTTCTTACCGATATTGGCGAGTTTTCTGGACATAGACCTAAAGCAATCATCGCTCAAGATTCACGGGAATCTGGCGAATATTTAGAACGTGCAATTGCCACCGGCCTTTCGGAATCAGGCGTAGATGTAATCAACGTAGGCGTTCTCCCTACACCGGCTGTTTCGTTCTTAGTGACGGAGCTCGATTGTGACCTCGGAGTCATGATTAGCGCCTCACACAATCCAGCGAGCGACAATGGCATAAAGTTCTTCGCACGCGATGGTCGCAAATTAGCCGACTCAGTGGAAGCACAAATCGAAGTTCAACTCGGTAAACCTTGGAGCCCGATTGGCAATAAGGGTGAGATAACTAAAGATGAGAGCGTTAAAGAGCGATACATAAATCATCTTCTTGCCACAATCAATTCAAACTTTGCTGGACTAAAAATCGTTGTTGATTGTGCCAATGGTGCCGCTTCTTTCGTTGCCCCACAAGTGCTACAACGAGCTGGCGCTGAAGTGATTGCGATTTCAGATAAACCCAACGGTACCAATATCAATGAGAATTGCGGTTCAACCCATTTAGAGAATTTAATTGCAAAGGTACGTGAAGTTGGTGCAGATTTAGGAATTGCCCATGATGGCGATGCCGACCGAGTTTTGGCGATAGATCATGAAGGTAACGTTGTCGACGGTGATTTCATTTTAGGAATCTTGGCCCAGCACACCGAGCTCCCCACTAAGAAACTTGTCGGAACAGTCATGACCAACCTCGGCCTAATCCGCGCGCTAGCGAAAAAGGGCATTGGTTTTGTAGCAACTCCAGTTGGAGATCGCTATGTTTTAGAAGAGATGTTGGCCGGTGGACATTCACTAGGTGGCGAACAATCTGGCCATTTGATTATGCGCAGATTTGCTACTACTGGTGATGGAATTCTTACCGCACTTCACCTCATCTCTGAGGTCGCCACTAGTAAGAAGTCACTTAGAGAGTTAGCAAGCTTTATGCATAGATATCCGCAGGTGCTAATCAATGTGAAGGGCGTCGATAAGTCGAAGTTGAAAACAAGCCAAGTAGTCATTGGAAAAGTTGCGGAGATTGAGAGTGAATTAGGTGAGAGTGGGCGCGTTTTGCTCCGGGCTTCTGGAACCGAACCAGTCATTCGCGTGATGGTTGAAGCCGATACCAATGAAAAGGCTGAGCAATTCGCTTCTTCGCTCGCAGCGCTAGTAAAATCAGAACTCGCGCTATAGAGGAGCACTAACAATGTGTGGGATCGTCGGATACACCGGCTCGAATCCAGCGCTATCTAGAGTTATTGAAGGTTTAAGACGTCTCGAATATCGCGGTTATGACTCAGCCGGCGTTGCCCTCGCTGTTACTAAAGGCGAGAAGCTTGTTGTTGAGAAGAAGGCGGGCAAACTCACAAACCTTGAAGGCGCTTTGAATAGTGGCCAGGAAAGTGCAACCGGTGGTATCGGACATACTCGTTGGGCAACTCATGGTGGCCCCACCGATATAAATGCACATCCTCATCTTGATGAGAGCGGGAAATTAGCTGTCATTCATAATGGAATCATTGAGAATTACGAAGAGCTAAAAGCAGAGCTAGAACGGCGCGGACATAAGTTCAAATCTGAAACCGATACAGAATCCGTCGCACATCTATTGGGCGAAGAATTCAAAGCCTCCGGGGATTTAGCTACCGCTATGCGGAGCGTCTGCGCTCGTTTGCGTGGCTCCTTCACACTCCTTGCTATCCAATCTGATAATCCGAATTTGATTGTTGGAGCCCGTAGAAACTCACCATTAGTCGTTGGCGTTGGTTCGGGTGAAAACTTCCTCGCCTCAGATGTATCGGCCTTTATCTCGCACACCAAGAAGGCGCTGGAATTAGGGCAAGATCAAGTCGTAGTCGTTACTCCAAGTGAAGTCGTTGTAACTGATTGGGCCGGCAAGAAGGTCACACCAAAAGAGTATGAGATTACGTGGGACGCCAAGGCTGCCGAGCGCGGAGGTTTTGAACACTTCATGCTCAAAGAGATCTACGAACAACCTAAAGCTGTAGCAGACACATTGCTCGGTCGATTCCCAAGGCCTTCAACTATTGAGTTAAAAGAGTTAGAAAATCTAAGTGGCAACTTCGAGCGGATTTTGATTCTTGCTTGTGGAACCGCATATCACGCTGGATTGATTGGTAAATATGCGCTTGAGGAGTGGGCGAAGATTCCAGTTGAGGTGGAACTTGCTTCTGAATTTAGATATCGCAATCCAGTTATTTCGGAGCGAACACTTGTAGTCACAATCTCACAATCTGGTGAAACGATGGATACCTTGATGGCGCTCCGTCATGCAAAGTCGCTCGGCGCTGAGACGCTCTCTATATGCAACACGATGGGTTCCACAATCCCACGCGAATCAGATTCGGTTCTTTATACCCATGCCGGCCCTGAGATCGCAGTCGCATCAACAAAGGCGCTTTTAACTCAGGTCATTGCCCTTGATTTGCTCGCACTGTATCTAGCAACCAAGCGGAACTCCATAACTTCAAACCAGATCAGAGAATTAATTGATGCGCTCTTACAACTCCCAAACAAGATTGAAGAGATTCTTGAAACCGTAGAACCACTCCGTGCTATGACCCGGGGTTACAAGAACTCCACCTCCGTACTCTTTTTAGGTCGTCATGTGGGTTTCCCGGCTGCACTTGAGGGAGCCCTCAAGCTAAAAGAACTCGCATACATGCATGCGGAAGGTTTTGCCGGAGGCGAGTTAAAGCATGGCCCGATAGCTCTAATTGAAGAGGGAACTCCGGTCATTGCGATCCTCCCGCCAGCAAAGAGTGAGATTGCTGAGAAGATGCGGAGCAATATCCAAGAAGTTAGAGCTCGTGGCGCTCGAGTAATTGCGATTGCTGATCAAAGTCATTCACTTGATCTCCCAGAATTGATTCGTATTCCAGAATCTGAAGAGATTCTGCAACCAATACTCTCTATAGTTCCACTACAAGTCTTCGCCTATGAAATGGCGGTGGCTCGTGGAAATGATGTAGACCAACCAAGGAATTTAGCGAAGTCGGTAACAGTCGAATGATTGCAAGGTTTGATGACGTTGTTGATCAACGTCTTGAAGTACGGCGCCATGAAATGGCCGTTGCGCTCCGCTGGTCTGCGGGGCTCTTCATCGCCTTTGCTCTCCTCACCCTCGATGTGATCTTCGAAGGTTTGTTATGGCGGGTTGATCAATTTGTCGCAGATATCGAACGACCAACGCTAACCGGATTCAATGAATTCTTGATCTTAAGACTTGACGATCTGGGTCTACGTTGGATAACTGCTTCTATCTTGATTCTTGCAGCTGCTTTGATTGGGAGAAGATTTAACTCTTGGCGGCCGCTAAATTTGTCGGTTCTATCTCTAATTTTCTTAAATCTCTTTGTCGGTGCGGCCAAGATTGGATTTGGCCGCTGTAAAGCGCGCGAAGATTTTGATATCTGTATCTTCACAGATGGAATGGCTTACCCGAGCGGCCACACCGCAAATGCCCTAGTTACTTGGGGGCTATTGGCTTACATCATCTTCCGTTACACCCATAGAGATCCCTTTGAAGGGCTACGTCTTTACTGGGTAGTTGGCTTGATGACCATCGCGGTCTGTATCGCCTCTTTGATTAGAAATACCCACTGGTTTACCGACTTATTGGGTGGAGTGTTTCTAGGCGGCGCGATCCTTGTATTAGTAGTCGCGATCGACCGTTTTATCCCATCAGAAAAGCAACCTTCGTAACGCCCGATTAGGCTAGTTCAATGGCTCGAGCTGAGGCGATAATCGATCTTGGCGCGCTTGAATTCAACATCAAGCGATTGTTATCGAATACAAAGGCTGAAGGTCTCGCTGTTGTAAAAGCCGATGGATATGGGCATGGCTTGGTCCCGGTTGCAGAGCGGGCACTTAAAGCTGGAGCGAAGTGGCTTGGAACTGCGTTGCTTGATGAAGCGATTGCACTTAGAGATGCGGGAATAACTGCGCCAATCATCGCCTGGCTAACTCCAGTAAGTGATGACTTTGAGAGCGTGCTAAAGAAGAAGATTGATCTTGCAATTCCATCTCTTGGTCATCTCGAAGCAGTTGTTAAAACCGGAGAAGCATTAGGTATCCCACCAAGAGTGCATCTTGAAGTTGATACTGGAATGTCTCGAGGCGGAGCGTTGAAAGAGTGGATTCCACTCGTTACAAGAGCCTCGGAGTTATCTAAGAGCGGTGGCTTGGAAGTAATTGGAATCTGGTCACACTTTGCTCGCGCGGATGAACCTAACCACTCTTTTAATGATGAACAGCTCCGCAATTTCCAAGCCCGAGTCTTAGAAGCAAAGGAAGCTGGTATCTCACCAAAGATACTTCACTTAAGTAATTCTGCAGCAACACTTACAAATGACTCATCGCACTTTGATTTAGTTAGATTAGGAATTGCGATGTATGGACTATCTCCTGATGTAAACACCATGGGCGATTCAAAAGCTTTAGATTTAAAACCGGTGATGAAGTTACGCGCCAAGCTACATATTGTTAAGGATGTCCCAGCAGGTTCTCAGGTTGGCTATGGTGGAACTGCAACAACAAAGAGCGATACCAAGTTAGCAGTCGTTGCAATGGGATATGCCGATGGCGTTCCACGTAATGCGAATTCAACAGCGGGCGTACTTGTGGGTAATAGGAAGGCTCCAATTATTGGACGGGTTTCTATGGATCAATTTGTTGTGGAAATTGGTAACGATTCGATAGCGCACGCGGGAGATTGGGCTTATTTGATTGGCAGTGAAGGTGGCGACGGCTACACTGCCGACGCTTGGGCAAAGGCTTGCGGAACAATCAATTATGAGATTGTGACGCGAATCGGTCCAAGAGTTCCAAGAGTCTTCACCAACTAAGTTACGAAAAGAGTTCTAAGACGGGGAGCGAATTCGACGATGACTTCGACCGAACGGGTCTTAGCAATTCGTGGCCTCTCCGTTAATTTCGGTGGGCTAAAAGCTCTCTCCAATGTTGATATCGATTTAAATAAAGGTGAAGTCCTTGGACTAATCGGTCCTAATGGCGCCGGAAAGACTACGGTCTTCAACGCGCTCTCCGGGCTCGTTACTCCAGCGAGCGGATCTCTTGAACTCTATGGTCGGAGCGTTAAGTGGCCAAAGCCCTATCAACTTGTTGACCGTGGCATATCTCGCACGCTCCAGGGAGTGGGTCTATTTCCAGATTTAACTGTCTCTGAGAATGTGATGTTAGGTGCAAGCAAGTTTGCTAAAGCTGGATTTATCCAATCGGCTTTGGGCTTAAGTGGTAAAGACGAAGAGGCGCTAAAGTCAAAATCACAGAGCACTTTGGAACGGCTTTACGTTGGCGGAGTTGCAGAACGTAAAGCAGAAACGCTCTCTTATCCAGATACAAAACGAGTTTCTATAGCAAGAGCCCTAGTGAGCGAGCCGCAAATACTTCTCTTGGATGAGCCTGCTGGCGGTCTTGGTGCACAAGATATCGAGTGGCTCAATAGCTTGATTAGACATCTACGAAGCAATACCTCAATCATCATCGTTGAGCATCATATGGATGTTGTCATGTCTGTCTGCGATCGTATCTATGTCTTGAACTTTGGCGAGATTATCGCTTCTGGCGATCCGGAAACTGTAAAGAATGACAAGAACGTCATTGAGGCTTATCTCGGAACTCACTCAAAGGCTCGCAAATGAGCGGCTTAGTTGTCACAAATTTAAATGTCTCTCACGGGGCTATTTCTGCGCTAAGGGGCGTTGACTTCTCAGTCGAGCTAGGACAACTCGCAGCCGTCACTGGAGCTAATGGCG